>NZ_RZRV01000019.1:0-108406 GCF_004023085.1 Mesorhizobium sp. M7A.F.Ca.US.010.02.1.1 | reverse complement strand
CAACATGCGCCGCTGGGTGACGCTGGCGACCTAATACAGGGTCGCATTGCGCCCGAAATCCGCCGAACCCGTCAAACCCCAGCCAATCCGGCCTCAAACCCGAGCCGCAAGGCACCCCACATTGGCCCGACCCTCCCTCCTTGCCCGTATAACTTAATAACGCAACGGGCCCGCAAGGGGGGAGATTGGCCCTCATATCCGCCTTCGCAAATTCCCAACGCTTCGGGAAGAGCATCGGCGCTGAAGCAGCCGATCTCCCCCCTTGCGGGGGAGATGCCCGGCAGGGCAGAGGGGGGTGCGAAGGAACGCCAACAGCCCCATCTATCGAACCGCGTCGACTACCCCGGCGCAATCAGCACCGTACTCTCAGGCGACCAGCGCAGCACCACCTCCTGGCCCTCCGCCAGTCTGTCGGCACCGGTGTTCTGCACGATCACCTTCAGCGTCTGGCCGGCACGGTCGACGAAGTATGTGCTGTTGTTGCCGGCGAAAATGCGCTTGGAGACCTGCCCCTTGAGCATGTTGGCGTTGCCATCCGAAGCCCCGCCATCAATAGCAATACGGATGCGTTCGGGCCGCACCGCACAACTCGCCTTGGCACCAGCAGCAAGGCGAGCACCCGCGCCGGCGGCAATCGCCGTGCCGTCCGGCAGCCGGATGCCATCGCCCGTCGTATCGCCGCGAAAAATGTTGGCGTCGCCGAGGAAGGTGGCGGCGAATTCGCTCTTCGGCCGGTCGTAGATCTCCTCCGGTGGTCCTTCCTGCACCAGCCTGCCGTCGCGCAATATGCCGATGCGGTCGCTCATCGTCAGCGCTTCTTCCTGGTCGTGGGTGACGAAGATCGTGGTGATGCCGATCTCGCGCTGGATACGTTTGAGCTCGATCTGCATGTCGACACGCAGCGCCTTGTCGAGCGCGCCCAATGGCTCGTCGAGCAGCAGCACGCGCGGCTTGGTGACGATGGCGCGGGCGAGAGCCACACGCTGGCGTTGGCCGCCCGACAGCTGATGTGGGCGGCGGCCACCGAGCTTGCCAAGCTGCACAAGATCGAGCGCGCGCTGCACCTCGGTCGCGATGATCGCCTTGGCCTCGCCGCGCACAGAGAGGCCGAAGGCGACATTGTCGGCAACGCTCATGTTGGGAAACAGCGCATAGTTCTGGAACACCATGCCGATGCGCCGCTTTTCGACCGGCACCCGCTCGACGCTCTCGCCGCCGATGGTGATGCGGCCACTGTCGGGAAAATCGAACCCCGCGATCTGCCTGAGCAGCGTGGTCTTGCCGCTGCCCGACGGCCCGAGCAGCGCATAGAAGCCGCCATCGGCGAAATCGATGGAGACATCGTCCAGCGCCTTGTGCGCGCCGAAACTGCGCGAGACGTTCGAAACCTGCACGCCGGCCATTATTTCTCTCCGCCGAATTTGAAGAAGCGCGCCGTGAGCAGCATCAGCGCCATTGACACGACAATGATGATTGTCGAGACCGCATTGATCTCGGGCGTGAACCCTTTGCGGATCGCGGCATAAATTTCGACCGGCAGCGTCGTCTGCCCCGGCGTCGCCAGGAAATAGGACACCACGAACTGATCGAACGAAACGGCAAACGCAAACAGCCCGCCGGCGATGACGCCGGGCATGATCCAGGGCAGCGTAACGCGCCTCGTCACCTGCCACTGGTTGGCGCCGAGCGAGCGCGCCGCCTCTTCCAGCTCCGGCGCGAAGGTCTGCAGCCGGGCCGAGACGACGACGATGACATAGGGCAGCGCCAGCGCGACATGGCCGAGCAGGATCGCATGCAGGCCGCGGCCGATGCCGACACCGAAGAAGAAAATCAGCATCGCCGTGCCGGTGATCAGCCACGGTATGGCGATCGGCGGAAACAGCATCGCCTGCAGGAACTTCTTGCCGCGAAATTCGTAGCGATAGAGCGCCAATGATGCAGCCGAGCCGAGCACCACGCAGATGATCGTGGTGATGACCGCGATCTCGACGCTGTTCCAGGTGGCCGCGATCAGCTGGTCGTTCTGCCACAGCGAGGCGTACCATTCGGTCGTCCATTCGAACGGCAGTTGGTAGAAGGGCGAGACATTGAACGACATCAGCGCCATGATGATGATCGGCAGATAAAGAAAGGCGAGCAGCAGCCAGATGTAGAGACGGCCGAGCCATTCGAGGATGCGGGTCGTCGCCATCACGCGGCCCTCCGCAGCACCGGCGACGCCACCGCCAGGATGACCAGCACCACCGCCAGCAGGATGAAGGAGAGCGCTGCACCGAGCGGCCAGTTGAACACGGCGACGAACTGGTCCTCGATGACCGTGCCGTAGAAGGTGCCGGTGCGGCCGCCGAGGATGCGCGGTTCCATGAACGAGCCGACGACCGGCACGAAGATCAGCGCCGCACCCGCGACCAACCCCGGCATCGACAGCGGGATGATCACCCGCTTCAGCACCTGCAACCGCGAGGCTCCAAGCGAACGCCCGGCCTCGATCAACGAGTCGTCGATCGCCTGCAGCGTGAGATAACAGGTCAGCACCATGTACGGCACATAGGAATGCACCAGCCCGATGATGACGGCCGGATAGGAATACATCAGGTCGATGTTGATCTTGAACGGCAGCACCGCTTTGAGCGCGGTGTCAAGGATGCCACCTTCGCGCAAAACCATCGCCCAGGAGAAGATGCGCACCAGCCCGTTCGACCAGAACGGCAGGATGACGAGCAGGAAGATCGCCTCGCGGCTGCGCCCCTTCAGCACCTTGGCGAGCACGTAAGCCGCGGGATAGCCGATGACGACGCACCACAGCGTCACTTCGAGGCCAAGCCGCAGCGAGGCCAGCAGCAGCGTCAGATAGAGGCTTTGCGAGAAGAAGGCGGCATAGTTGCCAAGCGTGAACGCCCACGGCTTTCCCGACAGCGGCAGCTCGGTCATGAACGAGAAAAAGACCATGGCCGACAGCGGCAGGAAGATCGCCACCGTCAGCCAGAGATAGGCTGGCGCCAGCAGCGGCAATGCCGGTCTCAGCCCGCTTCGCGACGCTGTCGCAGCTGCCATGGTACCCTCCTCCCAGTATTGGAAGAACCAGCCGACGCGAACCGCCGGCTGGCCTGGCTGTGATTACTTCACGTCGACCTTAAGCTGCTGCCAGAGCGCCAGATAGGCTTCGCGCTGGGCGTCGGTGATCGGCGCCTGGAACTGGATGCGCTTGGCCACTTCGGGATCACCCATGACCTTGCGGTTGAAGGCATCCTCGGGCAGCGCTTCCACCGCCTTGGTGTTGGCGGAGACGGGAGCACCGACCTTGGTGACCCATTCGACGTAGAATTTCGGGTCGATCATGTAGTTGATGAAGGCCTCGGCGCCGGCTACGTTCTTGGCGCCGACCGGAATGGAAAACGCGTCGAGCCAGGCAACGGCGCCTTCCTGCGGCACGACCAGCGAGACCGGCAGCTTGAAATGCGTCTTGGCGCGATCGGCCGAGCCGCTCCAGTAGGTGCCGATGTCGATCTGGTTGGAGGCGACCATCTGGTTCCAGTCGTTCTCCGAGCTCCAGAAGGTCTTGATCTGCGGCATCAGCGAGGTCAGCTTCGTCTTGACCGCATCCATATCCTTGATGTCGTTGATGTTCTGGCCAGTGGCGATGGCGCCGAACTGCACCGCTTCAACGGCGTCGTCGCGAATGACGACACGGCCCTTGTGCGCGGCATCCCACATCTCGGCGATGCTCGTCGGCGGCTTGTCGAAGGATTTTTCGTTGATGGCGAGCGCCGTCAGGCCCCATACCCACGGCACGCCATAGACCTTGCCGTCGTGGACGAGCATCGGCGATCCCGCCTTGTCCTTGCTGATGTCGGCGTAGTTCGGCAGCTTGGAAACGTCGATCGGCTGGATCAGCTTGCCGTCCATCGCCTGGTCGTTGAAGGCGGCGTTGATCATGACGACGTCGTAGAGGCCGGGATTGGTCCGGATCTTGGTCAGCATTTCCTGTTCGGAATTGAAGAAATCGTTGACGACCTTGTTGCCGGTCGCCTTTTCGAAAGCCTCGACGGCCCACGGCTCGTCGGCGCCGTAGCCCTTCCAGTTGAGCACATGCACTTCGTCGGCCTTGGCGGCGAACGTGAGTGCGGAGGTAAAGACGGCGGTCGCCGTCAGCAGAGCAGTCAAGTCAGGCATGCGCATGGTTGGTTCCTCTCTGTGGGTTTGCCCGCTTCCCGGGCTTGTCAGGCTTTCCAGCTGTTATGCATTGGCCTTCTGTGTCCGGCCTGCTCCCGATGGGTCGGCGGCATGGCTCAGGAATGTCTGGATTTCGCGGTTCGTCGGCGCCGACGAGCCGCCATGGCGGGTGACCGAAATGGCCGCTGCAGCATTGGCATAGCGCGCTGCCTCGAAGGGCGGGATGCCGTGCGCCAGCGCGCTGACGAAACCGCCGATATGGGTGTCGCCGGCGCCATTGGTGTCGATGGCGCTGACGTTGAAGCCGGCAATGGTCTGCGCTGTGCCGTCGGCCAGCCTGATATGGCAACCCTTCGCGCCAGCGCGAATGATCACGCCAGCAGCCTTGGGGCAGTGGTCGGCGAGAAGTCGTGCCGCGAGTCCCTCGACATCGCCTGGGCCGGCAATCTCGGCGGCTTCCGTCGTGTTACAGCTCAGCCATGTGGTGCGGGCAAGCACCCGCGACAGGATGGGACGCGGAATGTCCGAGATGACCGGCGTCGGATCGAAGACGAAGGGAATATCTGCCGGAAGTGCCTCGATCCAATCGGTGAGCGCATCGCGGCTCTTGGGATAGCTTAGCGTGTAGCCGGAGGTGAACACCCAGTCTCCCGGCGCCACCGCGACCGGCGCCATCAGGTCGCGGCTGAGCACGCTCTCCGCCCCTGGCCACGACACGAAGGTGCGTTCGGCGTCGCTCGAAATCATGGCGACGCAGTTGCCGCTGTCCGTCAATGGCGATGGCGGCGTCAGCGTCGCGATGCCCTCGGCGGCGAAAGCGGCACGCAGGAAATCGCCATTGGGTCCGCTGCCGAGTTGGCCGCCGAACACCACCTGCATGCCGGTGCGGCTGGCCGCGACCATCATGTTGAAGCCGCCGCCGGCGACCTGGGCGAAGCTCGACGCCGTCTTTTCCATGCCGGGCGCCGGCAGGGCGTCGATGCGGTAGACATAGTCGACCACGGCACTGCCGACATGGACGAGACGGCCGCTCATTCCGCCGCATCCTTGCCGGAACCGATTTTCGCCACCCTTGCTGCCACGAGGTCGGCGGCAAGCGCGCGAACCTCTGACATGTCGAGGCCGACAAGCCGGGCGATATGCTGTTGCGGCAATCGGGAAAAACCGCTGCAGGCGCCGGCCATGCCGGCGGCGATGGCGCCGATCGTATCGGTGTCGCCGCCGATATTGGCGCTGATGATAGCTGCTTGCCATGGGTCGCCACGGGCGACTTCCAGCACGGCGAAGGCCGCCGGGACGGATTCCTGGCTGGCGACGCCGGTACCCACCAGATCGGTGATCAGCCGAATGGCATCCCTGATCGCCTTGCCGCGCACGATGTCCTGCGCCCAGACGATACGCGCGGCGATGTCGCCGCCGGTGACCCAATGACCAAGCGTCGCCCCTCGCCTCGCCGCCGCGACGGCGCTGGCGGAAGCATCGCGCCAGCCACCGCCGGCGATGCCGCGGCTGACGGCAGCGGCAACGGCAGCAGCGGAAGCGATTGCGATCGAGGTGTTGTGCGTCGCCCGGCAGGTCTCCGCCACCTTGGCGACGAACGCCTCCAATGGTTCGAGCGGCATCATGATGCCGACAGGCCCGATGCGCATGGCCGCGCCATTGGTGTCGCCGCTGCGTCCCGCTTCCTCGGCCGGTACGCCATTGTTGATGGCGTCGATGGCCCGTTTGGTCGACGGCCCCAAGAGATCATAGCTGCCGCGCGCCTTGACCTCGCGCTCCCAGTCGAGCAGCGCATTGACCCAGCGCGCGTGGTCGAAACGGTCGCCGGATTCGACCAGGATGCGGCCGAGCAGCAGCGCCTGTTCGGTGTCGTCGGTGATGGTGCCGGCAGCCAGTCCCTTCGACACCGGATGATCGGCGAAAGGCTCGATGAAATCCTCGACATGGCCGTGGAGTTCGGCAATGCGAACCGGCGACAAAAGCTGCGTCGGCATGCCGAGCGCATCTCCCAGCGCTCCGCCGACAAGCGCGCCCATGGCGCGATCGATGGCCTTGCTGGTTGCATCCGACATCGCTCAGAACCTCATATGCAGCGCAAAATGTGCCGGGTTGAGCAGGCTGGTGACATACTCGATCGGCCGATCGTCAGCCGCACGCGTCAGCCGGCGGCCGCGCAGGAAGGGCGTGCCTTGTGGGCAACCGAGGATGGCCGCATCCTCGGCATTGAGCATCTCGATCTCGACCCATTCCTCGCCATGGTCGGGAATGAGGCCGGCGGCGCGCAGCGTCTGGTGCAGCGAGCCCTCGCGCAGTCCGCGCAACGGTACGTCCTCAAGCTCGGAGGACAATGGCAGCCGGCTGCGCTCGATGGAGATCGCATGGCCGTCGCTGGCGTTGGTGCGCACCCGGTCAACGGCAATGAAGAACGGGCTTTCGATACCAAGCAGCGCAGCAAGATCGGGGTCTTCGATGACCTCCAGCCGCAGCGTCCGCGTCTCGGCATTGGCGCCGGCATCGGCCAGCGCGCGCGACCAACCGATGGAGTCATCGACCGGCTTGCCGTCGAAGGTGACGAACGAGCCAATACCAACCCTGGTCGTGATCAGCCCGCGGCTGGACAGTTCTTCGAGGCCCTTGCGGACCGTATTGCGACTGACGGAGAAGCGCTGGACAAGTTCATTCTCGCTTTGCAGGCGGTCGCCGAAGCCGAGAACACCGGAGCGGATTTCATGTTCGAGAACGGTGGCGATCTGCTCGGGTTTGCCCGTACCGGGAGACAGTTGAACCGCGCGCCGCTTCATATAGGCACCTGTTCAGTGAACCTGTATAGTCCTGTTCAATATCTGGATAGAAATGCCGTGTCAACAGATGCCGGAAACAGGCCCAATGAACCCCGAATTTCGGATTGTCCGCAGAGCGCGCCGAACTGGCCGGTTGCCATGGCCCGGAAAAGCCGGTGTGAAAGACCGAGATCAACCAAGAGGATAGAGCCGATCCTTGATTCAATTTCACCGGGCAGGCTACGGGATCGACACCTCACGCGGCTCAACGAGAATGTCCGCCTCGATAGCGGCGTTGATGAACGCCGCCCTTGCCGCCGAGACTTCTTTCTTTCCCTCTAGCACGGCCAGACAGACCTTACGGGCAACCATATGCTTTTGCCCGGTTGCAACCGGCCAGCGGTTCAGCAGGATGTCGGCAGCCTGAGCGACCCGCTCCACGTTGAAGATCGAGTTTCGCGATCGGCCGAGCGCAATCCTGACCGGCTCATCGAAACGCTGATCTTGCACGATGCCACTCCCCAAAGTCGGCATTCATCGATTCGCGGCCTTCAACCCCGCGCAATGTGATAGGTTCCGCGACAAAGGTGCAAGATGTCCGATTCCAGTGGCCAGAAAAATCCCAGGCTGATCGTCGTGGTCGCGTTCGATCGCGGTGAGGATGGCGAGTTGTTCCCAGCCTTTGGACCCGCCGACCAGCAGAGCGAAGACCGTGCCATACGCACCGCCAGGGCTCTAGCGGCAAAGCATGCCGGCGTCATCGCCTGGAGCCGCGAGGCCGATCCGACGCTGGGCGAATACGGCCCGCCGAACACGCTCTTCGTCAGCGGCGACGTACCTGACATGGAATAGTCGACTGGCGTCAGCTTCTGGATGCCTTGCCCATAGGGTTTGATGCGAGCCGGTTTCCCCTCGCCAGCAAGCAAAAGCCCGCTACGGTGAACCGGAGCGGGCCTTGGAGGAGGACAAGGGGTGGGACCCTCTCCTCTTGTTTCCACGGGGGGGGTGTGGACCGCAATGACCATACGAAAGTTTTGCAGAGTGCAGGATCACAAGCCGGCTTGCCTGCATCACAATCCGGTGCACGCCGATATTGGGGGCGCTCACGAGATTGCGATCAGTTGCGATAACCCGGCTAGATACGCCCGAGCACGACAAGCACGATGGCGATGAGCAGCACGAGCCCAAGGCCGCCGCCGCCATAGTAGCCGGTGCCGTAGAACGGACCGCCACCGAGGCCGCTGAGGCCGCCAAGCAGCGCAATGATGATCGGTATGGTTCCAAGACTCATAGCGATGTTCAAAGACGAGCGCTCCAAAGGCTCTACCGTTCCGCGCGATTGTGGCGGGCATCGCGTGCGGAAGAGGTCTGCCGGCAACAGAAGCGGCCATCCAGATGATGGCAACCAGAATTTGATTCCGGCACGCCTGTGGACGCAGAAAGCCCGCCAGCGTGGCGGGCTTTCCTACCGGCCGGAGGCCAGGAGAGTGCGGTCGAGCCTCACGGCTGATTCGGCACTTCCAATCCCCGGCCCCTCCAGTATCAGCGACGAGCGATCAGGAGGCAGAGTTGCCGTAGATCGCGGTCGTAGGCGCCTTCGCTGCTGAGCACGTCGACGCAGCGCTTCTTCATTCGCGCCACGTTGCTATCCGACATCTGGGCCACGACACCCGGCAGGCTCGGCCTGCTGGGGTTTGACGGATTGGACGGATTGCTCGGGTTCGACGGATTGCCTGGATTGATGCCGCCACCAATACCCACGCCGACGCCGCTCGCCCCGCCTACATTGGCGCCAAGGCCGGCCGTAATGCCGCCAGACCCTCCGATGTTGGCGCCCGCGCCGGCATTGATGCCGTTGCTGCCGCCGACCGAAGCGCCGAGACCAGCATTGACACCGCTCGAGCCGCCAACATTGGCACCGGCACCGGCATTTACACCACCGCTGCCGCCGACCGAGGCGCCCACTCCGGCACTGATGCCGCCACTGCCGCCAACGGAAGCCCCGACACCGGCATTGACGCCGCCGCTACCACCCACCGAGGCACCAACGCCAAGGCCGATTCCCGCAGCATTGGCGGGCAGGGAAAGAGCTAAAATTACCGCACTACCCGCCAACATATTGGCGACTGTCTTGATGGTGTGAGCCATAACACTCTCCTGTTGTCGTTGCGCTAAAGCAATTGGCGAGAGGCCGATTGCAAGATCAACTACGCGAGGTGGTGAATTTCAGTTTCAGAGAGAGAATACTGAACCTGAGGCGTGGTGTACATCAACAAAATTTCTGAAACAAAATGATATTAAAGTTTGAATAATTGTTCTTTACACGAACAATTCGTAAGGCATTGGCGATCGGACGTTACTCTGCTCCATGCCGCACACCGCGCTGGACATGGATAGGCCTCTCGCAAGATCAGCAAGACCGCCGCGATGATTGCAAGTGGCCAGAGTCTATCGGCGGCCGGATGCGGGAGTGAGAGAGTGCAAGCGTGATTGCAGGCCGAACGATTCTGCGCCGGCCCGCTTGTCAGACGATCCCGTAGAACAGCCTGTAGTGGGCGCGCTTCATATAGTCCCGGTATTCCGGCGTGGCGGCTAACAGCGCCTCTTCGCGCAGGATGCGATGAACCTGGAAGAAGGTGATCGCGGCGTAGACAGCAAGATTGTAGAAGGAAAAGGCCGACAGCAGGAACAGGACATGACCGGCAAGGTACCGGCATAGATCGGGTGCCGCACCAGGCGGTAGGCACCGTCGGTCATCACGCCGCGATTGCCCGGCAGAATGGCGAAAGAACGCCCTAGCGATATCTTCCCCCAGATCACGAACCCCAACGCCAGGACTTGCAGCGGCGCAGCGGCATAGACCGGGATGATGGCCACGCCCGGTTCCAGGTCGATGAAGCCGACACCGAAACTGGCGACCACCGAACAACCACCGTCAGCGGGTTCCAGTCGCGTACCTGCGGTCGCCGCGACAGAAGCAGCCAGGTAAAGGTCAGTATCTCGGAGATTGCCACCAGCGCCACATTGATGCGGGTCGGGTCGAGCATCAGGTGATATACGCCGCGGTAGACGAACATGCCCGCGAAGGCCAGCGCGCAGATCCGAAAGAAACCTTCACGCAAATCCACCAGGATTTCGCGCTTTCGGGCTGCGGACAGAATCCTGCCGTCACTGACGTGCGAAAGCGCCTCGCTTTTTGATATGAGCAATGCAAACACCCCGATGATCCCTCGAGGCGACCTTTGCACGCAACCATTGCCGGGCAGTTAATCAACAAGATCAGATCGGTGTTAAACTGGCTGTCAGGGAGCCAGGGTGCCACATCCAGACGACCCTGCTCCACGCGGTCGTCCAGAAAGACGGGCGACCCATTTCATTTGATCTTGGCAGACTAGCTCAGATAGTCGTTGCGGAAATAGCTCCCGAAATCCGGGCGTTGAGCAACCAGCTTGCCATCGGCATCGCGCAAGATGCCGGACGCGAAGAGATAGTCGCCGATCGCTTCCATCTTGGCCGAATCCATCGTCCCGATGGCGCCGCTTTGGCTGCGCAGATAATGGCCGTCGATCAGCGCCTTCAGCGAGGCGTGGATCAGCGCCGGATTGGTCAACGCATCCTTGTTGGCCGCGATCAGCAGGGCTGCCGCATCTTCGGGGTGATCGACCGCGAACTGGTAGCCGCGCCGTGTCGCCTGGACAAAGGCTGCCGCAGGCTTGGGGTTTGCCTGGAGATAGGCTTCGCTCGAAGAGATCAGTGTCGTATGCTCGTCAGGCACGCCGTAATCGGCATAGACGAAGCTGCGTTGTTTGACGCCCTTGAGCTCGGCTTCGACACCCTCCCAGGTCGAGACTTCGAGCGTGAAATCGACCGAACCATTGGCCAGCGCCTCATAGGCTGAGGTGCCGAGCGTCACCGTCTCGAAATTGCCCTTGCCGCCATCATGGCGGATGATGGTCGATATCAGGGCGTTTTCCCAGGCGCTGCCGAAGCCGCCATAGGTCAGGCCGTCAAGGTTTCTCGGGCTTACTATCTCGCTGCGGGCCGCATTGAAGACCACGCGGCCGGTTTCCGATTGCACCACCGCATAGACGCCCTTCAGGTCCGCTCCGGCGGTTCTCTGGGTGAACAGGCTGATGGTGCCGTTGATGCCGAAATCGGCGACGCGATTTGCAACCAGCGTGCCCGCACCGGTATCGCTGTAAGGCAGGATGTCGACCTCGAGCCCGGCCTCGCGATAGAAGCCCTTGTCGCGGGCGACGAACAGTCCGATGTGGTTGGTGTTGACCGTCCAGTCGAGGGCAACGGTGACCTTTTGTGCCGATTGTGCTTGGGCTCGCCCCGATCCGGCAATGAGCGGAAGGCCTGTGGCAAGGGTCAGCAACAAGGCCTGCCGGCGCGTCAAGTCAGTCATGATCGTGTCCTTTGGATGGGGTGGCGTTGACGATGATGTCGAGAATCTCGGCCTCGAGCGTACTTGCCTGGCGCGCGGCATCGCCGCCAAGGCTGCGCGGGCGCGGCAGCGGCACCTTAATTTCACGCACGATGCGGGCCGGGCGCGCCGACAGCACATAGATGCGGTCGGACAGGAACACGGCTTCGCGCACGTCATGGGTGATCAGGAGCGCCGTCCAGCGATGATGCCGCCACATCTGTTCCAGCCAGCGCTGCATGGCCGTGCGGGTCAGCGCGTCGAGCGCGCCGAACGGCTCGTCGAGCAAAAGCATGTCGCGTTGCTGCACCACCGTGCGCAGCAAGGCCGCGCGCTGGCGCATACCGCCGGACAGTTGCGCTGGAAAATGCCGCTCGAAGCCGGCAAGCCCGAATTCGGCAAACAACGGCGCAACGCGCACCCGCGCCGCCTGTCTCCTCATGCCTTGGACTTCGAGCCCGAGCGTCGCGTTGTCGAGGATGCGCCGCCACGGCATCAGCGCGTCACGCTGCGGCATGAAGGCGAAATGCCTGCCGTGGTCGTCGAGCGGCGCGCCGTCGAACAACATCTCGCCCTCGCCATGCTCGGCGCCGGTCAGAAGCTGAAAGAGCGTCGATTTGCCGGCGCCCGAGGGTCCAAGGATCGAGACGAATTCACCAGCGCCGACGCTAAGCGAAATATCGGCCAGCACGTCGAGCCCACCGAACGCCTTGCGCACATACCGCAGTTCCAGCCGGCTCATCGCCAGGCTCCCTTCCCGGCGGTTTCCTTGCCGGCCCGCTCCCAGGGCATCGCAAGGCGCTGCAGCAGTACAGTCAACCCGAACAGGACAAGGGTCAGGGCAGCGCTCACTCCGACGGCGGCAAGAACCAGGTCAGGGCGGAAATTGTTCTTGGCGTTGAGCATATAGATGCCCAGCCCCTTCGCGGCACCGGCATATTCGGCGAAGATCGCGCCGACCACGGCATAGGTGATGGAGATCCTCAACCCAGCAAAGAAATAGGGCAGCGCCGAAGGCAGCCGCGCCAGCACGAAGATGCGCCAGCGCCCTGCCCCCATGGCGCGGAGCATTTGCCCGATCTCGGCCTCGGTCGACTCATAACCCTCGACCAATGCAACCAGCATCGGAAAGAAGGTAACCAGCGCCACCAGCATGATCTTGGGCGCCAGCCCGAAGCCGAACCACAGCACCACCAGCGGCGCGATCGCCACCAGCGGCAAGGTCTGGCTGACGATTAAGACGGGAAACAGCGCACGCCGCAGCGGCTGGAAGAAGTCGACCAGCATCGACAGCACGAAGGCGGCGCTGAGCGAACAGGCAAAGCCGAGCAGCGTGGCGCCGATGGTCGGAATGGCGTTGTCGGCCAGCGCCTGGCGATTGAGCAGCGCTTGCTCGAAAACGCGCGACGGCGCCGGCAGTATCGTCGGCCTGATGCCGGAATAGGTGGCATAAAGCTCCCACGCCACTAGGAGCAAACCGACCGAGATCATGGCCGGCATTGCCTTGACAAGAAGACCCGCGATCGGGCGCGAAGCGACTGATGATGTGGCCACGGGAGACAACCTTTGACGGCAGCGCGAAAGCGCGGCTGGCTCAGACAGCCGACGGGCTGTTGGCCGAGACCGTGACGTCGAGGGTTACGTGGCCGGCGCCTGGTCCGAAGCGGCAGAAGGCCTCGTCCAGCGCCGAAAAGATCGCACCGGCATCACCGCGCAGTTTCGTGCAGAAATGCTTAGAACGCTCATAGACGCCGGACTGCTTGAGAAAATCGATGCAGCCGTAGATCTCGTCCATGTGGTCGTCGGTGCCCATCACATAGAGCGAGAACTGCGCCGCCGCCGGCTGGCCGGTGGCAGCAGCATTGCGCACCGCCGCGATGGCCGCATCCTTGCGCGGGCCGAGCGACCCGACAGGCCCGCCAAGTGCATCGGAGCGGCAGATCGGATCATCCGGTTCGCCAGGGCACCCGCGCGAGATGGTGGCCGACAACACGCAATGTTTGCCGCTGCGTGCCGCCGCCACGAAGAGGTCACGCATGGCGGGAAACAGCACTTCGGGCGGCCCGACCAGCAAGGTCGAGATGTCGTCGGTCTCGATCCTGAGCTTGTCGCGCCAGGGATCGAGCGCACCGAGCGCGCCAAGAATGACACCGACGAAATCGTCGGTCATGGGGTATAGGGAAATCTGTGCGCCTGAAAACATCGCCCGCCTCGCTCCGCTGGTATTACCCAGATCAGCTTCTAGGGTCTGTGGGCTTGCCGCCCCCGTCTCAGCCCCGACCGTACGGAGCACCCCTGTGGATGTGCGCCTTAAAGCATCATTCGAGTTCAAGGGAAAGCCGTTTTTTCAGAGCACTGCGCCAAAAGCATTGCGCCAGTCACGGTGCGCCTGAGCGGAATTTTGTCGGGAACCTTCGCCGCCGCGACCGGTTGTCCTCACAGTCGCAACGCGATCACTTTCGTAGAAAATAAGCGACGACTTCACAGAAATGGAGACAAACCATGTTCATGAAAATCCTCGCAGCTTCGGTTCTCACCATTGGTCTGGCCACGTCAGCCATGGCGCAAAGCGCCGGCAGCAACAACGCAAATGGAAGCGGCAGCGGCAAGTCGGTGACGGTTGAGCCGAACACGCCGGCTTCCCCGAATACGATCGAGCCGGACACTGTCGACCCGGGCACGACCAACAGCACGACTGGCACGGTAGGGGACATGAATTCGAACGCGGATCAGAATTGCCCGACCAACCCGCAAGGCGCGCAGCCGGACGCCGATGGTAACGCGACGGCGCCAACGGTAAACGATAATCATTGTGGCAAGTAACCACGTCGCAAACGGATGAAGCCGCTGGGCATCGCCCAGCGACTTCATCCGTTTTTCTGGTCCGCAGCACTCGCTTTGCCGAACAGCCGGATTTCTGGAGCGGGTTTCCCGGCGGGCGGGCGCGAAAATAGGTGTTTTGAATTGAGCAGCCGTTTGAGCACTCTACCGTAGGTAAAATACAGGACCCGACCGTTGGCGAGATCGAATTCCACTGTTCCCCACCGCCTGACCGGAGCCTTTCCTGTGCAGGGCCCCAGCCTTCTGATCTGGAATCCCAGCCTGACTTTGCGCGTTCCGATTTCAAGATAGATGCCTGGCAGAAGGCCAAGCACATGCCATAGCCGTACAACATGCTCGACCGACATGGCCGGCGAGATTATCAGGTGGCTGGGCTGAAGCCGCGCCCAGACGAAGTCGCCTTTCGGCTGCGGCATTCCTGACAACAGCCCCCGGCAGTAGGCCGGCACCGCCTCGCTCACCAGAATCCGCATAGCGGTTGCCGTGCTGTCGACCAAGGCTTCTCTCGATGTCCAGTCAGCTTCGGAAAACGGCACCTGCCCGAGAATGTCACCCTCGTCAAAACCGGCGGACATCTTGTGGAGCGTGACGCCGCCATGAGCCGCATACCGGCCGTCCACGGCCAAGCGCTGGATCGGGTGGGGCCCTCGATAGTCGGGGAGCAGCGCCGGGTGGAGGTTGACCCCGCCTTTGGAAAAATGGCCAAGAACCTCTTGAGGGATCAAGACAGGCAAAGTGTAGCAGACCAGCACATCGGCGCGGACGTCAGACAATTGCCGACCAAGCGCATTCCAATCGTAAGGGCGGCCAAATTCGATAAACTTGACAGGCGTGTTACCGATAAACCGCCTGAGCAGCAGCTTGCGTTGAAGCCTTCGCCGGAAATTGCCAATGCTGAAACCGGTGGGACGACGCCGGAACCCGGGCACGATGATCGCGCCAATTGCATTTCCAGCCTCTAGCCAGCCGGCGAGCAGAGGCCCCGTATAGTTAGAGATATCGAGGACAAAAACGGCTGTGATCGGCTCCGAGTGATCGGTCGATTCGATCGGCCTCATCTTCGGCGGCTCAAACGGGCCGACAGATCAGGGCGAGCTTGTCAGGTCGGCTGAGTGGAAGGCGATGCCAAGGCAGTTACAACCGAAAGACGCTCGCGTTTTACAAACACTGGCTTTTCGTAAACTTTTTTCACGGCCCGTCTCCCGAAATCAACTCTTCCTGCGCAATTGGACCGCGATACGGCAGGCTGTCAACCGCCTGACCGTGTTTGCCTACCGCACCGCATTCGCCGTTGACGAAGGTGTTCGAAGGGCGCTTTCGCACATTGGTGAAAGCTCGATGGCTTCACCACGCGACAAGACGCGCTGACTGAAGGGGTTTGGATGCGATGATCTGCTCGACGACACCGTCGAGCAGCAATGCAGGGCAAATCGCAGTTGCGAATCTACGAAACCGCCGTCTCGCGAACCGGCAGCTTCCAGCCTGGCCTGACGAAGTGGCAGGTGTATCCGTTGGGATATTTCTCCAGATAGTCCTGATGCTCGGGCTCGGCTTCCCAGAATGGACCAACGGGTGCGACTTCGGTGACGACCTTGCCCGGCCACAGGCCCGAGGCATCGACATCGGCGATGGTGTCCTCGGCGACGCGCTTCTGTTCGTCGCTGGTGTAATAGATCGCCGAGCGATAACTCGTCCCGACATCGTTGCCCTGGCGGTTGCGGGTCGTCGGATCGTGGATCTGGAAAAAGCGTTCCAGCAGCGTGCGAAAGCTTATGATGGCCGGATCGAAATTGATCTCGATGGCTTCTGCGTGGGTGCCGTGGTTGCGGTAGGTGGCGTTGAGCACGTCGCCGCCGCTGTAGCCGACACGGGTGGAGATGACGCCGGGATAGCGCCGTATCAAATCCTGCATGCCCCAGAAACAGCCGCCGGCAAGGACTGCACGTTCGGTCGAAGTCGCCATGTCACGTCTCCTCAAAAGCAATTCCAGGAAAAGTGTGTAGCGGTTTTCCGTCTGGAATTGCGTAAAAGCAAGTGGTCTCGCCATAAATGGGCATTGTCACCTGCTTCGTCCAGCGGACGCGGTGGATCTACTTCAGTTGCTCGTTTTGGGCGAGGCTGTCGATCAAACCCGGTAGCTTCAGGCCAGGCGGAATGGCGGCAAAGCTGATCGCCACCGGTGGTGCCCTGAGCGACCAGTCGAAAAGAACGGTCTTGACGGGGATGTTGCCCAGCCACGCCAGCAGCCGAGGTGGCACGCCGCTCCCGGGCCAGACCAGGAGCATGCCGTGATCGCGCAGCCGCTGGCTGGTGATCCAGGGGGCGAGCCGCATGTCGAGGTCGGTGAAGATCGACGGCTTGTCATAGGCGTTGAGGCCCGCCAGCAACGCGATGCGGGTATCGCCGCCGACGATGTCGAGCCGACCGGGCACCGCCGCGTGCCAGACCGCCTCGGCTTCGTCCGAAATCTGCCGCGCTGGCCAGCAGACGGCATCCATGCGCCCGCGCAAATTGCAACTCGTCCAGCGGATGCCCGCATAGGCACCGGACATGCCGAGGATGCAGGCGAACGCGCAGATCGCCAGCCGTCGCAGTTCGACGGCGCCGAGCCGATGACCCAGCAAGGCGAGCGCCACAACGCCGACCAGATTGTACATCGGCGCGCCCCACGCCTCGCCGGCGCCGGTGAACAGCGAAGCCACCATGACAAGCACCGCCGGACCAAGCCCCATCCACACGAGATAGGCCAGCGCGCCGCGCTCGATGGGCTGTTCCGGCGCGGGCGAACGCCGCAACAGCCCCGATATCGACAGCACCAGCAATAAGCCGCAGAGCCCCGCCATTTGGACACCGATATAGTAAAGGCGGGCGCGGTGGACCAACACCCATTCATCGCGGCCGGCGACATAGGTCAGCGGCAGGAAATCGATGCGGTAGAGCTGGACGGCCAGCGGCGCGGCGACGGCGAGGAAAACCGCGAGCCCAAGCCAGGGCCAGGGCGTGGCGAGCCGGTTGCGTGCCCGTGTGTCCGACAACAGCCAGATCGCCCCGAAGAGCAACAGCAACCCGGTGGAAAACTTGGCATAGAGCCCGACGCCCGACACCAGTCCGAGCGGCAGCCACCAGCCCGGCCCACCGCCACGGCCCGCACGCCACAGCAGCCAGCAGATTGCGGCCCAGAAGGGCATCTGCGCGTAATCATGATTGAACTGCGGTGTCGGCCAGCCGAAGAAATACAATGACGGCATCAAAAGCACGGCGGCCAGCGCGCGGGTTCTCCCGAGCATGTCGCGGGCCAGCAGGTAGACGAAGACGAAGGTCGCCGAGACGACAAGCTGGGCGAGCAGATATTGCGGCCAGCGGAACGATCCGGTCAGAAGATGGCTGATCTCGAGCAGCCAGCCGGGGAGCTGCGGATGCTTGTAGGTCAAAAGCACCCATTCGCGGCCCCACATGAAGCTCTCGACGACATCGCCGGGCGGGGCGGCATCGACAAGCGCCGGAACCACGGTCCAGCACAGGATCTGCGTCAGGCATAAAAGCGCCAGGCCGGCTTCTGGATAGCGCATCAGACCCGGCCAGATCGACGACTGCCGCCAGTCGCCTGGAACAGAACTGCCGACCGGCAGCCAACCGTTCATGGGTTCGTCGATTCGCGTCATGCGGTGGATAAATCACACCGGACGGTTTTACGAACAGCCCAGAACTTGAAGCTTACGAAAATGTATACTTGGCCGACCATGGCAAAACCAAGATTGAGGCAGAGTTTCGCGCCACCATGCCGCCTCTCCCGTCATCACATGCCAGCAAGACAACAATGGAACACGCCATCCCGCAGCACCCTGAACATGCCGGGCATGGCGCCTTGGGCGTGATCGCGGCAGGTGTCGCCTACGCCTGACCGGCTCCCGTCCCCAAAAAAGCATCCAGGATTTGAAAAATGCGCCACCACCATGCCGTCATTCATTACCGTGCGCTCGATTTCTGGATGGCCCGTGCGGCCGTTCTCGTCATCATCTGCCTGCAGCTTCTGGTCATCAACAATCTCTCATTCGGGCCGCGCTGGGTGGCGCCCGCGCTGGAGGCGGCCCTGCTGCTGCCCTTGTCGGTGGCCACCGCCTGGGCACAGGCCGCCACCCGAAAGGCGGTCGAGGACCACGAGTGGCATGCGATCGGCCAGTTTCGGGTCATGATCCGCAGAACAGCCCTGACCATGACCGCCATCATCAGCATCATGAATTGCGGTTCGCTGGTCCTGCTGGTGCGTGCCTTGCTGGAGGGCCATGCCGGCAACAGCGGTACGACGCTGCTGATCGACGCACTCAACATCTGGGTTACCAACGTCATCGTGTTTGCCTTGTGGTTCTGGAGCACCGACCGCGGCGGTCCGCCGACCTGCGGCCTCGTCAAGCTCGCACAGGCCGATTTCCTGTTCGCGCAGATGACGTTGAACGACCGTGAGCTTCGAGATTGGCTGCCCGGCTTCGTCGATTATTTCTTCCTCGCCTTCACCAATGCGACCGCATTTTCGCCCACCGATACCTTGCCACTCTCCCAGCGCGCCAAGCTGCTGATGATGGCCGAGGCCATGATCTCGCTGCTGACCATCGCGCTGGTCGCGGCACGCGCGGTCAACATCCTCGCTTGATCGGCCCGACACGCGAAAATAGCCCGCCCGGCGAACCGGAACGGGCTATTTTGGGTTGTCTTCGATGATTGGAATGCAGCGCCGAACTAGTGGCGCTTGCCCAGCCTGTAGCTGTTGCCGCCCAGCAGGTTGACGCCGAGCCCGCTCAGAACGCCACCGACGATGTTGGTCTTGTTGCCGTTCAGAATGCCTGAGACGACATTGCCGCTCAGGATGTTGTTGCCGCTGAGCACGTCGTTCAGCGCGGTGATCTTGCCAAGGTCGATGGATGGCGAAACATTGATCAGGCTGCCCGAATTGCCTCCCCAGCCGCCCGAACCTCCGCACCCACAACCTGCCTCGGCGGCTCCAACGGACGATGCAACTGCAACAGCGGCTAAAATAACAGTGAACTTGTTCATGAAAGCTACTCCCGTTTGATGATGGAGATGGCTTCCGTCTTCTGTGGTCTACCTCTTGTTTAACAATATATGAACACTTCATCCGCTCAAGTCTTTATCTAGTTTCGGTGCATCAATCAAAAATTAACAATAATCATTATGCATAACCGACATGATTAACTTGCTTGTGACAACGGGCGATGACGAGACCGGTCAGATCGAATGCCGCTCAGCAATAGCCGATCGGAAATACAAAAAAGCCGCCCCGGCGTGAGCCGAAGCGGGCAGCGGTCGTTTCTGGAAATGAGAGCAGCGCCGCGCCAGGTTGCCTGCCTCGGTAATTCCGAGGCAGTAGCCAACAGACGACGCGGTGCCAATAGCTACTCCTCCACCCCCGGCTTGAATCTCCGCACCACAAACTCGAACAGCACGTCCGAAATCCACATGGCGCAGACGCCGATCAGGAAGGCAGCCGCCAGCGTGGTGGTGTCGTCGGCGGGATCGGGCATCGGCAGGCCGGCGATCCTGGCGTAGGAAACCGCCGGTAGCGTCAGGTAGGCCGCCGCAAGTGCGCCGCAGATCGGCGAGGCCACCATTTCGCGCAGCTTGTAGCGATGCCGCGACAGCGCGCGCAGAACGCCGCCGGCGAGACCCGCCGCCACGACCGGTCCCTTGATGCCGAGCAGGTCGAAAAGATCGTTCATCATGGCCTCCAGCCGCAAAGTTTCTGGCCCTTTTCGTTGTGAGCCAGGATCGCCGCCACCGACGCATCGGAAAGGGTCGCCGCCTCTGCCCTTGTCGGCCGGAGGGGATGCCCGGCCGCGCAGAACGACCCGCCTGATTTGGTGCAGCCGGCCAGCAGGAGCGAGAGCGCTATGATTTTGACCATCTGGCCAGCCTCCCCCTGTTGTCGTCCGGCGCCCGGCCGGCGACGGCATCGTCGATCTTCTGGGCTTCGGTGCGCGCCGCTGCGTCGGCGGCATCCTGCCTGGCCTTCTGGCTGGCCTTGCCCTTGGCATAGGCGGTCCAGACACCGGCAAGCGCGGCGCCCATTGCCAGAAGATACGGCCAGGCCTGGCCAAGCAGCGCGAGGGCGAGTGTTCCCATCTCATGTCTCCTTGGCCGGCGGCGCGACCATGCCGCGCGGCCCGTCACGCACCGCGTTGATGATGATCTTGGCAAGGGCAATGGCGCCGCTGATCCGAAGCGCGGTGCGGTCGCTCACCCCGAGCAGCGTCCAGTCGAAGCCGGCGAGCGCGCCGCCGCAGATGATGGCGATCAGCGTGTTGAGGAGATTGTGCAGCGCATTGGTGTTGAACCATGTCATTGAAACAGGCCCCCGAAAAAATCGGCGACCCGATGCCGGAAGGCCGCGAGCGCTCCGGCCATGAGAACGAGGATGCCGGCCGCGGCAGCCGTCTTGCCGCCGGACGCCGGCTGCACGGGCTGGGTCGCCGGCATCACATCAGCCGATGTCTCAAACCTGGGCGACGCCGGCGCGGCCACCGGTGCCGCGGGGCCCTGCGCCGACATCAGCAGGGCCTGAACCCGCACCGACCTGACACGATCGGACCAGCCGCGCCCGAATGTTGCCCATGTCGGCAACCGCTTGAGGAACGCCAGCCGCGCATCGCAAAGCGCATCGATGGTGACGCCGGCCGGCTTTGCCTTGGCCGCCGCGACGGTGACCGGTCCGATCCGCCCGTCCTGCGCAACGCCGACGGCCGCCTGCAAATATTTGGCCGCCCGGCCAGGCCCGCTGTTGACGGCGAAATCGAACACCGCATGGTCGACGCCATCGGGCAATTCGGCGCCGAGCACAGCGTCCCAGTAGAAGCGGCGATAAACGGTGGCGACCTGCGCGTCGCTGATCGCACGCAGATCCGCCTTCCTCGCGTCGGCCTTCACATAGCGGCGGAAGCTGGCAAGCGTCACGCCCTTCATGGTGGCGCCGCCGGGGTCAGCCGGATTGTCCGACCACCCGCCTTCCGATTTGAGAACAAGCGCAAGCGCCCGAGCGAAGTTGCGGTCCATGGTGTTTCCTTTGATGATTGAACTATGGTCGGGGAGACCGTGGAGGAACTTCACGGTCGAGGAAATGCGAGGCGGGAAAAACGCAGGGCGCTGCAGAGTGATGCGATGATCAGGAAGTCCGCAGTCGGAGAAAACCATGAACCGGGCAAGCCGTGGATATGAGTCATGCACCTTGCCAGAAGTTGGGCCGGCGCGTTTACTTTCGGCTGCTGATTCCAGCTCGTAAGGAACCGAGATGATCTTGGAAGCTATACGGAACGTGCGCGATATTGGCTTTGAAATTCTTACCGCCGGCAGAAGAACGGTAACAGTCCGGAACATCGCCCTGTCTTTGGATGGCGTCTCCCGCCGCATGCGGTACGTGATGGCCAGAGGTTACGAGGATCAAGATGCGGCTCTGGCTTCGCGCTTTTTGAGCCACCACGACAAGGTTCTGGAGGCCGGCAGCGCGATCGGCTTCATGGCGTTGAACTGCATGATCGACATCGGCATCGATGATTACTGCATGGTCGAAGCAAACCCTCGCCTAGAGGCATCCATCCGCGAGAACTTTCGCCTCAATGGGATAAGCTTGCCCGTTCTTAGGACCGTCGCTGTAGGTCCGGCCGACGGTTCTATCAGCTTCGGTATCAGCCGAAATTTCTGGTCATCCAGCGCGTTGCGTCGAGACAACGAAGCCGAACGACTCACAATACCTATGCTCTCAATCCCGACAATCGTTTCAGACCTGCCGTTTAGGCCAACCGTCTTGATCATGGATATCGAAGGCGCTGAAACGAGCATTCCGCCAAACCATTTTGAGTTATTTGAAAAACTCATCATCGAGTTCCACCCCAAATTGACCGGCCCTGCCGAAGCGCTGGAGTTGGAGCGGAACATAACCAGGCGTGGATTTACAGAGTTTGGCCGAACTGGGGGAACAATCGCGTTTATAAAGGCGCAGTGATAGCCGATTCGAGGTGAGACAGCCGTGAGACCAATTGCTTTCATTGCCATTGCCGTCGGACTTGGAGCGGTCATGACTATCGGCGTCCTAGCATTCGCCACTCCCAAGGTTCCCAAAGCCGTGCCGAAGCTGGCAGAAATAAAGGACATCAAAGGTCGACTGACCGTGCTCACCGCTAATTCGTTCGAGGTGGATGGCACTTCCATTGTTCTCTGTGGAGTTAGGCCATCAGGTACGACGTCTGCGGAAAAAGTAGCCCATAGCGTTAGGCTTTCTTATGAAAATGCCTATGTGAAATGTAAGCCTGTTGGCGGCGGCACCCCATGCGATGGGAAGACGGTGGCAACCTTGGGTAGATTTATCGTAGCGCAATGCAAGATTGACGGGGCGCTTGACTTAGCAACGGCGTTGACAGAATCCGGATTTCTTTGCGGGACGATCCCTGTCTACAAGTCCTGCTAGCACGATGTCACACTATTACACAAAAACAAAAAGTATTCTAATCGATAGGCAGTCAACTTTTGCTGACAAACTTAAGACAATTTACGCCGCCGCTGCCGTCATCGCAATGAGTCTGCAAAGTGTCTACCTGTCTCAATTCGGGGTGGCCGCCTTTTGCTACCTCGGGCTTCTCATGCTGATCCCTCTATTAAGTGCGCCGGTCAAGGCGAGTGCTTTTTGGATCGTTGCTTTCCTACTAGTCGGGATGTGCGGAACTTTCACCGAAGGGGGCGGCACCAAAGCAGTCCTAGGCACTATTGGCAGCAGCTTGGCTCTCATCCTCGTTCCAGCTTGCTTTGCCAAAGACAGTCGCCCTTTGTTGGTTGGTTTGCGATGGGCGATCGCTGCGCACGCGCTTATGGTCCTGTTCCAGATTTTCTATTTCGCGGCGTTCCGAACTTATTTTGACCCGCTTGCAAGTCTTGGCCTTGGTGACCAGACGGTCATGAGTAAGAAAGGACTTGAGCTTGCTGTCGGCAGAGTGCCGCGCTTTGCAGGCTTGTCGAATGAACCAGGCACCCATTCGACTATGATCGCAAGCCTGCTTGCTGGCGAGTACGCCCTTTCGCGCAAGCTCTCCAAGGTATCAATTTTAGGCATTCTTTCAGCGATCGCGACGATGTCGCTTGGCGGCATGATGTTCGTCGCAATGTTCTGCGGAGTTGTTGGGCTCCACCAATTTTTTGCTGCTCGAAGATGGAGACTTCTTGTGGCCGCCGTCGGTATAGCGCTGCTTTCAATCATCATATATTGGGCGTTGCTGAATCTTGAAACAAGATCGCAACTCTATATCGAGGGCACGCAGCACGATCAGATGATGGAGTGGGCATTTTCCTACCAGCGGATAGCGCTGTTTGGCCTAAGCGAAAGTCAGATACCGATGTTCTTCACATTTGGCTATCTCGGCGTTGGCCTCGACTTTCTGCTCCGATACGGCTTATGGGCAGTTGTAGGGGTTGCCATGTATTTGTCGAACTTGCCGCTCTTGGGCATTGGCCTGTCGGTTGTGTTGTTGGCCACAAAATTGAAGCTGACGTATCCTCTAGTTTTCGTCATCCTCGCAACGATCAACTTAGGCATGACGCAGTACCCTTACGCAAAGTTGCGAATTCATCCTAGGCTTCGAAATCCCCTGACCAGCCGATAGCCGAACTGACAACCCACAGTCCTACCGTATAGGCCTCCAGTGTTACGCGCTCGCCGGGATCGAGAATGAGATATTTTCCTGCACCGCCGCCCTTGATCGTATCCGTCCCGTTGGGCTTGATGTTCATGACATGGGTTGCGTGTACTCCGGCAAAGCCGATCCGAAGGCCAGGCACGGCAGGCGGCAGCGTATGTGTCCACGTCGCGCCGGCGCCGTTGTTGTGGCAGAGTGCCCGGTTGTGAAGCCCAGACAGCGTCGTGTTGACGGTCAGATTGATCGGCACACTCGACGTCCCCTGCAGACCGGGATTGTTGCCGCCAATAAACCTGGTCACGGTGCCGGCCGTGATGGAACTGCCGGTGCCATCGCCAACCCATTCCGACATGTCGAAACCATCGACCAGCATTTCGTCTATCGCGCCGCCGGTGGTCACCCGAAAGGCAACGCCAATGGCGGTAGAGTTCTTCAGGGCGATGTCCCTGAGACTGGCTTTGCGCAGCCGCTGGCCCACGGAAAGGTTGAACCGGATACCATGCGACTGGGTGTTTCCCCTGATGCTAGAAAGGCTAAGGCTTGCCGGTGTCACGACGTTCGCAACGACAATGGCGTCGGTCGAGCAGTTCATCAACGTGCCCGGGCCGATCGCAAGAGGCGTCTGGTAGGGCGCGGCGATTACAGCTGTGGCACCTGACGTTCCGCCCCTGATTGTCTCGCCAGCTGGAAAGATGCCGGCCGAACCGCGCACATAGATGCGCCGGGTCGCGCTGTTTGCCGTTTTGGCAACCGCAGAGATGCCTCCAGTGATTGTTTCAGCGGCCTGAAATGTCCCGCTTACCGGCAAGACCCTCAGCACGTTGGCAAAGAAGTCGACCAAGATGCCCGTCGCGCCGGATGAACCGCCAGTCACCGTCTCACCGAGTTCATAGTCGACGGTTGAACCGGTGATGACGATTTCAAAATGTTGGAACCGCAGGGTTCCGGTCGAGCCAGAGGTGCCGCCGCTGACCGTTTCGCCAGTCGCAAACGATCCAACTTGCGAGCTGAGGGCGAACTGATATTCGCCGTTTGGCTCCAATTGCAGAGCGGTGTTGTAGCGATCGACGTACCAGTTATCGAGCCGGCCCGACTGAATCTGAACGCCGAAGACGTTACCGGCAGAACTACCGGAGAGCCGGTTGCCGATTGCCTTGACATTCGAAATGACGATCTCGCTGTTGGCGTCAGTCGCGGCTATGCCAACCAGACAGTCATTCGCCACCACGTTGGTTATGATCCCTCGTGGATCTCGCGCACCGGTCATCTCCACCCAGACACCGGCGGAGGGGCTGTCGAGATGTGCATCTGCGAAAACCCCGTCGACCAACACGTCGGTGGTGTTTAGATTCCCCGTATAGGTCAACACGACGCCGTCGCGTTTGCACTTCGCCGACCGGATGTTGCGCACGATCGGCTTACGGACGCCGGCCACGTAAACCGTGTCGCCAAACTCGCCGCCGGTTGGCGTGACGATGTTATAGCCGTCAATGTCCTCAATCGTCGGGCTGTCGACACAGAGCGCCATCACGCCGGCAAGGCCAAGATTGCGGACTTTCACGCCACGAATTGTCGGCCGCTTCCGGCGTGCACCAGTGGAGAGGCCGACGCGAATACCGATAGAAGCCTGGTAGCCGGCATGTGATCCACCATCGATCGTGAGGCCCCCGTCTATCAGGACGTCATCGGCGGCGATATCGATGACGGGATGGTGGCCGGTAACGGTACCGACTGGCGCGCGCAGGATCAGGGCAGAGCCGCCCAGGCATTCGACGCGCTTCTTCGCTGTCGAGATCGTGTGGTTGCCGTCGGTCTGGTAGGAGCCGTCAATCAGCACATGCGGATAGCTGCCCGCGAGCAGTGCACCTATTGCAGCCGTGGCATTCGCACCGCCACCACGCGCCCCGAGCATTGATGCCGTACCGGGGTTGAGGCGAGAGTATAGCCCGTCTTCATCATGCCATCGCTCAGCGTGATCACCAAATCCCCGGCATTCGTTCCATTCTTGCGGTACACAGCGCCGCTGCCTGCCACCTGAGAGCTGTCGTAGAAGGCGGTGCGGATGTATGTGGGTGCTATCGGCGGCGAATAGGCCTCCGCCGTCGCCTTGGTCGCGAATTGCGGATCGAGCAAGGTTGTCATGGCGCCCGTCGCTACGTCCGCAGCGGCCTGTGCCTGGTCGATGATGCCTTGCGCGGCTGCCTGGATATCCCCGACGGTGTCGTCGGACTGGTAGAACGACAGCACAATGTCATCGGTTCCGATCACAGGGTTCAGCGTCTGGAAGGCAAAGACGAAATCGGCCGAGGCGTTGCCCTGCTGGACATGCACCGTCGTTCCCTTCTGCATGGTGCGCCCGGTGCGGGCATCGGCGGCGCGGAACCATCGGCCTTCGCTTACCGTATAGATACCGTTTTGCGTCTGGTCGGCCTGGTCCTTGACCAGCACGCGGTCGCCCACCTCCGTCGCCACCCCGTCGATGGTCTGAAGGCCGAAAAACGCAATGCTGGCGGTCGTCGCCAGACGAACGGGTTCGCGCTCGCCGGTCAGAAGGCGAACGGCGGCGGCTGAAGATCGGGCCATGCTGGCTTGCTCCATGGAAAAGCCTCGCGAAAGCGAGGCTGAGAGGGGTAAGGCCGGCGGCATAGCCGCTAGCTGACTGCGCGGCGGCGCCTTCGAGACTTGTCATGGCGATGCGCGCACGGCGCCGAATCATGAGAAATTCACAATCGAAAGAGAACCTGGGGACGACTCCGCATCGATGAGGAGCCGCAGATGGTGCGCGAACTGTAGCGGTCCCTTGTGGTGCTGGCGGCCCGAGCGCTTTCTATTGTCTGTATTTGTGGTCGTCCCCTACTTCAAAGTGCAATCATAGGATCGCCCCTGGCATATAAATGCAGCTCGGACGCGCGCGCAGTAGGTGCGCGGATCCTGTATCGATGCGACGCAGGGGCCAGTCAAAACTCCATGAAATCGATAGTAACAGCGACACCGGCAAGCACCCGCCCGGCGCCGGCGGAGTTTGAATTTACTATGACAACGTCGCCGGGCTCGAGATCAGCGCCAGCGGAGTTGCTGGCTACTCCACCGTCGCGCGTGACAAAGGCTGTCAGCCCGACTGCTGTGGTATCAATAGTGGAAACGTTTGTGGAGATCCCGCCGCGAAAGCGGCGAACGATCAAGTTGCGGTAGTTGACTGCGTCGGCTGCGACGTCGGCTGTAGTTTGGTAGCTGGCGCGAACGATGCGACCGCGACGGCGGGCAACAAACACGCTCTTGTTTATCGTGCCAGTCGCGGCGTAATCGTCAAGTTGCGCCGCAATACTTTCGGCGAAGATGTATTTCTGCGCATCACCCTGCACCGTCACAGTTCCACGGACCTTGTTGTTTTTCCCCCACATGATCGCATAGGGGTAAAGCTGATACTGCCATTTCACCGCGCCCTGTATGGGGCGCCAGATGATCGTTCCGTCGAAAATGCGATTATCGGTCCCCGCAGGTCCTCCTGCCGCCGCCGAGATGCCCGCCCCTACGCAGATAAAGAAGGCACCACCGTGCGAGACCACATTGTCGACCGCATAGGCAGTCGATACCGCCCACGCGGCAATTGAAGCTGAGCCGTCGTCCGTCACCGACAGCGCCGTTCCGGCCGGCCCGCCACTGCCCGCCGACCGACCTTCGGCTGTGGCGCGGTAGACGTTGCCGCCGTTTGTCACAAGAGCGTTGCGCTTGTAGATAGTGTCGGGAGCCCAAGCAGGGATGGCAGTGCTGTCTCCGTTCAAGATCACATCGCCTTCGATGTCACAATCATCAACTGAGGCGCGGCCAGCTCGCGCGCCGAGATTTGTAATGGTCAGATCAGTTTGAGTGCCACCAGCCGTGTTGTTGCCGCGCGTCACCAGGCGTCGCACTTTCACACGAGACGCCGACTGAATGCTAATGCCACCTTTGTCGGAGGCCTCAATGCGCAGGCCATCGATATCTATGTCGAGGTCTGACCACCCGATTTGATCGCCATTCCCCACCGCTGAAAAACAGGTGAGAGCATGGTTGAACCCGCAAATCGCACGGTAGGATGTAATGTCCTTGAGCTTGACGTTGATGCCTTCGCGTATCCAAAAATAACTGTGGTCATCGAGCGTGATGTTTTCAAGCGTGATGTCCTGCACTGGACCAGCGCCTGGGTGGCCGCCAGCCGCCCAATCCCAGCCGATGTAGAAAACGGGAGCGGCCGTCGTGCCGACCGCTGAACCGGAAATATTGCTGATAAGGATGCGCTTGGAAAGTTGGTAGTTTCTGACCGGGTTTCCGGCGACGTAATCGGCGAAAATCTCCGGTGTCGTGGTTTTGTAGTTTATCGTGGCGATATTGCCAACATTGAAGACAGAGAAGTCGCCAATCGAGGCATCAACCTGATCGTTGACGTCAATGCACTGGTTCAGACGAGACGTCGACTTGAAAACGCCATTTCGGATGACGACGCGCTTGCTTGTCCCGTCGAGATCGATCGCCTCTGAGAAATCATCAAAAATGAAGTTCGTAATCACAAGGCTATCGACGTAGCGGACATTGAAGCCACCTGTCATTTTTTGGTGAAAATGCCCATTGATCTGGACGTTTTTGCAGTTTTGAATGTGGGAATAGTAGCCGCGCCGCCCCCCGCTGGAACGGCCGATTGTATCCAGGTATCGCAACCCATCGACGCCTACCACGTAGGCAAGCCGCTGGTTGCTGTTAATTGCATCGGCATCGTTGACGCTATCGAAGGTAACGCCGTCAAAGGTGATGTTCTTCCGCGTTCCAACCGCCATATTCATATCGGTCGAGAACACCGGCTGAACATCATTTGCGCTGACGCCAGGGCGGCTCACGCCGTGAAGCACCGCCTCGCGCCCGGTGATCGCCACATTGTCCACCGTCAGCGCAACTGCCCGATAGATGTTATTTGTGGGTTGTCCGGCGAGCGTGAAGGGTGAGACAGGACCGGGAACCATCCTATAGGTCCCAGCAGGAAGGTCGACGCCCCCGATCGCCAGATTGTAAGCAGCCTGGACCGCCGGGCCGTCGTCATTGACGTTGTCTTTGCGCGCTCCTTTTTGGGTCGCCGTGGGAGTGCCCGACAGCGAATAACCAACAATCGTCGCATGGTCGGCCAGCATGATCACCAGATCCCCGGCACTCGTTCCGTTCTTCTGATAAATCGCGCCGCTGCCTGCTACCTGGTGACTGTCGTAGAAGGCTGTGCGGATGTATGTCGGGGCGATCGGCGGGGAAAACGCCTGGGCGGCTGCGAGCGTAGCGAATTGCGGATCGAGCACCGTCGTCATGGCGCCCGTCGCCACGTCCGCCGCGGCCTGGGCCCGGTCGATGATGCCTTGCGCGGCTGCCTGGATATCGCCGACGGTGTCGTCGGACTGGTAAAACGACAGCACAATGTCGTCGGCACCGATCACGGGGCTCACTGTCTGGAAGGCATAGACGAAAGCGGCCGAAGCCGTGCCCTCCTGGACATGCACCGTCGTTCCCTTCTGCATGGTGCGCCCCGTGCGCGCATCGGCGGCGCGGTACCAGTAGCCTTCCGAGGCCGTATAGATGCCGTTCAGCCTGGCGTCCGCCTGATCCTTGACCAGCACCCGGTCGCCGGTCGCTGTCTGGACGCCGTCAACCATTTTGAGGCCCTGGATCCAGGCAACGCCGTCGATGACGATCGTCTCCAGGTTCGCCGTCGTTGCCAGGCGCACGGGTTCGCGCTCGCCGGTCAACAGGCGAACGGCGGCGGTTGCAGGTCGGGCCATAAGGCTTGCTCCATGAAAAAAGCCCCGCGCAAGCGAGGCTGTGAAAAGGGTCTGATTTTGGGGCGTGGGCGCGTCGGGAGGTTAACCCCCGTCACATGGGTGGGACCGATAAAAGTGCGCTGTCACCGTAACTGCAGCACAAGGTCGGCATCAGCCTTTTCGCCTCGGTCAGCAACCCAGTTGCCGCGCTTTTCGCACGCACTATCGATCTTTTAGATAATTTCGCGCCCAGGCTCTTGCTTCGGGGCTGCCTACATTTGGCGAGTCGTGCTCTTGCACTATTTTCTTTGTCTAGATTTCACTCCGATCCGTATCGATAGAATTCATAAAAGTGCATCGTCACCGTAATCCCCCTCCGGGGAGATGTCGGGCAGGACGAGGGGGGCGCCGTAGAACGCCAGCCAGCACCGCAATTCCAATCAGAAAACAGCGTTCAACCTGCGAAGTTGTTGTCCACGAACATCTTGGCAAATTGCTGGGGCGTAAGCGTTACATTATTGACACGGGCGATTTCGAGATTCTTTGCCCACATATCCCGGATTGCTGCCGGCATTCCCTCGGGCATGTGCATGGCTTGGGCAATTGCATCATGCCATTGTCCGTCGCCGCCATAGATAGATTGCAGTTTGGGGGCCATCTTTTTCAAGCCACCCTCCGACTCTTGAGAAAGTTCTCCAATGGCCCAGAGCACATAAAGCTCCAGCAGCCTAAGCAGCGGCTGTCCATCGTAACGTGGGTTAGTCGCCATGTTTCCCCTCACGCATCATTGGTGGCGTATTCGATGAGTCTTTGGCAGATAGCCGACAGGCTGGGCTTTTCCTTCAGTGAAGCTACCCAGGCCTCGGTAAATTCAATCGCAATGAATATCTCGATGAAATATGTAAGCCCCGCTTTGGCTGCCGCCTTCGGAGGCACCGTGCTATCGTCGGGTGCGGTCGCAACCATTGCATTGGAATCTTCAGTCCAAGGCTCCGCCACATAAATCGTGTCATCCTCGTCAAAGTCCGACAACCGTCCAACAATATCCAACAACTTGATTATTTTCCCCATAAAGAAAATCCTCCTCGACGATTCGGGTGCAATGCTTTCTGAAAGATAGTCCCAGGATCATGCTGCGATCTAGGGACAAGTTGCATCACACCGGCTTTTGTGTCGTGGTGCCAAGTGTAGCCGGGGGGCGCTCTTCGGGGAACGAGCCCCCTCTTTGTCCGCTGGAGGTTAATTCCCGCATCTTGCAGAGCTTTCGCGAAATCCGGCTCTCTTTCCATTAGCACCAGCAGGGCTTCGTTGGCCGCCTGGAAATGGCGTGGGCGCGAAACGTTCGGATATAATGCAGAATCTATCTCTGTCTCGAACACCACACTATAGAATTGACCGGTCGGCCCTCGACTAGCGCCGTCGCCTGCTTCTTCTGTCAGCGGTTCGGACCCGGGTGTAGGTAAGTCGTCTACGCCTTTGTAAAGATCCGCTCCTTCAGAAAGAGCGTCCTCCGTCGAGTCGGCGAGCTTGCCGCTGCTTCTGCGAACAAGCGCCTCGGCCCCCTCCGCTAGGTCGTCGGACCGCCTCAAGACCTGCGAGAGTTCCTTAACCAAAGGCCCCGCAATCTTGCCGGCTTGTTGCAGGCCGACGGATACCAATTTCTCGGTGGGGAGCGTTCCTAAGACATTGAGAATGGTGTCGCCGACGTTGCCAGACATCGCGGACGCAACAGCCTTATCGGCCGCGACCATGGGCGCAATGCCGAGCAGCGAGATGCCCTGCTCGCCGGCTCCCTCGGAGCCAACCAGCATCCGCGCCAGATTACGCCGCACGCTGCTTGGCTTACTATCGCCGGCGATAAGGTAGCCAAGCTTATCTTGGGGCGTAGGAATGTAATTCGTGACGTCTACATGCGAGTCCCGCAGACCCAACTCGGCTGCTTGGCGCAGATCGAGCAGCATTTCGGGGTCGACTATCCAATCGCGACGTGTTCGATCAGCTAGGCTTCTCTCTGTCTGCGCTGCACTTGTCCGAATTAGGTGGTCTAGCATTGCCTTTTGGGCAGCTTCGGTAGGCAGTGCAGCAAAGAGGTTGTTTAGGGCGGGATCTTGCGGGTTTGTTCCGTTTTTGAGTCCGTCGACGACGCCTCCCGCCACGGAATTGGGCAGCGGTTGAATCTTCTCGAAGCCCAGTTGCTGCTGAGCGGCGATCGAGCCGATGATGGCTGCCTGATAGTCTTCCGGCGTCGAAAGATTGTTCCAAGCCGCATCGAGATTCGCGAACGTCTTACGTACATAGCCACCCGGATCGCCCTGCCTCTCTTTGAGCGTGAGGTCGGCGGCCGTGGCTATTACTTCATGACGCGCGCTGTCCTCTTCCGGCGTAGCACTATCGGCCTTGGGCGAGGACTCTTTGACTCTGGCCAAAACGGCCTCATTCGACATGCCACGCATGCTGTAGAATTGCCGACTGACATCCATTGCTTGGCTGAAGGCTTGGAAGCGCCTGACGCCTTCGGTGGCGCCGTAGAGAGCGATGAACTGCTCCGGAGTCTGCACGGGGCCGGAATAGGTTCCAGTTTCCCTGATGGAGCTTGGCGCATTCTGTTCGGCGAGGCCGATGTTGGTTCGTGTTTCGACCTGCCGTGCGATCTCAGCGGTCCGCGCTTTCTGGGCCAACGCTGGCCTGTCTTCAGGCGGGATGTCGTCCCGGACAACCTGCACCGCTCGCTCATATGGCGTCGGCTCGCCAAGGCGATCGTCTCTTGGCGCCACAAAACTTGTGGTATTTGCCTGTGGGCCACCAACCGCCTCGGCCGTATCATCTTTGATCCGGCTGCCAGCCCGCCCCGCACCCAGCATCTCAGCCGCCCGCTTCGGATCCTGGGCAATCATTGCCTGGACCAGCGCCTTGGCCGTGTTGGTGCGCCAGGTGGCCTCGGCTGTTTGCCGAATGATCGAGTTGCCGATCTTGGCGATCAGGTCGAAGCCGCTCTGCCGGATCGCCTCGAATGTCTCGGCGTCGTTCGGGTCGCCCTGTGCGATGGAACCCGTGGACATGGTGTCGACCTTGGTCCACTCGGCCAACTCATACTCGTCACGGCGCTGGAGCTGCCGCTGCGCCATGCGCCGTGCGCCAATCGCGCGCATCGTCTCCTTCTGCCTGGCGAAACCAGCACGCTGGCTTTCGGGCATATCAGGCAAGGCATCGCCGAACAGCCTGTCGAACAGGCCTGTTTTGACCACCCGGCCGTCGCGCGGATTGACCTGGCCGTACATGGCCTCATGCAGGCCGGCGCCGTCAGCCGGGGCGTTGGCCGCCACCTCGTCTTCGGCTTGCCCGATCCGGCTGGTGAACCGCCGCCGCGCCAGTTCGGCGTCGAACGCGTCCTGCTGGTCCTTCATCTGCTGGTAGCGCTCGGCGATAGCCGAGAACTGGTCGCCAAGACCCTGCATGGCGCCGCCAATCGGCGATCCCCCGGGGTACGGCACCGCATTGCCGGCATCGAGCCGGCGCTGCGCTATGTGGAGCGGAATGGTGGCCATCAGTAGAGGCCTCCGGTGGACGAGCCGCCCGGCGGCGGTGGGAAGGCGCCCTTGCCGAAGGTCACGGCCTTGGTCGGGTCGTAGAGGCCGGAGAGACCCGATACGAGATTGCTGCCGGCCTTGAAGATCGAGGCCGTGACCGCCTGCTTGCCGGAGAAGCGCGAGAGCGCGGCTTGCGTATTGAGACTGTTCTGGCGCAGTTTCGAGCCGTACTGGATCGCGTCGAGATCAAGCTGGCCCTGCCTGGCATTGGCGGCCAGCACCTCGGCCGGCGAGCCTGATATGCCGACGCCCGAGGCGCCGGCCTGCGCACGCGCCTGGCCCAGCAGGAGATCCTGCTTATGGCGCTCCTGGCTCTGCTCGAAGGCGGAACTCTGCGCCTCGGCCTGCGCTTGCTGCCCGTAGGCCTTGGCCTGATAGTCGGCCATCTGCTTCGACTGCTGGCCTTCGACCAGCGCGCCGCCAACAGAAAGGGCGGTGCCGATAAGGGCAAGTGTGCACATGCGTTCAGCCTCGTTCGCCAAAGGAGGTGTTTGCGGGAATGAATTTGCTTTTGACGCCGTCCACCGGCGCGCCGAGCGCCGGGCGCGGGTCGAGCGCACCGCCGGGGGTGAGGAACGACACAAGCAGCCTGTCGGCCTGCAACGCCGGCCGGCTGAGACGGGCGGGTGCAGCGGCCCGCGGGCCGGCCATGGCGGCGCGGCGGGTCGTGGTCAGATTGATCTTCAGCTCGGCGACGCCGGCGGCATCGAACAGGCCGTTGGCGGTGGCAATGGTGCGGGCGAGCGCATCGGCCTCGAACAATTCCTGGCGCAGCAGCTCGACCAGCCGGCGGGCGCTGCCCCAGCGCTCGCCAAGCGTTGCAGCTTTGGCCTTGATCTCGTCGCCAAGCGCGGCGATGTCGGCCCGCGCTTCGCCTTGCGCGGCCTCCGCACGGCGCTTGCCGGCGGCGTCGATGGTCTTTTCCAGCAGCCCGATCTGGTCGTTGCAGTCGTCCAGCGCGGCACGCGCGGCGGCCAGGTCGCCATCGCCGAAGACCGCGCGGTCCTCGGCTTGCGCCAGTTCGGTTCTGCAGTGAAGCGCGTCGTTGAGGTCGGTGTCGAGCAAGGCGATGACGGCGGCGAATTCGGCAGCCGTCCGCGCCATCCCGAGGATTTCGGCATGGGGAGATGTCATTTCGGGGATCCTTTGGTGAATTGTTATCTCCCCACTCGAGGGGGAGATGGCCGGCAGGCCAGAGGGGGGTCGGCACGACCGGGTGCGACCTACCGCGGCAGATGAGATTGGCGCTTCGCGTGGAGCGTCGGCATCCTCTTTCAACGTGGAGGAGGTTGGCGTCCGGTCGAACCGACCCCCTCTGTCGCCTCCGGCGACATCTCCCCCTCAAGGGGGGAAATCACCATCTTCAACGCCGGCGCTCTACGGCTCGGCGTCGAACACCGGCGTGAACGCACGGATCGTGCAGGGCGTCGGGTTGACATGGCGGATCCGCACTCGGCCCTGCCCTTCCCAGCTGTCGTCGATCGGCACCTCGACATTGCCGGTGAACAGCGTTGCCCGCCCGTCCGGCGCGATGATCGAGGGCATGCGCACCGGCTCCCAGCGGCCGCGCATCAAGGACTGGACTTGAAGCCCCGTGGTGTCGGTCTCGAGCAGCGACAGGATCACCTTCGCCACCTTCTTGCGGCGGCCGATGATGGAGCCGTCGCGGCCGCCGACATCGAGCTCCAGCGTGTCGGCGCCCGCCGCGTAGGGCAGGCCGAGTTGCCATTTGGCGGCGGTAGAACCGCCCGGCAGCGTGACGGTGCCGCCGCCGCTGACGGTCAGCCCGCGATAGACCTTGCCGTCGGCGAGCACATCGACGGACTGGCCGGCAAGGTGCATGGCGCCGCCCACCGTGGTGACCGCAAGACCCGCGTAGGACAGGCCGCAATCGACCTCGAAGGCGTCCGCGATGGCGCCGTATTCGAACGGCGCGGTCTTGATCTCGATGTAGCGCCTGGTCACGCCGCCAATGCTGCGCTTCACGATCAGCCAGAGATCGTCATTGCCGTCCTGGCCGGGGGTGACCGCAGCGCTTTCGACATCAGCCCAATTTGAACCATCGGAGCCCGCCCCGCTGACGTTGCCGCCCAGGCGATGCCGGTGCATGCCGCGCACCTCCTGGCTCGGCTGATGGGTGTAGCCGCCAAGCTCGCCATTCTCGAGCGGGAACCACAGCAACGGGTCGGGATCGGTCTGGAAGGCGAGCTCGACCACACCCTTTTTGGGAATATGCTCGGAGACCTGGCCGACATCGTCCGAAGCAAAACGGCTCTGCGCCGTCTGCGTCAGCTCGGCGATCGATTTGCGCGAGCGTGTGACATAGAGGAACGACTGGCCGGCATCGACCGGGCGGATGCGGGCGCAGCCAAAGGTGCGCGAGCGCCGGTTCTTGAACGAGGACGGCGTCAGCGCCTCGTCGATGCCCGAGCCCGACAGGGCGCGGATGCCGCCTGAGGTGCCGATCAGAAGCGCGCCGTCGCTGTCGGCGATCCAGACAATGTCGTTGGCCTGGCCGCCGCCCGCCTGGACGAACTCCAGCGCGTCGTCGTCCTTCTCGCCCAGTGCAAAATTGTCGAAATCGCCGGTGGCCGAGGCATAGACCGAGAATTTGCGGCTGAAGGCCAGCCGCTCCTCGTAGAGCGACCCGCTTTCGACGTACTTGCCGGGCACGAAGGTGCCGAGCCGCCAGCGCGTGATCGGGTTCATGTTCGGCAGCGCATGGCCGTAGAGAATGATCTTGACGACCGTCGTGCTGGTGCGACTGGTGATCCTGGCCCAGCGCCAGATGCCGTCAGCTCCTAGAAGGCGAATGGATCGACCGACATCAGAGACCTGAAATCCGGTGTCGTTGTTGATGCCGATGGTTGAGGACGCCGTGAGATCGAACGGCGTCTGATCGAAAGCGGCGATATGCATCGCCAGCTCGGCCGAGACGGTGACAACTGCATCGTCTCCACCGCCGCCGCTGAACACCAACTGATGGTATTCGAACGCTGATTTGTTTGTGAAGTCGTAGAAGCGGGTCTCGCCATTGCCCCAGCCGAGTTCGCCCGTACGCGTGTCCAGGGTGACCCAGTTTGTGCCATCATTGGAACCCTGCAATTCCCAAGCAGTGAAGAAATCGTAATCGCCCGTTGCCAGCCGCGACGTGGTGATCCAGTAGGCGTCGACCACGTGCTGCACGCCGCCGGCATTGCGGAACCGAATGTAACCGTCGCCGCCGCTCGCAATTTCGATATCCTGCGTCTTGTCGCGGTCGAACATCTGCCAGGCAGAGGTGCTGCCGCTGCCGGTGGAAGCGGTACCGGAAGGCGTCGTGTTGCTGGTCATCTGCGGCGTCAGATGCCCGGTGTCGGACGGTGTCAGCGTCGTCGCCGTGTCGTTGACCGGGTCGTAGGGACCGTCGAGGAATTCAAAATCCGTCAGAGCCCACGCCGTGTGTGCGCTGCGCGTCAGCACCTTGGGCGGATAGTCCCGGTGAGTGACCCACATCTGGTCGGCCGACTGGACATAGGCGAGCTCGAACAGGTCCGCCTCGAGATAGGGCGAAGCGACCTCCACCGTGTCGACGCGCGCGCCATAGGCATGGACGCGGATGTACCGGTCGCCGAATTCGAGCGCATAGGCTTGATCGGCCGAGAAGATGAACGGGATCAGCCGCGTCGTCTTCGCGGAAATCTTCACCTCGCCGGCAAAATAGGTGCCGCCGCGCTTGCGGATGCCGCCATGCGGCAGGGTGATGAAGTTCTCGCATTTGGCCAGCGCCGCCCGATAGAAGTCGAGCGAGGCGCGTGCATGCAGGCGCGGCGAGATCTCGCCGCGGGTGAAGACGTCCTGGACGGGATAGAGCGTCGTCATCAGCGCGCAATCCTGTTGTCGCCGCGCTGATTGGACCACGAGGCGGTGTAGAGCCGGCTGCCGCGCTGGATGGCGTTGGCGTTGAGCGCCGCGTCCAGCGCCCGGTCATAGGCCGAGCGGGCAATATCGATCATGCCTGACTTGTGCGTCAGCGGATGCGCCACCTTGACGGCAAGGGCCGCCACCAGAACCTCGGTGAACAGCGCATCCCAGTCGTTGGGATCGGTGAGGTTGGCGACGTAACGGATGGTCAGCGGGCCGGACTGGTCGGAATAGATCAGCCCCGCCTCCTGGCGCCACGAAATCGGCACGCCGTCCGGCTCGCCATCACGGGTCAGCGGCAGCGGCCGCAGGCAGTCGGCCGGCAGTTCATAGGCAAAGGTCAAGCCGCAATCGCTGCCGGTGTCCGCCCCGGCAACCGTGGCGCGCAGGATGGCGAACACCCAGGCACATTTGGTAAGTTCTGCTTCCCTTGCGAGGTCGAAATGCAAGTTGAGCAGCCGTGCCGCCTTGACGTCCTGATCGAGACTGTCGATCGGCGCCTCGTCGAGCACGGCCAGCGCCATGTTGGCGATATCGAGCGGGGTGATGGCCATGGGTCAGCGCCTCGTCCATGTGGGTCGGGTCATGATTTTCTCCGGGCATGAAAAAAGCCGCTGCGAAGCGGCTGGGGGTTTGGATGGCGATATTCAGAGATCGTGCTCTACGCCCCCTCCGATCTCCCTTCGTGGGGTTGAAGAGTGGTCCGCGTAGCGGACGGAAAGCCAACTGCTTGGCTTTCCGAATGACGAAAGCCGGCAGGACGGAGGAGGCGCTAAGAAATATTGTCAGAACGAGGAATTACGGCGGCAGCGCACTATTTTCCAAGTCTCAGTCCGGACATGCTATCGACAAAACGCGCGAGATCTCCGGCATCTCACTGTTATTCGTGATTCCAACCCTTAAAATATCGGACGAAATCCACTAATCGAGCAATTCGAAAGATGGAAACTTACGTACCACCCAAGCCATGGAGATAGATATCCATCCCGGCTTGTAACTTTCCCATCCTTGCTGCAAGAAACGCTCGCGCTGGATTCCTCATTCACGAAAACGAGGTGGTACGTCGTTCCAGATCCTGCCGCTTCATCCAGTTTGGTGCCTGCAATTTCCAGCGTTCCGCCCACAAATCCGTCCTTCTCAAGCTTGACGAGAAGAGGGCTGCAATAAACAAAAATTGCAGCAGCCACCAAGATAGTTGCGGTCGTCAGAACCATCACTTTCTTCATTTTCTTTTCTCGTGAAAGATCATTGCCGGAGGCAGTGAAGTCTGAAGTAGTCCGGCCTCCAGGGCAAGGCGCGCGATTTCGTCGGGCGCGACCCCGGGTAAAGCTTCGCCCAACACACGGCCGACATTGTTATTTATCAAATCCATCGCGCGCTCATATCGGTCATTCGGATGGGATATCTCATAGGCATCCGATATCTTCTTCGCTTCGTTGACCCCAAGCGATTGCGCCATCTTGGCCGACCATTCGGCATGTCTCAAAGCACCCGCTGCATTATTGACGCCTGGATGAGATTGGAGCGATGCCGTTCCCATGAGGAATTGCGGTGACAATGCACTATTTCCAGTTCTCAGTCTGAAGATTCACTGCAGTCACATGGGTGCGGCCGACAAAAATGAGCCGTCGTCGCAATTCAAAAGCGTAATCCCGTTACTGTTCGTAAGGCTCGACCACGGCAAACGGTATTCCCAACGACTCCAGCAGATCGAGAATGCGTTGCGAGATGACGAGGCGATAATCTGCTGCGATACCGAAGTGGTCGCGGCCAGCCTCGCCATTCACTTTCAACCAGACAAATGGCGGAAGTTCCTGCCCAGGCTGGTCCTCATGGAACTCTTCGGAGGTTGTCACTTCGACTTCGGCGAACGTCGCACCTGAAAAGCCCATCTTGTGCAGAGCGCGCTGGGTTTCTTCGGTGGCGAGGTAACACGGGAACGTCGTAACGAGCACATCGCCGAACCAGCCCTCTACCTCGTAGTGAAGCTTGGTCACAATCGGCGGATGGACACTCGTGTCAAGAACGGTGTGGTTGCCAAGCCCACCAGCAACGTTCGGTTCTATGTAAAAATATTGCATCACTCACCTATCGGAGGATTGAACAGATTTCAGTATTTCTTATCGATGTAATGGCGATTATTGATCATCCCCGTTGACGGGGAGAAGGTCCCGGCAGGAGGTTGAGGGGCAGCGAAGGTCTGAAAATCTGGCGCTACAGAACGCCCAATCCGCGAAGTTGTTGTCCACGAATATCTCGGCAAATCTCTCGGGCGGGAGGGTCGTGCCGTTGACGCGAGCGATTTTGAGATTCCTTGCCCACATATCCCGGATTGCTGCCGGGATTCCTCCGGGCATGTGCATGGCTTGGGCAATTGCGTGATGCCACCGTCCATCGCCACCAAACAGAGATTGCAGTTTGGGGGCCATTCTTTTCAAGCCCTCTTCCGACTCTTGAGAAAGTTCTCCGATCGCCCAGAGCACATAAACATCCAGCAGTCTAAGCAGCGGCTGTCCGTCATAACGTGGGTTAGTCGACATTTAACCTCTCACGCATCATAGGTGGCATAATAAATAACGCGTTCGCAGATAGCGGAAACGCTTGGCTTTTCTTTCTGCGGATGCAACCAAAGCCTCGGTAATCTCGATCGCAAGGTTGATTTCGAGAAAGTATGCCAGGCCCTCTTTAGCTGCCTCGGCTGGTACCAACACCCCATCCTGCTGAGGCAAAACCATTGCGTCTGAATCCTCGGTCCAAGGCTCCGCCGCGTAGATTGTGGGCTCCGCTGCGTAGACCGGGTCCTCCTCGTCAAATTCCGACAACCGTCCAACGATATCCAGCACCTTCATTTTTTCCCCATAGGGAAAATCCTCCTCGGCCATTCGGATGCAGTGTCTTCTGGAATTACGGTGACAGTGCACGCTGCAGTCACATGGTGCAGCCGACAAAAGACGGACTGTTATCGCATTCAACAAGCGTAATCCGTTACTGCTCGTAGGGTTCGACCACTGCAAACGGTATTCCCAATGATTCCAGCAAATCAAGAATGCGCTCCGAGATGACAAGGCGATAGTTTGCTGCGATCCCGAAGTCGTCGCGGCCAGCCTTCCCATTCACTTTCAACCAGACGAAAGGTGGAAGTTCCTGCCCAGGTTGATATTCATGAAACTCTTCGGATGTCGTCACTTCGGCTTCAGCGAACGTCGCACCCGAAAAACCTATGTTCTGCAGTGCACGCTGGGTTTCTTCGGTGACGAGGTAACACGGGAACGTCGTAACGAGCACATCACCGGTCCAGCCCTCTACCACGTAGTGGAGCTTGGTCACAATCGGAGGATGGACGCTGGGGTCCAAAACGGTGTTTCTGCCAAGCCCACCAGCCACATCAGGTCTGATATAGAAATACTGCATTATCCACCTATTGGAGGGTTGAACAGATGTCCGTATTTTTTGTCGATATAAGCCACGTAGTCCAGCACCTGCTGACGAGTGGCCTGAGGATGCGACGCATAAAATTCGTCCCATTCGTATCGGAAAATTTTGTTGTGCAAGAGGTTGTCCAAGCTTTTAGGAATCCCACGCAGATTCTGAAGCGAGTGCATCTCCTCTTCGGCCACGAGCCCGAGATATCTGTTCAAGATTTGCTGCTCAGCCGCGTGGTGGACCACAACTTCACCCTCCAGTTTCGGGTTCGCGTCGAGAAACGTTTTGCGGTAATTTTTTGAAAGAGCCTTGCCAAACGATGCCCCCGCGTACTTTATCTTTGAGGGGTCTCTCGCGATTGACTTTATTATTTCAAGAAGCTCGGCCTTGTCGGGCTTTGCGCCTGTGCCCAAGCGGTAAGCGGCCTCATTTGCTGCATTTACTGCACGAGCCTCCGCACCGACGGCTTGGCGAGCCACCGCGCCCTCAGCGGCAAGCTCCGATGTGGCGCGCGAACCACTTGTTGCAAACTCCTCCAGCGGTTTGGCAAACTTGCCGGTCCCGCCGCGGATTATGGCCAAGCCTTTTGCAACAGCTTCGCCGACTGTCTCTAATGCCAAGCGCCCTTCAACAACCGCCCCCGAGCCAGGGGTGGCGGGCAGTTGCTCAAGGAAACCCAAAGGAGAATCGTGCAGATCCTGGAGAGCTATCCCAATGTCATGCGGGATTCGGCCTAGGGCCTCGAAACCCTCGCTCAGATAATCGCCGAAGTCGTCCGCACCTCGTTGGAGTGCAGACCGGGCTTCGCCAGGAGGCGCTGATGGAAGCCGTCCTTGCACTGTCGCAGCAGTGACGATCGGGCCGACTTGGGCCGATCGAGAAAGGCCAGCTTGATCCAACTGCTGAGATAAGGCCTGGCGGACACCCGGATCGGGCGCTGCTGCTAGAAGATCACGCAGGATGATGTCCTTCTTAGCCTGCGGCATGTTTTTGTCGCCGAAGGTGTCAGCTATGCTTTGGACAACGGCCTTCGGCAGAGGTTGAGGGGTCTCGATGCCGAGTTGCCTCTGGGCTGCGACAGAGACGGCGATGGCCCATTTGTACGCCTCCGGATTGCCGGTCTCCGACTTGCCATCCGGGCTCGTTGTCGCCTTCCACGCGGCGTCGACATTGGGGAAGACCTCGCGGACGTAGCCAGCAGGGTCCGCCCGCCTCATGTCCAGGGTCTTGAGCGCAGCGGCAGCCGTAACCCGATACCGTGTCTCCTCTTCGTTGGAGCCGACCGGCCCAGGCTCCGCATCGCGCAGCGCTGCGTGGATCGCCTGGTTGGGCATCGTCCGCATGCCAAAGGCTTGGCGGCCGACATCCATCTTCAAGCTGAAGTCTTGGTACCGATCGCCGCCCTCCTCGGCGCCATAAACGGCGGCGAAGTCGGCGGGGCTGGGCATCTTGCCGGAATAGCTTCCCGTATTGGCGATCGCGTTCGGGGCGTTCTGCGCAGCGAGAGCGATGTTGGTGCGCGCCTCGATCAATTGGGCCGTATTCGCGGCGTGTGCCTGGTTGATCAGCCGCTGAATGTCATCTGGAGACAGGTCGGCGAGATGGTCGGTTGCGGGCTTGATCGCCGTATCAGGCGCCGGAGCAATGTCCCCAAACGCCTGCGCCACGCGCTCGTCTGGCGTGAGCTTGCCAACGCGACCGCCTTTCGCGGCAGCCGCCTCTGATCTGCCCGAGGCAAGAACCCAAGTGATCGGCTGAACGTCTCCCGAAGACTCTTCCGGGGTCCTGACACCAAACGTCTCCAGCGCGCGTTTCGGATCCTTGGCGATCAGCGCCTCGAAACGCGTCTTGGCCGCGGTGCCGAACCAGTCCTTCACCTTCTGCTGTCTGATCCCGGGGTCGAGCCCCATCTTGGCGATCAAGTCGAGCCCTTCCTGGCGGGCTACTTCGAAGGTGACAGGATCGTCGGGATCGGCGTTGCCGATGGCGATGCCGCTGGTCGTGAGCACCGTGTCGACCTGCGCTTGTTCATAGTCTTCGCGCTGCTGAAGCTGCCGCTGCGCCATGCGCAGCGAGCCAACCCTGCGCATCGTCTCCTTGTGCTCGGCGAAAGCGGCGCGCTGGCTCTCAGGCATGTTCGGCAAAGCCTTGTCGAACAGCCTGTCGAACAGGCCGGTCTTGACGACCCTGCCGTCGTACGCATTGACCTGGCCGTACATGTCTCATGCAGGCCGGCGCCGTCAGCCGGGGCGTTGGCCGTCACCTCATCTTCCGCCTGCGCGATCTGGCCGTGGAAGCGGCGGCGGGCCAATTCGGCGTCGAACGCCTCCTGCTGGTCCTTCATCTGCTGGTAGCGCTCGGCGACAGCGGAAAGGTGATCGCCCAGCCCGTGCATGGCGCCGCCGATTGGCGACCCCTGCGGATATTGCGGCGCGTTGCCGGTGTCGAGCCGGCGCTGGCCAATGGAAAGGGGGATGATGTGTACCATGGCTGTTCCCTGCTCACGAAGCACTGAGGGCTGAACGGCCGAAAATCACCCGGCCGCTGCGGCACGGCCGGCAATGGCGCTCGAGGCCGATGCCTTCGTCGGATCCGGATTTTGGAGAGGCCGCCAACGAGCGTGTTGCCCACGCATTGATTCGGCGGGCCAATCCTGTGCCGGCGATGGATTCCGGCTCTGTTTGTCACGCCAGGATCGGAACATGGCCGGCGCCAAGTTTAGAAAAGAAGCGGGGAGCGCATCGCCCCCGCCCCCCGCCTCGGTCCTATCAGGCCTCGGTCGTCTTCAGCGCGATGAACGTCATGTTCTTGACGCTCGACGCGGTGCGGTCCCAGTTCGCAGCCAGCGCCAGTTCCGCATCGGTGGCGAATTCGCCGGCCGAGGAGGCGTCGAGGAAGCGGGTGCCGGGCACATGCGGCACAAAATGCCGGCGGCCGACCATTTCGGTGATGCCGCCGCCATGGCCCTGGCGCGGCTTGCGGTCGAACTCCAGCGGGCCGCCCTCGGTGTTGACCGGCAGCTCGTTCCACAGGATCGCCTTGTCCTTGAACATGAAGGCGGTGTAGACGCCCGCCGTGACCGGGATATCGTCGTCGACCACGGCCCGCAGACCCATATAATAGGGGATCAGCGGTCCGCCCTGCTCGGAAGACGGCACATAGTCGATGAGGTCGGCGAGCTTCAGCGCCTTCATCTGCTTGGAGTGCATCCAGATCGTCTTGAACTTGTCCGCGCGGTCGCCCATCAGATAGGCGGCCTCGATGATGTCGGTGTCGACGATGGAGGCGCCGGTGGTGCGCACCAGGTCGCCGCCGTCATTGGCGACGTTGTCAGCGACGACGCCTTTCAGGATGCCGAGCAGGGTCAGCTTGTTGGCGCGCTGCCAGTACTCGGTCTGCCGCTTGACGATCAGCTTCTGCGGATCGTCGCCGGCCAGGATCGAGGTCAGGTCCGGAACGCCCCACGCCTGGGCGCGGACATTGCGGGCGGCGACCTCGCGGCGCGAGCCGATCTTCTTCATCTCGATGGAATCGGCCGGATCGTCATTGACCGGCTCGGACGGGTCGTTGCCGAGATCCTTCCAACCGGGCATGTCGACGGAGCGGCCGCCCATCGACAGCTTTGACGAGATGGCCGGGTCGGAAAACAGGATTCCGGTCTGGTAGATTTCGAGCGACTGGACATGCTCCTCGAAAGCATATTGCGCATAGACGGACGGAACGATCGCGTCCGCGATACGGGTGTAGGCATCTGCCATTTTTCTCTTCCTTCAGGTTTGGGTTTGGCGGCGAGCTTGAGAGGCCATTTCGAAACTCGCTCCGGTGAATCAGCTGGTGGTGGTTTCGAGAACCGGAGCGCAGCGGACGTTTGGGTCCGTGAGCACCGGAAGCACAGAAAACGCCGCCGGATGGCCGCCGGAGTAGAGTTTCCAAACGGACTAAAGCGGGTTGTTCGGCATCCAGCGGTCGGGATTTTCTCCCGCCTCGCGAGCCAGCCGCCTTGCGCGGGCGGGGTCGCTTTTGACGAGGGCCGAAATGTCAGTCAGGTTGCGTTCGCCGGCGGCATTGCGCTTGAACGGATTGGCTCCGCTGGAAGAAGCACCGCCGTCGATCGTGTCTTCCCGGAACATCGCCTCGCCGATCGCCTGGAACGCCCTGGCGATCTGCGGATCGGTCAGCGCCCCGTCAGGCAGAAGGATGCCCTTCGCCTTGTAGGCGTCGACCAGGCCGAGCTTCTTCATCGCCCGGTTGGCGACCTCCAGTCTCTGGCGAAAGCCGTCGCTATCGGTCGGTCCCCAGTCCCTGACAAGCTCGTCATGGGTGGCTTCCACCGAGCGGGCCAGCGCGATCTCCTGATGCTTGGCCTGCTCGGCCATGTAGCCGACGAACCTGTCGTGATAGGCCTGCGCGGTTTTCGGCGAGGCACCCGCTTCGACCGCCCAAGCCTTGGACACCTGAGCGAGTTCGTCCGAATAGGCGAAGTTTTCCGGCAAGCCTTCCGGCCTGAGGTATTCGACCTTCTCGGACGACGTGACCGGACGCATGGCCTCGGGCAGCCGGGCGTGGAACCGGTCCCAGTCTTCCGGTGGCGCGTCCGGGGCGGGAAGGCGCAGGCTCTCACCCTGCTGCCGCTCCAGCTCCGCATAGGATGTGAAAACCCGATCGAGGCTTTCAGGCTTGGTCCAGCCCTTGGTTTCAGCGAGCTTGCGGTTGCCTTCGGAAAGACCGTCAAACCAACTTTTGCCGCCAGGCGCGGCGGACCCGTTATCCGTGCCTGCCGGTGACTGTGCCGGGTTGCCCGCCGGCTGCGCACGCGCCGCCACGGACCCGGCGTCTGCCAGATCTGTCATGTAATGTTCCTTTGCTAGGGGTTAGAAATCAGCCGGCGGCAAAGCTGCCAATCTCCCCACCTGTGGGGGAGATGTCCGGCAGGACAGAGGGGGGCGCGAAGGAACGCAAGCGTTCGACGCTCTTCGTCACCCGATGCCCTCCCGAGGCATGCAAATGCTAATCAGCAGGACAGGCTCGTGGGACAGCGCCCCCCCTCTGCCCTGCCGGGCATCTCCCCGACGAGGGGGGGAGATTGGCCGCGTCATCGGCAACTAGGCGTTATCCCCCCAGTTCTCCCAAAGCAGCGTGATCGTACCCGTGATCGCCAGCACACCGTCGGCATCGATATCCGTGCCGGTGGCAAACGCCAGGTTGAGATAGAGATCGACCGGCGTCACCGTGCCATCCAGCGTCACGGCGGCGGCGATGTCGGCGGTCAAGGCGGTGGAGAGTGCGGCGCCAGTGCCGTCGAGTGTGCGGGCCGTCGAGGCCAGCACGTTGACCATGGTCGAGGCCAGCGTCGCGCTCGATGCGGCGGCCGAGCCCAGCGACCAAGTCAGCGCCGCATTGTCGTTGATGGTCGCCGCACGGGTGCCGAGGACAGCGAACTGCAGCCGGGCCGTGCCGCCCTTGATGCGCACTTTGCCCTTGGTGAAGTCGAAGATCTTTTGGGCGGCATAGGCCAGCGCATCGGTGACCGGCACCTGCATGCCGGCGAAGGCGAAGACGGTGCGGTACGATCCGCCCTGCCCTGTGGTGACGGCTTTCAGGCCAGGCCTGGGCGGGGCAAGGCCGGCCTCGCGGGCGGCGGCACGACCAAGCGTCCGGGGAATACCTCGGGTCATGGCATTTCTCCATTTTTTCAGTGGCAATTCTGGCAGCTCGACCAATCAAGCCCCAGCGGGGCGAGCCGTCGAAGGCTGAATCATTTTGACAAGGAGCACCGCTAGCGCCTTGTTCGAAAGAGATGTTTTCGGCCCTCGGCCTATCAACGCCCGAGAAACCATGTCTTATATCGTGAGGCTTCGTGCCCCCGTTCCGCCGCAATGCGACCGCACGGGACGAGCCATAGGGAATTTCAGGCCTTCAAGGGAGACCGCACATGAACTTTCACAAAGCCATCGCCGCCGTGCTGATGACCGCAGCACTGGCAGGCTGCGCGCAGACCGAAGGCCAGCAGCGGGCCGGAACCGGCGCGCTGATCGGCGGCGCCGGCGGCGCCCTCGTCGGCCAGGCCATCGGCGGCAACACCGAAAGCACGCTCATCGGCGCCGGCGCCGGCGCCCTGCTCGGCGCGGTCGTCGGCAGCTCCACCACGCCGCAGCGCCGCGGCGAACAGATGTGCCGCTACCAGGACCGCCGCGGCCGCATCTACACCGCGCCCTGCGACGACCGGTACTACAACGGCGATTATTGATCACTAGCCCCTTCTCCCCGTTCTACGGGGAGTTGGGGAGTGTTCCGCAGCGGACGAAAAGCCAATTGCTTGGCTGGTCGAACAACTAACGCCGGCAGGCAAGGTAGCTTCATCGCCACCGCCTCACCCCTCCGCCCGTGAAGCCTTTTCCAGTGCCGCCTTACGCTGAATTTCGATAGTTCGATTCCAGAAGCGCACCACAGTTCCATGCCTTTGGAGCGCGAAATTGTATCTTGGACGCTCATTTCCAGTCCTCCAGCCGAGCAAATAGATCGGCGAGGTCTCGCGCTATCGCCTCGGCGGATTGCCGTTCCATAAATATAAACGGGATGCGCACGATTGGCATTTCCACATCGTCGGTGTCGAAGCCATAGGCTTCCCCTCCTCCTTTCGACGCGAACAAGAGGATGCCTGGCGCATATTTTTCAACCTCATATTCTCGATTGAAGTCAGCCAATTCTTCGGCTTTGAAAAAAATTAAATAGCTATCGCCAATGAAGCCTTCACCCCCATTATGCTCCTTGAGGAAGTCAGTGTAATCCTTGGGTAGCGTGACTCCCAAGCCTGCGGACAGGCCATCGACGACCGCGGATTCAGCCGGTGCCTCGAAACTTCCCTCAGTTAAACTATATCCCACCGCTATCCTCTCAGGTCCTTCAGCAACTGATTCCACCACGGCGTAGCCTGTTGTCGGTGAACTTCGCGAGGCAGTGCGAGCCGGGGCAGAATCGAGCTCGTCATCTCCGCTCCTGATTACCTGCGCCGTCACCAGGATCATTCAATCCATTTCCGGCTCGTCGAATGAACGAATCCCGGCTGACTCATTGCCGAGGCGCTCAAACACGTCCAGGGCACGTTCTGAAACAACAAGCTCGTGGTTCGGAGCCATCCCAAAGTCGTCATGTCCACGCTGCCCATGGATCTTCATCCAGACGAAAGGTGGAAGTTTCGTCTCTGGCTGCAGCCGATGGAACAGCTCCGAGGCAGTCACCTCGACATCGGCAAACGTCAACCCCGAAACACCTATCTTCAACAATTCCCGCTGAACTTCTTCGGTAACAAGATAGCAAGGAAAACTCCTTATCAGGACATCACCAATCCAAACATCGATCTCATAGTGCAGTTTGTGCACGATCGGCGGGTGAACGCGGTTGTCGAGAACCGTGTTTTTGCCAAAGTCGCCAGCAACAAATGGCTGCACATAGTAATAATCCATTGCTCACCTATACTTTCCGACAGACGGGACGAAATGATGACCATACTTCTTATCCATCATTGTCCGATGATCAAGAACTTGCCGCTCTGTCGGATTCGGGTAATTTGCGTAGAATTCGTCATTTTCGGCTCTACGGATAACAAGATGCAGAATATCATTAAATTTCTTAGGGATACCACGAAGATTTTCTGCTGAATTTAGCCTTTTCTCCGAATTACGGTGACAGTGCACTATTTCCAGTCCTCAGTCTGAAGGTTCACTGCAATCACATGGGTGCAGCCGACAACAATGAACTGTCACCGCAATTCAAAAAGCGTAATTCGTTACTGCTCGTAAGGCTCGACCACAGCAAACGGCATTCCCAATGATTCCAGTAAATCGAGAATGCGTTTCGAAATGACAAGGCGGAAGGGTATTGCGATCCCGAAATCGTCGCGGCCGGCCTTCCCATTTACCTTCAGCCAGACGAAAGGTGGTAGCTCCAGCCCGGGTTGATCCTCTTGACACTCTTCGGAGGTAGTCACCTCGGCGTCGGCGAACGTCGCACCTGAAAAGCTCATCTTCTTCAGTGCGCGCTGGGTTTCTTCAGTGACGAGGAAACAGGGGAATGTCGCAACGATCACATCGCCGAACCAGCCCTCTACCTCATAGTGAAGCTTGGTCACGATTGGTGGATGGACGCTCGAGTCGAGAACGGTGTTTTCGCCGATCCCGCCAGCGACGTTCGGCCGTATTTTAAAGTATTGCATCACTCACCTATCGGGGGATTGAACAGATGCCCATATTTCTTGTCGATATAAGTCACGTAGTCCAGCACCTGCTGACGAGTTGGCTGGGGGTGCGACGCATAAAATTCATCCCATTCGAATCGGAAAACGGGCTTGTGCAAAAGGTTGTCTAATCTTTTTGGTATGCCGCGAAGATTTTGAAGAGAGTGCATCTCATCTTCAGCAACAAGGCTTGGAAATCTGTTCCATACTTGTCGCTCCGGAGCAGCGGTGCTGCCTCGTGGGTCAGCCGACCTGAGGCGCCGGTGCCGAAACAGCCAATCTCCCCCCTCGTGGGGGAGATGTCCGGCAGGACAGAGGGGCGCGCCGTAGAGCGCCTACCTCTGTCGTCGCCGAACTTTGAACATGCCCATGCCCTTGCCACCTACGGCCAAGCTTGAGCGGCCGCTTGTGATTTGATTGTCGTGCGATGAACGCGGCAAGGTCGGCGGGACCGCGCCCCCCTCTGCCCTGCCGGGCATCTCCCCCACAGGGGGGAAGATCGGCAGCTTTTACCCCTCCGCCCTTGCCGCCTTCTCCAGCGCCACAAGCTGCGCGTCATCGAGCGTCAGGAACCCCATAATGTGCTGCACCACCTCGGCGCGCGCATTGCTGAGCGCGCTGTGCAGCTCGAAGCCGTTCGGCGTCCTGGTGCGTGCCATCCACTCGCCATAGGACGGACGCCGGTAGTAGCCGGTCGTCGCCGCGAGGTCGGCGAGCACCATCTCGCCGCCCTCGCCGGAAAACACTCGGAGATAGGCCTTGGCCAGCGCCTCCCGCGCCCTGGCAGGGCTGCCGGCCTGCCCGGCATGGGCAAAGCGTTTCCGGCTCATGCGCCACCACCCGTCGGGCCGACGGGCTGCCCGCTTTGACCACTTTGCGCATCTTGGGCGCCGCCCAGCATGTCTTGCAACCCGTCGAGCAGGCCGCTGTCGCGCGCCTGCACCGCCGCCGGCACCGCATCCTTGGCAGCCTTCCCAGCCGTGGCGATCGCCGCCATGCCGGCCTGCGCCTGACTGGCCTTGGCACGCGCATCGCGCAACTCGTCCACCTCTTCCTTGCGGCGAAAGATGCGCTGCGGGCTGCGGCCGGCGCTCTGCACGATCTTGATCGCCTCGTCGCTGTCGATGTTGTCCATCACGCCTGGATCGAACTGCGCCATCTGCATGGCCGTCGTCACCACCTGGATGGTGTCGCGCGCTTCGGCCGAGCGCCTGAGCACGTCGAGCGGGCCGGTAAAGGTCGGCCGCACCGCCTTGCCGGCCAGGCTCTCCGGCGGCACGAAGCGGCTGTCTTCGTCATAGAGCCCCTTGTCCTCCAGAATGCCGAGCTCGCGATCGAGATTGCTGGCGAAGCCGGCCTGGATGATCGAGCCGGACGGCCCCAGCAGCGCGCCCTTTTCCTCTTGGCGGATCAGCGCCTCGGTCGCCGTCATCTGCGGGTTCTGCACCAGTGTCTGGAACAGGTTGACGAACATCATGTCGCGGATCTCGTCGGCGCGGCTCTGCGCGTAGTTGAAGGCATAGGTCGGGTTCTGCCCGGTCGAGATTGGCGCGATCAGCGGCCGGCCATTGTCGTCGATCAGCCCCGGATAATTCTCGCCCGGATTGAGCACCGGCACGTAGTCGAGCCGGGCCTTCGAGGCGGTCGCCGGATCGGTGATCTGCTGCAAGGCACGCAAGCCCGAACGGCGCACGGCATTTTCCTCGCGCACGGTCGTCAGCGCCTCGATAGCAGGCGAAATGCCATAGGGGTCGCCCTCGTAGCGGCGCCAGTTGAAGGTCGACACCGGAAAGGTGCGAAAACCGCTTTCCCGCACGATCTCCTCCTCGTCCTCGATGACGTGGTAGGAGGCGAAGGCCGTGTCGAGATATTGGTATTGGCCGCCGAGCCGGTACATCTTGCGCTCGTCGCGCGGCTCAATGCACTGGATCAGCGAGATCTTCGTCTCGCATTTGGCCGAATCGTCGACCAGAACCTTGATCTGCGCCGGCAGTTTTTCATAGCCGAGCAGCTGCGCCGCCTGCCGCGCCGTGCGCTCGTATCGGCGGTGGAAAATATCGACCTGGCCCCAGCGGTTGCGGCTGAGATAGCCCTCGACCACCGGGATCGAGGCATAGCGGATCAGCGTCGCGCCGAACCCTTCCTCGGCATAGAGATAGGCCGGGCCATAGCGCACGACATTGCGCAGGCAGGCCTGCGTCGCCGGCACGAAATTCGAATTGGCGGAGTAGCGCAGCGCAAACAGGAAATCGCGCAAGGCCTCCGCCCATTCCTTTTCCTCGTCGGTCTCCTCGTCATTCATGGCCGCCGTCGACAGCCCGTGCCATTTTTCCGACTGCGGGATGATCAGGCTTTCCAGCCCGGCGGCCAGCCGATTGGCGGCCGAGTTGATGGTGTTGGCATAGACGCGGGCGCCGCGCCGCTCCTGCCGCTCCGCCTGCGAGTCCTGGCTGCCGGTTCGGCGGCCGCTCCAGATATCGGGCGCATCGGGGTCGCAGAACTCCGCCACCTGCTCCCACACAGCCTCGTACTGACTGCGCTCGCTCTCGAGCTCGGACTGGCGGGACAGGATATTGCGGGCGCGGGAATCGGTCATGATGTTCTCACTTGTTTGGCGCGGCGGAGCTGCCGATTGATTGGAGATGCGGAGGGACAGCACCCCCCTCTGGCCTGCCGGCCATCTCCCCCGCATGGGGGGAGATCGGCAGTTTTGCCGACGGCGCGTTTCCTGCAACGTCGGCAATTGGCGAAAGCGGCAGCACATCCAATCTCCCCCCTTGCGGGGGAGATGTCCGGCAGGACAGAGGGGGGTGCCTCGCGCCAGCCTTCCCTTGTCATCTTTTGCCCACTTGGCGGTGCTACGAACTTGCTCGCGGCGGGTTTTGGAGGAGGTCGATGTGACGACAAGCCTTGCCGCCCTGAAAAGCCAAAGCAAACGCGCCGTGAAACGGCTCATCGGTTATGATTCCCGCAACTGGCTGCGGATCCGCCAGATCGAGGCGTTCACGCTCTTTCTGGAAGCCGGCAACCGCAAGGCTTCCGACGTGATCGAGATCTCGCCCGGCTGGAACCGCTACTGGCGGGCGATGTGCCCCAATTACCGCTCGGTCGATTTTCCGGCCTTCGACATCTGCAGGGATCGCACCGACGAGCAATATTCCATCGTCATCGCCGACCAGGTGCTGGAACATGTGCGGCGGCCTCACGCGGCGGTGGAAAACATCCACGCCATGACGAGGCCCGGCGGCTGGGCGATGGTGGCGACACCTTTCCTGTTTCGCGTTCACGCCAGGCCGCACGACTACAACAGATGGACCCCCGCCGGCCTCAAGCAGCTTATGGTCGAGGGCGGCTTCGCGGAAGCCAACGTCAAGGTCCACGGCTGGGGCAACAAGGCCTGCGCCAGGGCCCATATCGGCGGCCCCGTCCGCGCCTACGGCCTGTGGCGGGATTTGAGCAACGACGAGGAATACCCGCTGATGGTCTGGGCTTTTGCGAAGAAGGCGTGAGGGGCTGAAGCTGCCAATCTCCCCCCTTGCGGGGAGATGTCCGGCAGGACAGAGGGGGGTGCTGTCCCTCGGCCTATCGGCCAAACACAAAGCGCCTTCGGCTGGGCGTGAGATATGCGGAAGGGTAGCGATCCTTCACACCCCCCTCTGCCCTGCCGGGCATCTCCCCCGCAAGGGGGGAGATCGGCTAATCACCCCCGCCTTTTCATCACCCTTGCATGCCGTCGCCACACCCACCAGTCCCACACGCGCTTCCTGAAACTGCGCTTCATCGCGGTCATGGTCATAGCCCCAGCAGCACGCGGCGCTGGCCGGTGAGGCTGCCTGGCGCGAGGTCGGTCTTGATGGTGCCGGCGGTGCCGTTCCGCTGTTCGAGTTCAGCCCGCAATGCCGCCTCGCGCGCCTGCACGTCCTTGTCCTGCGCCGTCGGCACCGGCGGCAGCGGCTTCAGTTCCGGTGGTTTTTGAAACAGACACATGGTTCCAGCCTTCTCCAAGATTAGAGGTTCTTGTCCAGTCGTAGAGGAAAAAGTCTTCGCCGTTGCGGCCGTAACCCGGCAACAGGCAGCGTTGCGTCGCGCCAAGCTGGCCGAGCCAGCGCAGCGCCAGTTCATTGGCGGCCAGCGCCCGCGCCTCGACACGCCAGGCGCTTCGCGCAGATACCTGCGGCCCCAGCACGGCGTGAAAGAAGTCGGTGATCCCAGGCACGCAGCGCTTCATGCGGCGCGTGCCCCAGCTCCAGGCGATCCACAGGCCGCCGCGCTGTTCGGCAGCGCCAAAGCCCGCTTCCGGGTTGCCGTCCAGCTCGGCGACATAGGCAAACCCCTGCAGCGCCGTCAGCGCCAGCAGTGCCGGCGACCAATGGTCGAGCTGGCAGTCGATCTCGGCCCGGTCCTCAGGGCGCAAATTGGCTGCGATGTAGGACAGGTCGCGAAGGGTTGCGGGCATGATGCGAAGGGGCATGAGCAGGCCTGAGCAATAGAATGCAGTTCTCGCTTCCGGGCGACGTCTCGGCGGCCTGCGCACTTGACCGGCCGCGTCCCCAGTGACCTACTTCGGACATCGACGGCTATCCAGGAGACGGGCGAATGGACATTCGAGCGACACTGACGCAGCTATGCGAAGCCTTCAACGCGCACGATCTCGATCGCATCATGGCGTTCTTCGCCGACGACTGCGTCCTGGAGATGCCGAGGGGAGCCGAGCCCTGGGGAACCCGTTGCGAGGGCAAGCGCAACGTACGGGACGCGCTGGCGACACGCTTCGAAGGCCTGCCCGATGTCCACTACGGCAAGGCTGAGCACTTTGCCGACGAGGCTGCCGAGACCGGCATGTCGAAATGGACCCTCACCGGCACCACCCGCGAAGGTGTGAAAAAGGAAGTTCGAGGCTGCGACTTCTACACGTTTCGCGACGGCAAGGTGATCCGCAAGGATTCTTATTGGAAGATCGTGGAGTAGCTTGCGGCGTCAATACGAATTGCGGTGGTGTGACGGGTAAGAGTGCACTGTCATCGTATTCGCTTACAGACAGGTTCTCGTCCACGCAGCCGAATGATTTTGTGCCGTTCAGACAGGATAGGGTCTATTTGCAATCCCGCTCTCGACTCGTTGCTGACATCCCCGCATACAGCGCTTATCTTCCATGAAACTCCAGCACCAAGCAGTTCAGATAACGCCAGTGATTTCAGACACAAAGATACTAAGCGACACAGTGGCTAGCGGTATCGTCTTCATTGTCCTCGCCTCGGCCACACTCTACTGCGTTCGTGAACTTTTGTCCGCGTGGAGAACAGGCTCCATTCGATCAAAAACAGGGCTCGTTCTCCGAAGCTCAGACGTTCTGACTTTCCGACGCCTGGTTGGCGTTACCACCTTCGCAGTGCTTTACTTATACTTTGCCTTTTTGCTGTCGTGGGAGCGGCACTCGCCGTCTCGACTCTCTTTTTTCTGGTGGCTTTGGCTGCCAAGTTTAGCCGATAAGCTAGAATTACGGTGCCGGTGCTTCAGTCCGGAGGTTCGCTGCGGTCACATGGTGCAACCGATAAAAGTGCACTGTCACCGTAATTCACCGTAATTCGGTGTTGCGGACTACAGGCGCAGGGCCGGCGCGCCCTGTCTCTTCGTCATCCTATGGCGGAGCAAGGAGCGGAGCGACGCGGCGCAGACCATAGGATCCATGCCGTGACCTTGGAGCGCTGCTACGGCGCAGGATTCTGACGTGCCGCGTTCCCCGGCGACCATCACGGCATGGATTCTCGGGTCAAGCCCGAGAATGACGAAGTGTGGGGAGCCTTGCCCCTACCGAAACGCCCCCAGCGGGTCGCTCTGCCCCGCCGGCCTTCTCGCCGACCTGAACTCCGCCGGGTCCACCACCGCCTCGCGCAGCATCATCACGCCATAGCGTGTCGCCGCCATCAAATCATCCCGCAGCTTCACAACCTGGCCATCCCTGCGATGAAACAACCTAAATTCCTCAAACCAGTCGGCGAGCGTGGCAAACACCTTGAAGCGGCCGCTCTGCATGCGGTCGAGCATCTCCATCAGCCCGGCCTCGACCGAGACCGAACCGTCGGGGAATTGCGCGTGGCGGGTCAGCATGTTCAGCCCGTGTGCCGAATACTGCCGGGCGAGCGCCACGCCCGCCCCTTCCAGCGTTTCGCGGCGGCCGTCGCGCGGCCAGGCGAAGGGCAGCCATTCGCCCCATGGTTTGAGCGTCAGCGTCTGCATCGCCGGCGTCTGCTGCGAGGCCCGCGCAGACTTGGTGACATAGACGACATCGGCCTCCGTATCCCAGGCCAACTCGACCGCGGCCGAAGGATGGTCCCAGCCGAAATCGAGCGCGCCGAGCCTTGGCCAGTAGCGCGGCAGCCGGAACGGCGCGCAGGCGATCAGCGCCTCGGCCACCGGAAAGATGCGGCCCGAACCCAGCACCGGAATGCCCCGAGCCCGCGCCTCGCGCTCATGCGCCGGATAGGCCGCGACGATCGCCGCGCGCTCCTGCGGCGTGTAGTGCGCGGCATCGTCGATGGTCATGAAGGTGACGTGTCGAGACATATCAGTCTGCCTAAATTATTTGCCGGGACGAGTAACCGCCATTAATAATACTGTTTATCAATGCAAAGCTGCTGGCCAATTGGGGGAGATACATGATCCGCATAGCAATCGTTGTGGCCATTGCCGCGACCGCGTCGGCATGCCAATCGAACGTTCCGTATGATACGAGTAAGAAAACCTGCAAGATGTACGCCAATTCTTCAGGGTTCCAACGCGAAGTTTGTATCCCGGACACACCAAATAAAGTATGCAATGTCTGGTACAACCAGATTACGGGTGATGAAAGGATATGGTGCCAACCGCTAACCCGGAAAGCAACCGATCCCAAGGCCCGCGCCAGACAGCTTGCGGGCAGCAAATACCCTTGAACGTCTTCATCCGCTGCCTTTGGCCATCCCCTCCACTTGCGACGCCGACAGAAACAACAGCACCACATCCGACATCCCAAGCAGCGGCGTGAACGTCACGATGGTGATGCCGCCCGTCGCATTGGTGCGGGTCAGGCCTTCGGAATAGATGTCGAGCGGCGGTTCCTCGTCGAACCAGACGCCGTGCAAAGTCTCGCCCTGCCATTTCTCGCGGCCCTTCTCGAAACTCTTGAACGACAGCACCGATTCATCGGCCTGCACGTCGCCGCCGCCACCCCAGCGCACCACGACGCTGTCCAGCGCGCCCGGTGCGCCGCGGCCCATGAAGGTCTGCACAATGGCGTCGGCCGGGATCATGCCCGTGCCCCAGGCCGCCTGCTGCTGCGGCGGACCGACCAGCACACGCTGCGGATTGTCACGCGTGCCTTCGCCGGTGACGCCGGCCGCCCACAGCCGAACGGCCGTGTCGAAAACCTTGCCTTGCCACCACTGGGGATAACGGCCGGTCAGGTGCATGGCCCATTCGGCGCCCCCTGCCCTGGTCTTGCCGAGCTGGTTGCCGGCCATGAACAGGCGCTCGCGGTTCTGCGCGCCTGCAGCGTGAAACTCGGCCTGGCGTTCATACGGTCTATAGGCCGCCAATTGATTGGTCCGGCGCCGTCTGTCCAGTTCGGCCAGCAGCGCCAGATATTCCATCTTCACGGACATCACCGGGTTCTTCGAGGAACGGTTTGACGATCGTCTCGAGGGCGCGGATGCGGCTGCGGATTTCGTCATCGCTCAGGCTGTCCATTTGGTTGATCTTGGCATCGAAATCCTTGGGCAGCACCGACAGCACGATCTTCAGATACTGGTCCGGCTTGTCGGCTCGCACCTGGGCGATCACGCCGGCGCCATAGGCGCGGAAATCAGCCCGCACGGCAGCCAGGAAATCGTCGCCCAGTGTCTTCTTGGCGCGCTTGCGGCGCGGCTTTTGCGCGGCCGGTTTGGCGGCGGGTTTGCGCTTTGCCGGCTTGCGGCGCGTTGGCCCGGCGGCGGTCTTGTCAGTCACGGACGTCACCACCCACGGCGTTGGCAGCGGGAATGCCGGCCTTCGGCATCGATCCGGCCCGGCTGGCCGGTTTCTTTGAACGAGCGGATTTCTTCCTGGTGCGCTTCTTGGCTCCCTGGACGCGCTTTGGCTTTGCCGCGTCGGCAGGCTTCGCCGCCGGGGCAGGCCTTGCCAGACCGGCCCGCGCCCTGAGACGCGCCATGACCAGACCGACAAGGTGCCCGGCGATGCCGGCCTGCGAGAACCCGAACTCGCCAGCGTCGTCCCGCACCATGCCGATCTTTATGCCGGGCGCGACCTCCTCGAGACGCCCCATGGCTGCGGCGCAATGCCTTCGAATTCGCCGATCGCGCTGACGATTTCCTGGCCGTCAGCATCGGTGATGATGGTGGCGTAGCGGGTCATGGGTGTCTCTCGGATTGCGAAATGAGTCATCGGGCGAAGGATGGCATTCCTTGGGGCCCCCCTCTGTCCTGCCGACATGTCTAGCCCAGCAACAAAAACCCCGCCTCAGGGGCGGGTCGTTGGCGCAACTCAGCACCATGGACAAAAATGTAGCATAGCTGCACTCACCCCGTCAACCGTTTTCTGAGAAAAAATTCCTAAATCGATCGCAATTCCGGCCTGACCGACGCTGGCAAAGCGCGTAAAACCCTCCTTTTTCCGGCGGCTGGTCACAAGCCGGCAGGTGTGAAATCATTCGTCGAAGCTCATGGAATGATTCCCGTCGCACGGCCTTGTGGGAGAGGACGATGGACAGACCAGCCATGGCATCCGTGTTCAGGATGCGGCATGCACCAGCCATGGTTTCCGGCGTGCGCAGCACCGGCCAGGGTCAGGCGGATCCGGTCATCCGCGTGCGTTCGCTGGGCGAAGCCATCCGTTTCGTCGCCAACGCCTACCCCCAATACGACATCGGCGCCGTCGCCATCAGCTGTGGGGATGTTTCGATCGGCAGCCTCGGCAGCCTGGAGGTCAAGGCGCTGTGGCGCGAATATGGCGAACGGCTGACGCAGGAATAGGCGTTCGCCCGCAGCCTTTCTGGAGCGGAAATGCCGCTCGCGCGTTTCAACCCCAGTCACGGGAGCAATCGCCATGAATGTCGCCAACCTGCAACTCGAAGGCCTGTTGATGGCCGTCGCCTCGATCAACCGCCTCTTGGTTCAAAAGGGGGTGCTGACGGCGGAGGAAATCGACCTGGCCTTGCGCAAGACCGAGGCAGGCGAAACCAACCAGGAGCGGTCCGAAGGCATGTCCGCGTCCAGCCGCGACGCCGTCAACTTTCCGATCCGGCTGCTGGAACTCGCCAACCAGTGCCAGCCGGAGGCGGAGATGCCGTCTTTTTCGAAGCTGGCCCGCATGGTCGGCAAGATAAAGGAACCCTACAACGACCAGCTGTGAGGGGGTGCCAAGGCAGGCCCGGCGCGCGTCCTTCGCGCGGTGCCGGTCGGTCTCGCCTCAAGCCCTGCCCGGCCATCCCAAATTGAGCGAAAGCACCTTGCCCGGTCCATGCACGGCCGCAAACAGCAGTCCGGCCAGGAACGAAAAATGGTCGACGAAGAAGCCGAACTCGGCCTGGTTGCCGGCCCAGTGGCTGGGTCCGTGGAAGGCCAGGGCGAGGAACAGCACATAGGCGGCGGCGACAAGGGCCGCCTGCGAGAAGAAGGCGCCGGTCAGGAAGCACAGCACCAGCGCGACTTCCAGGATCGCCGCGCACCAGGCCAGGAACAGCGGAAACGGAAAGCCGGCGGCGGCGATATAGCCGGCGGTGGCGTCCATGCCCATGAACTTGAAGGTCACGGCCATCAGGAAGACGCCGGCGAAGATCAGCCGGGCGATGAGAAGGGCCGTGGTCTGCCACGGCGATTGAGTGATTTGCGACGACATGCTCGTTCTCCAGCTTTGCAGATTGCTCGCTCCTAGGACGCGCGACGGGCGCCAGGTCCGACACGCCAGGCCAATTTTTCTCGACAGGGCGCTTGCCGCGGTCGAAGGAGGCTTCGAAGCCTCGCACCGCGCCAGCAAAGAGCGATTTTCGGTTTGCCGCCCTGCTCCGCAAGGTCCAGGCCGCCGGCTGGGACCGCGGGCAGGCCGCCTCGGCGCTCATGTATCTCGCCGCGATGCGGCTGAAGCCGGCCTGACGACACGCCGGCCCGAACGGCTTTCCGGCGCATCGCGCGATTGAAACTTGTTGGTAATCACGGAAGTGCTATCGTTAGTCGGGGCTAATGCACCGGCGTGCCGGCGCAGCGATTTTGGGTGGGCTGAAATTTGCGTACAAGCGTCAGGTTTGGGGCAATATCTCATGGCGTGCGGTCGGCGCCGCTGGAGTGCAGCGGCTGCGGTGGCGCTGGCCAGGTCTTCGAATGCCCGCGCTGGACGAGTTCCAACGGCCATTGCTGCCCCGCCGGCACGCACCGGCGCGGCTGCCCCGGCCTCAGCGCTGCATGCTCCGAATGTGACGGCGACCACGCTTCCGGCGCCGACCTCATGCGGCCATCGGCCTGATACAGGCCGGTTGCAGCCTGGCCATGTCGTCTGGTGGAACCGGCGGCGCCAATCTGTGTTATGTCGTGTTGATCGCGGGCGCCGAAGGCTGCGCGTCCCGACAACAGAAAGCGAGGCCTGAGATGGCTGACGACAAGTCGAAGACGAAGCAGGACCGCAAGCAGGTCTCGAGTGAAGAGCCCTACGAGGTTGCCGCCTTTGCCCGCAAATACGGCATTCCGCCAAGCGAGGCACAGACCATCATCAAGCGCTACGGACCCTCGCGCAAGAAGCTCGACGCCCATATGGCGGCCCGCGGCTAGCGCATGTCGCCCACAAGTGGATCTCGGTTTTGGGAGAACGACATGCATGAAGCGGGTCGTCTGAACTCGTTCGGGCGCGGCGCGCTTTAGGCCCGAAACCATTTCGCCTGGACGGCGTTGAAGATGCTGCGGGCCGTGTCAACCGGGCCTGGTGGTACGGTGAACAGGATGTCTTTTTCCCGGTTTCTCATCCTGGCCAACGAAACGGCAGACGAGCATCTGTCCCACCCGGCCCGCAGCGCCACGCATTGAGGGAGGTCGTCATGTCCGACACCATACGCAGGACCGGCAGCTGCCTGTGCGGCGGCGTGCAGTTCGAGGTTCACGGCCCGCCGTTGCGCGTTGGCCTGTGCCACTGCAAGGATTGCCGCAAGGCCGGCGGTTCGGTCTACTCGGCCTTTGCCATCTGGCCGCGCGAGGCCTTCGAGACGACCGGCCTCGTCAGCTCCTATGGCACGCGCAGCTTTTGCCCGACCTGCGGCGGCCGCGTCGCCTGGGTCGACGACAACGAGGCCGAGGTGGCGATCGGCAGCCTCGACATCGCGCCGACCGATCTCGTGCCCGAATATGAACTGTGGACCTCCAGGCGCGAGACCTGGCTGCACGCTCTGTCCGGCACCGAACAGTTCGAGCACGACCGCCCAGCGCAGCACAACGCCGAAGCGCCGACGCCGAGATCGCTGTCGGACATCGACGCTGAGATTTGATCTCCGGGGAAGGGAACCCTGCCCTGCCGCCGACGTTACCGGATGCCTCTCACGCATGTCGCCCCGGCGACTTGCGGCAATCATGGAGACAACCGTTGAACGACAAGATGTTTCCCCGCCCGATCAGGCTGAAATTCGCGCCTGAGCGCGAGCGCATCATCCGCAGCGCCTGGGAAGGCCTGGAATGCCTCGGCGACTGGCCGGCTGGCCAGGGACGGCGCTACCGGGCGGCGTTGCGCAGTTGCCGCGATGCGCTGGATGGCTGGACGCCGGCGGAAAAAGCGATGCGGGCGATGATCGACGCCGCGCGCGAAGCAAAACTCCTCCAGTAGTTGGAACAGGGGCCATGCCTGATCTCATTTTGCCCACACCGATGCGGATCAAGCCGCATGGGTCGGATACGATCCGCGACGTCGCCACGCTCAAGGATGCCAGCGAAATCCTGATCGACTGGCCGCAGGCCAAGCGCGGGCCGTTCTACCAGGCGGCGCGCGAGAAGGTCGAAGCCGCCCTGGAAACCAAGATAGGTGCTGCCGAGGCACAGGAAGCGTTCGCAGCGCTCTGCAGCCACTCCGGCGTTTTGGTGCGATAGCGGTTTCAATAGAAGGCAGGCGGGGCATCGTGCCTCGCCTGCTTCGTGCAAATCGGTCCTGATCACTCCGTATCCGAATAATCGATCCGATTATTCCGCCGGAAGCTCGCCCTGTACGATCGGGTGAGAGGTTTCGAAGCCAAAACTCTTTGGCGCCAGCAGAATCAAGGCAATCACGATCGCTATCGAGGCAAGCAACGTGGCAGTGGCTGCAATATCTCTCACGATAATCTCTCCAAATTTCAAGTCGTGAGAAAAACGCTCCCAAGATAACGAGGTTCCATTAGCTTGCGCGATAATACCAACGAGCCGGCGTTTATTGTTTCGGCGGCTGGGGCGGCACTTCACCAGGCTTGATCACCGGCGTCTTGCCTTCGTCGGGAGCGGGCGCCGCCATGCCCTGGTCGCCCGTCGGGGGTGGTTTCAGCACGCCGCCGCAGTCGTTGAGCTTCGCGGTCAAATTGCCGTCATCGGCCTGCTGTTCAGGCTGCTGTTTTGCCCCTTGCTCGGTCTGAGCCCTGCATTTGTCGGCCTGCAGCGCCTGGCTGTCGTTCTGCTGCTGGGCCGCGGCCGGCACTGCCAGCGCCAGCATGAGGCCTAGTGGCATGATAGCGAGAGTTCTCATCACTGCCTCCTTCTTTTCTTTCACGGCCGCCCGCGGCGACCTTCCCTTCACAGGGACAACGCCTGTCGAAGAAAAAGGTTGGCCGCCTCGCCGGCGGCATTGCAACCAAACCCGTTTGCCGGCCGTTGCGCGTGCCGGAGGCGGTCATGTTCGAAGGTTTTCAAAGCACGGAAATCGACATTGGCGATGCCGGCATATACTGCCTGCGTGCCGGCGGCGGCCCACCGCTGCTGTTGCTGCACGGCTTTCCGCAAACGCATCTGATGTGGCGCGACATCGCCCCCGCTCTGGCCAGCCGGTTCAGCGTCGTCTGCGCCGACCTGCGCGGCTATGGCCGCAGTTCCTGTCCGACGTCCACTCCGGACCACGCACCCTATGCCAAGCGTGCCATGGCCGCCGATATGAGGAGGCTGATGGAGAAGCTGGGTTTCAGCAGCTTCATGGTCGCCGGTCATGATCGCGGCGGGCGTGTCGCCTACCGCATGGCGCTCGATCATCGGGACAGCATCGACAGGCTCGCCGTTCTCGACATCGTGCCGACCGCCGATGCCTGGGACCGGGCCGACGCCAGGCTGGCGCTGGGCTATTGGCCATGGTCGCTGCTGGCGCAGCCTGAGCCGTTGCCGGAAAAGATCCTGTCCGGCGCCGCCGAGGCGATCGTCGACAATGCGCTCAACGGCTGGGGCTCGCCGCCATCGGCGTTTCCAGCCGAAGTGCGTCAGGCCTATATCGAGGCCTTGCGCGCGCCTGCCCACGCCCACGCCATCTGCGAGGAATATCGGGCGGCAGCCACGCTCGACCGCGAGCACGACCATGCCGACAAGGCAGCCGGCCGGCGCATCCGCTGCCCGCTGCTGGCGCTATGGAGCGGTCAGGGCGCCTTAGCGGATTGGTATGCCGGCGAAGGCGGGCCGCTGGCGCTGTGGCGCGGCTGGGCCGACGATGTGCGTGGCCAGGCGATGCCGGGCGGGCACTTCTTTCCCGAAGAGAATCCGGCGCGCACGGCCGATCTGCTGGCCGGCTTCTTCGGTGAAACCAGTCACGGCATTTCCCGGCGATCGGAATTACCTTCGCTCTTCCTTTGATCGGGCCGAAGCCCCCTCCTTCTCCGCCTTTGCTTGACTGCCTTCATCACCGGCGGCAAGGCCGGGTCCGCGTTCGAACCGGCGCAGAAAGCCGGCAACGACCAGCACGATCAGCGTGCCGAACCCGGCCACTTGCCAAAGACCCAGTCCGCAGGCGACGCCGATCGCGCCCGCCAGCCACATGCCGGCGCCGGTCGTCAGCCCATGCACCTCGCCGCGCGAAAACATGATCGAGCCGGCGGCGAGGAAAGCGACGCCGGCGGTCACCGCCTCGACCACCCGGATCGGATCGACCTTGACCGATTCCCCCGCGAACATCGGCGCGTGCACGATCTCGACCGTCAGGATGCCGAAGGTGGCGGCGGCGACGCAGACGAGAATATGCGTGCGAAGTCCGGCCGGGCGATTGCGCCATTCGCGTTCGAAACCGATGACCGCGCCATAGAGCGTCGCCAGCAACAGCCGCGCCGCGATGACCGGAAACGAGGTGTAGGTGGAATGGCCGAATTCCTCGACGAGCTGTTCCATGATGTCCCCTCCGAAAGCGTGACGCCACAACGCGGCCGCCGGGTCACGGTTCCTGAATCCACCGCCAGGTGCGGCAAGGATGCGGCCGCTTTTGAAAACGCATCTGCCAAAGGGAGGTTGATGGAACCAGACCTCAAGGCTCAGGAAGTCTCGGTTTCGGGCAGGTCGGCGCCGAGCTCCGGAACGATGATCGAGTCCAGGGGCGCCGTCAGGGACCATTTGAGATGGCCCGGGCTGCGATCCAGCACCGCCAAGCCGTTCAGCGATTGCGGCGCGACCCGTTGCAGGACGACGGTGCCGAAACCCTTGCGCGTGCTTTCGTCTTGCCGCCCCCCGGGCCGCTCTCCTTCACGCACCGGCATCGTCTCGTCCCAAACCAGATGGATTTCCCGCTTGTCCGAAACGCCTTCAACGATCCGCCAGGTGATCTCGAGCCGCCCGGCCTCGCTCGCCAGCGCGCCATATTTTGAAGAGTTGGTGCCGAGCTCATGAAATGCCATGCCGAGATTTTGCACGGCATTCGGCTGCAAGGTCAAAAGCGGTCCGGACAGCGATACCCGCGCCTCGTGGCCGAACGGCTTGAGCTGCTCCTGGGCGAGGTCGAAGAGGCTGGCGCCGGCCCATTCCGAGTTCACCAGCAGATCGTGCGACCGCGACAGCGCCATGATGCGGGAGCGGATCAACTCCTCGAACTCGCGCGGATCGGTCGAGCGTTTGCTGGTCTCCCGGATCATCGAGAGGATCACCGCGAACTGGTTCTTGACGCGATGGTTCACCTCGCGGAGCAAAAGCCTGATCCGGCGCTCGCTCTCCTTGCTGGCGGTGATGTCGCGGGCGATCTTCGAGGCGCCGATGATCTCGCCGGACGCGTTCCTGATCGGCGAAATGGTCAGCGACACGGCGATGAGGCCGCCGTCCTTGCGTCGGCGGATCGTCTCATAGCTTGCCAGCAGTTCGCCTTTGCGGACCCGGCTGATGATGTCGGTCTCTTCATCCTTGAGATGATCGGGGATGAGCATGAGCACGGACCGGCCGACGGCCTCTTCGACGGTGTAGCCGAACATGCGTTGCGCCGCCGCGTTCCAACTGGTGATGATGCTGTTCAAATCCTTGCTGACGATGGCGTCGAAGGACGAATCGACAATCGCCGCCAGCCGCGCATCGGCGGTAATGGCGATCAAGGCATCAAAGCCCGCCAAATCTGTCACTGTCGACCCCTTCTCCCTCATGCGCGGATTGCGCGCATGGCCACCAATGCGCCGCGGTGGGTTTTGGTTGCAATCGCCTCCCAACATTCCTCCCAGGAACAGTCCGGGCAGTTCATGACTGGACCTTGCACTGGAACCTTGCGCGCTTGCGCGAGTTGCACCCGACACCCCCATGGATGGCTCAATAAGGAGGCACACGATGAGCGACGGCGATCTCGACCGGGTCTGGAAGCTGATGGACAGGATCGGTTTCTGTATGCTGGCCACCCGCGAAGGCGATGACATCCGCTCGCGACCCATGGCGGCGCATGTGGTGCGCGACGAAAACGCAATCTACTTCCTCACCGATGTCGACAGCCATAAGGACGACGAGATCGAAGCCGAGCCCAATGTCGGTCTCGCCTTCGCCGATTCAGGCGGCCAGAAATATGTTTCCGTCAGCGGTCTGGCGGCGGTTTCGAACGACCGCGCCAAGATCAGGGAGTTGTGGTCGACCCCGGCCAAGGCCTGGTGGGACAGTGCCGATGACCCTTCGATCCGCGTGCTTAAAGTGACGCCGAAAGATGCCCAGTATTGGGACAGTCCCGGCACCGTGGTCAGCTATGTGAAGATGCTGGCGGCAACGGTCAGCGACAGCCGCCCGGAAATCGGTAACACCGGCAAGGTCAGGATGTAGCCGGACGGCGTCGAGGACCTCAGGCAGATGTGCGAATGCCGGTGGGGCGCAGCGAATATCGCCGGTGCGGCAACCGGTGCCGATCAGTCCGGCTTGGGAGGGTCAGGGGCATTCGGTGCTGGATCGGCGTCGGCATCCCTTTGCGGACAGTCCTCGTAGCTGTGGTCGCGGCCGCCGCAAAAAGAACAGCACATGGCCTCGCGATCCCCGTTTCCGGGACGCCATTGCGGGGTTTCGTAGGGCTTCCTGCCATTCATCCCCAGCAATGCACGACGGACCATTTGGTTGCGCCGCCACCGACGGCCGGCCGGCGGTTGCGGAACCACCCGCCGGGATGCGAGTTTCGGCCAATACATCCATTCGAGGGAACAGCCATGCCGATGCGCCGAATTGCCTTGATGACGGCAGCGATCCTGCTGGCCGCGACCGGCCTCGCCGAAGCCAGGCCCGATACCCGCACGATGAGTTGCGACCAACTCCGGCAACTGCTCCAAAGCCATCATGCCGTGGTGCTGACCACCGGCCCCAACACCTATGACCGCTATGTCAGGCAGTTCGGCAACGAATGCGACTGGCCGGAGGTGCCGATGTCGGCCTATGTCCCGACCCGTGACGGCAACTGCCCCGTCTACCGCTGCGAGGAACCTGTCACCAACTTTCCGGACTGAGACCGCGCCTCAAGTCGCTTTGCCGCCGCATTGCGTTGATCCCGGCGCGGGAACCGGCTAGGGGTGGGGGCAACTTGCATTTTCCCGCTTCGTCTAATGGTAGGACAGCGCCCTTTGAAGGCGTGAATCGTGGTTCGAGCCCATGAGCGGGAACCAGCAAGCAACCAAGCGTTCGGCTGGTTCGAAGCTGCGCGCAGACTGGCCAGCCGGCTTCAGCGTATTAGCGCGCGCTTGTATTTCACTCGAAGCAGGATCATCATCCTGGCCGACAGTGGATCGAAGGGGTGCAGCGACATGGAACTGAGTTGCTTTGACGGGGGCGTCCTTGCATCGGCGATGTCCCTGAACATCACGGCGGTTTTCATGATATTGGCCGCATTTGCCGCATTTCGGCTGGTTGCAATATCGCGCGAAGGTTCTGCCGACCAACTCCAGACGGCGTAGCCCGCAGAGAACCTCCTGTGCAGGAGAAGGCATATGGCCGCCAGAAAGGTGATAGCCGTCAAGGACTGGTCTTGCGGCATGAGCGACGAGCTTGGCCGCGTCGTCCTGACCATCAACCCGACCGAGGGTGAGCCCATCCTGGTTTTGATGACAATTTTCCAGGCGGCAAGGATGGCCGGGGAATTGCGGGCGCCGAAACTCGTCTCCATACCTCGGTGAGGCAGCGCCCCCGGGCAAAGCGATCAAGCTCGCCGAGGCAGCCCCAACGCCCTCCCCGGCGAGCCCTGTTGCTCCGTTACGATGAACAATGGAGCAATTACTGCGTTACGGATCCGGGCGCCATTAAGTTGCATCCGGCCTCCTGAAACCATTTCGCGGACCCCGCGTTGACCACCGGGCCGACACAGGAGACATCTCATGACCGTCAACTGCCGCATATCGATCGACAACCGGCCGGAGGCCACGGACGCCGTTTTCCAGGCGGTTCCCCGGATTGGCGAAAGCGTTGCGCTGTCGATCGACGGAACCACGCAGGATCTGCGGGTATCGCGCGTCGTGCACGTCACCAATGGCAGCCTGGAAGGTGCCGCGATCGTCGTCGAAGTGACGACAAACATCCTCTGAATCGAGAGTTATCGTCCGCTACGCCGGCCGGCACCGCGCGGCGACCGCCGACCGTTGCGGGGACCAGGGCGGCCCACGCGCGGTGAACCGCTCTACTCCTTGCCGCCGTCGGAAATGCCATTGCCGTCGGCGGTTGGCAGGATGCCGAAGTCTTGCGACTTCGCCCCTTGCTCCGCCGTCAGGAAGCCATCCGCGGCAAGACCGCGCCGCAGCAATTCCCTGACGGCGGCCGAACGGCTCGGCATGCGCTTGTCGAAGCGCCAGTTTTCCAGCGCCGCCAGTTCGTCTGACGTCAGCATGATCTGCAACCGTTCCGGGCGTTCCAGTTCAGTCATCGCGCTTCCCTCGCTCTGGACCACGTTTACGTCGAATGAGCATTCAACTCATTTACCTCATAATTAGGAAACCGCTCCTAGCGCGTCAAGACCTCGCGATGTGTGAACCGCTTCTCGTGCTCATGATGAGCCTGACGGGTATTCGGCGTAAGGCGCACACTTGCATAACTATGCTAACTGGTTGATTTATTTGGGTATTATTTAATTCGTGACTTGCCAAGGCGAAGTCTTTGCCGCATTGTGCGATCTGAACAGAAAACCGTTCCCTTCGGGAGGTTTCGATGCGGTATAATTACTCGGCGCGACTGCGCGATGACGTCCGTTCAGCGGTCCAGATCGCCTTCAGGAAGACCGGCATCGTCAGCATCACGGCGGTGGCGGAGCATGTAAGGGTCAGGAATCTGGCCGAAAACGTCGCCCTCGAGGACGTCGAATACCTTGTCTTCCAGGCAGCCCAGTTGATTGGCGCCGCAATTGAATTCGACGGGCTCACCAATTTCGACGGCGTAGCTGGTCTGTTCGTGGATGGGCTCGGTGGCGACGGTGGCGAGCACGTGATCGCCCAACTCGACAGGCCTGGTCCGGCAACCCTGCAGTAGGGCAGTTCCGGCTGAACGCGCATTTGTCCCGTGCCAGTCAGGGGGCCTCCTCAAAAGGCCGCCCTGCTGTTTCTGTACCCTGGTGATGATGAGAGCTGTTCCGTCAGGCGGAGCCGGCGATTTGTGAGGCGAAGTCCCGATAGGGACGCAGCGGGCGGCCCAGAAGCGCGGTCAGGCGCTCGACGTCGCCGGCGTCGGGCAGCATGCCGTCGGTCAGGAACCGCTCGCCCATCAAGCGCATGTCGTACGCCATCCAGGCAGGCAGGAACTGCTTGAGATTCTGCTCGAAACCTTCGGTATCGTCGCCGCCGTAGCTGATCGGGCGTGCGAGCACGTCGGACCAGATGGCCGCGATATCCGTCCCGGTCAGTGTCTGCGGACCGACGAGATTGATCCGCTCCAGCGCAAGCGGCTCTGCGGATCGTTCCCGACGCAGCAGCTCGAGAGCGGCGATTTCGGCGATATCACGCACGTCGACCATGGCGAGCCCCTTGGTGCCGATCGGCATTGTGTAGGTGCCGTAGCCGGTGATGACGTCTTCGATCATCAGGTCGTTCTGGATGAAGTAGGCCGGGCGCAGGATCGTAGCCTGGAAGCCCATCTGCTCGATCATTCGCTCGACGCCGAATTTGCCGGCGAAATGCGGCACGTTCACATAGACGTCCGCATGGATCACCGAGAGATAGACGATCCGCTCGAGGCCCGCCGATCGGGCGACGTTCAGCGCGACCAAAGCCTGGGTGAATTCGTCCGGCACCACGGCGTTCAAGAGGAACAGGGTGGAAACACCGGACATGGCTTTGCGCAGCGAATCGACATCGAGAAAGTCGCCGTGCGCGACCGATACGCCCGCCGGGAATCTGGCTTTCGACGGATCGCGGACGAGAGCACGGACATCGGCGCCGCGCTTGACGAGGTGCTCGACGACTTGGCGGCCAACATTGCCTGTGGCGCCGGTAACGAGGATGGTCATGGAATTTCTCCTGTTGGGTTGCTTGACAGGCCCAATATGTGTGGCTCACAAACAGTCAAACAGGCCGAAATTTTAGACGTACCGTCTCACTGGTGGAACACTCATGGATCTTCTGGCCCTGACCGATTTCAACCTCGTTGCCCGCCATGGGGGTTTCGGCAAAGCGGCAAGGGCCACCGGCCGGCCCAAGGCAACGCTGTCCAGGCGGGTTGGAGACTTGGAGAGCAGCCTTGACCTGCGCCTGTTTGAACGGGGTGCGCGCAACCTGAAGCTCACCGAGGAAGGGCGAGCACTCTTCGAGCGGACGGGGACCTTGCTCGCCGAGCTGGACGAGACGGCCGCCGAGATCGCCTCGGGCGGCCAGAGACCCAAGGGCAGACTGCGGATCAGCGCACCTCTGCATTTTTCTCAGACCGCGATGGGAAGGATCGCCGCGGGATTTACCCTCAAGCATCCCGAGGTGAGGCTTGAGGTCACGACGGAGGACAGGGCTGTCGACATGATCGAGGAAGGTTACGACCTGGTGATCCGGGTCAATCCGAAACCCGACGAAAGCCTGGTCGGACGGGCGTTTCTCCGCGACCGCCTGGTCGTTGTGGCGAGCCCGGACCTTCCTCGTACGACCGGTGGGCAGGCCGCTCCTGGCGTTGCACGCGGCACAGGCGAACGCCAGACATGGCACGTGAAGGACCATGGTGGCCGCTCGACGATTGCGGTCGAGCCTGTCCTTGCTCTGTCGACGCTGATCATGGTGCGGGATGCGGTGCGGGCCGGCGTCGGTGTTGGACGTCTCCCAATTTCCCTGGTGAGCCACGATTTGGCTGACGGCACCCTGGTGAATTGGGGGGACATCGATGGCCCGGAGATCGCTCTCTGGACGCTCTACCCCTCCCGGCGGCTGCTCAGCGCGCGCGTGTCGGCGTTCCTGGATTTTCTGAAACAGGCCTTCCCGAATGGGACGCCGGACGAACTGGCCGCCTATATCGGCAGGTGATGCCCGGCGCTTTCGCCGGCAAGAACCTTTATTTTTCGCGGAATGATTTCCGGCGGAACAAGTTGGGGCGACGAAAATTACCTTGTCACCCTTACAAGAGGAGGACGTCGTGAAAGGCTTGCGCAGTCTCCTTGCCGAACTGTCAGCCAGCTGGCTCAAGCGCCGCAAGGCGCAGGCGCCCACTGTCGTGAACACAGTCAAACCCCGCCCCGCCCATCAGGCGCCGCGGCAACGTGCCGCCCACAAACCCAAAACACCGTCCACCCGCGACGTCTCCTCGAACATGTGAGCCGCGCGGACAAGATGGGGTCGCCCAATGCCATTGGGAGGTATCGGCAACTCTCACACAGGATTGATTGGCATCGACGAAACCTTTGAGCGGCCATAGGCGTTATCGCTTCAGCCCTATCGAGGTGGTTCCAATGCAAACGGCATGGTTCTCGAACCCTGTGGCGGTTTCGGTCGGCGTCACCGGTTCCATCCACCATCTGTCCAACACACAGCAGGCCATTGATTTGCTCACCACACATTGGCGTGACGCAGGCAGCCCGAAGCATCAGTCCGCGCTGCGCGCCTGCCGGCGGGCAACGAGCGGCGATGTCGCCCCCGACGTCGCCAGGGCGGCGCTCGTCGAGGCCGCGCGTGAAGCCCACATCCTGATCGAATAGAGTGTCGATTGATCGGCCAATGTCGATGCGGCTGCTATAGTCGCGGCATCCCCTCCTTGGAGACCCCACCATGACCCTGAACACACGCAAGCTCGGCAGCCAAGGGCTGCAGGTCTCGGCCATCGGCCTCGGCTGCATGGGCATGAGCCAGTCCTACGGCCCGGCCGACGAGGCCGAATCCATCGCCACGCTGCACCGTGCCATCGAACTCGGCTGCACCTTCCTCGACACCGCCGAGGTCTATGGCCCTTACGACAACGAAGCCCTGCTTGGCCGGGCGCTGACGGGCAAGCGCGACCAGGTGACGATCGCCACCAAATTCGGCTTTCGCATCGAAAACGGCAAGCAGGTCGGAACCGACAGCCGGCCCGAGCACATTCGAGAGGTCGTGGAAGCCTCGCTCGGCCGCCTCGGAACCGACCATATCGACCTCCTCTACCAGCACCGCGTCGACCCGGCGGTGCCGATGGAGGATGTCGCGGGCGCCGTCGGCGAGATGATCGCGCAAGGCAAGGTGCGCTTCTTCGGCCTGTCGGAGGCGGGTGCGGCCAACATCCGCCGGGCGCATGCCGTGCATCCGGTGTCGGCCGTGCAGAGCGAGTATTCGCTGTGGGAGCGCAATCTGGAGCCGGAGATCATCCCGCTGCTTGGCGAACTCGGCATCGGCCTGGTGCCGTTCTCGCCGCTCGGCCGAGGTTTTCTCACCGGCCAGGTCAAGCGCGCGGAAGACTATCCCGACGGCGATTATCGCCGCAACGACCCGCGCTACCAAGGCGAAAACTACGACGCCAATGTCGAGGCGGCCGCCAAGGTGAGCGACATTGCCGCTGCCCGCGGCGTCAAGCCCGGCCAGGTCGCGCTGGCCTGGCTGCTGGCGAAGGGCGACGGCTTTGGCATCGACATCGTGCCGATCCCCGGCACCAAGCGCACAAAATATCTGGAAGAGAACGTCGCCGCCGCCGCCATCAAACTCGATGCCGCCGAGATGGCCGCGCTCGACGCAGCGCTTGCGCCGGGAAAAGTCTCCGGCCCGCGCTACACCGAGCGGGGCATGGCGATGGTCGATCGGTAGGGGTGCCTGCTCCAGCGTCCGCGACGGTCTCGCCAAGGTCGTTCCGAATAGACAAAGCTACCGAAAGCCCAGATGCTTCCGATAGCAGTGGGTTTCCACGGTGAACCTGCCGGCGACATCGTCCGGCAGCCAAAGTGCGTCTTCGAAGGTGCGGCTCAAGCGCCACCCTTCGCGGGCATAAAATCTCTGCGCGCGGAGATTTCCCGCCGTGCAGAAAAGCTCGGCCTCAGCCACGCCTTGCTCGGACAAGAGATGCTCGGCGCGTGACAGCAGATCGCGGGCGGTCCCGCTTCCCCGTGCTTGCGGGCTTACATAGAGTTTCACCAGCTCCGCTCCGTTGATGGCGACGAAGCCAAGCAGTTCATCGGCTGCCGCCACATGGAATGCATCGGCGGATTGCTCCAGCCACAGCGAAAAATGCGCGGGCGTTCGGTACGCCAGGATTTCGGCCGGAACCAGATGCGCATGGGCATCATGCCAGCCCTGGTGCCACAGTTGCACGATCGCCGGCTGGTCGGCTTCTTGGGCTGGGCGAATTTCAAGCATTCCTCACCGCCTGCAAAAGTCTGGGATCTGCCGCGCCAGGGTCATTTGCCGCTTCCGGCATTTCCAAGAATTACAATCCGCTGCATCATCCCTGGCTTTGCGAACATCTCAGAGCGTTCGCGCCATGCCTGTCCAGCGTGCTCGGGGCGTTGACCGCAAATTGCGCAGCGAAAGCCCTGATGTAAGCGGGCCGAGCTTCACCGCGCGCCACATAGGCAGCAAGGTTTTGATATTCGTCCAAAATGCCCGACATTCTTAGTCGCAGCAGCACCGATACCATCAACAGATCGCCCGCGCTGAATGCATCGTCGAGCCACTCGGCGGCGCTCAGGCGAGCCGAGAGCCTGTCGAGACAGGCGCGAACACGATCCTTCACCAATGGCAAACGCTCCTCGCTCCAGGGCTTGTCAGCTTCGAATATCTTTGCCGTCGTTAATTCGAGGATCGGCGGCTCGACTGTGTTAAGTGCGGCAAACATCCAGGTGATCGCACGCGCGCGGGCATCGCGATCGCCGGGCAGCAGGCCCGCGTGCTGCTCGGCAAGATGAAGGATGATCGAGCCGGTCTCGAACAGTGAGAGAGAACCCTCCTCATAGGTGGGGATCTGGCCAAAGGGCTGGAGTGCCAGATGGCCAGGCGCCTTCATCTCCGCGAAGGAAACAAACCGAACCTCATAAGGCTGCCCTGCTTCTTCGAGCGCCCAGCGAACGCGCGTATCGCGCGCCAGTCCCTTGCCGCGATCGGGCGATCGCTTAAATGCCGTGATGGTGATTGTCATCGCATCGTTCCTGATTGGGTGAATTCTTCGGCTCCCTATCGTCAAGACGAATGGGCCTCCCGGAAATCGACATCGGTCTGAACTATTTTCCGCAATTCGTGCCTGGCTTGTCGACCCCGACACTGCCGAAGAAGGCAAAGGCAGGGCCTAACCCGCCGCTGCCGCCGTGACCTTCTTGGACGCGGCCCGCTGTCGCCGCATGCGCCGTTTGGCGACAAGCTTGAGCGCGACCGGCGGCTCGTTTGACAGCGCGCCCAGCACGGCGTCGACCATGCCATGCGCCACGAAATCCGCGTTCATGTCACGGGCCAGTTTGTCGGCCGTCTCCTTGTCCTCAGCAGCGGCCTCCGACCAGAACACGATTCCCACCCGAAGTGCGGCCTTCGCGCGCTTCAGCCGGCGAACCAGGAAACGGGCGTGCTTGACGGAATCCCGGTTCAGGAATCCGACCACGACGGTGTCGACGGTTTCGAGCTCAAGGCGGCGAATGCTGGCGGGCTCCATATCGGCAAAGCCGGCTTTCAATACCGTCGCGCCCTGAACCTCCAGCACCTGCGCCAGCATCGCGGCGGCGGCGTCGTCGAGCTCGCCACGCCCACCGGCGCAAAGCACGGACATATCCGTGCCATCGGGCAGGTCGGTCTCGTCCTCCCCGTTGGGATCGCCATCGTCGCTCGCCTCTGCGGCCACGGGCGGCTCCTCCTCCTCGCCTGCCTCCTCCTGCGCGCTGTCGTCGAGATTGGCGACCAGCATCAGGGCACTGGCCGCCACTTGCCGCCTTTGCAAATCGCCCATGACGCCGCGCACACGGTCTTGTTCGCCCAGCAGAAGCGCCGGAATGGCAACCTTGTCGTAGAATTCGACCAGATATTTCTCCTCCAGCATCTCCTCGGCATGGTCGGTGGCTTCTTCCGGATCGCCGGCCAGCAGCCGCTGGTACAGGCGCGCATGGGGTTCGAGCACGGGCTCGTTGCCGAACAGAACGTCGAGGAATTCAAACTGCGGCACGTGTCTGCCCAGCACCACCAGGCAGACGGTGAGCGGTGTCGACAGGATCAGCCCGAGCGGCCCCCAAAGCCACGTCCAGAAAATCGCCGCGACGATGATCGCCAGCGGCGACAGTCCTGTCCGCGAACCGTAGAGCCAGGGTTCGATGACATTGCCGGTGATCAGCTCCATCACCACGAACAGGGCGGCCGTCCACAGCACGAGCGACCAGCCCGGCGCAACGGCCAGCGCCAGGAACAGCGGCAAAAGCATGCCTATGATCGGGCCGATATAGGGCACGAAACGCAGCGCCAGCGCCAGCAGCCCCCACAGCAGCGCATTGGGAATACCGAGAGCCCAGAGCCCGATCGCGATCGGTACGGCGTAGACGATGTTGACGACCAATTGCATCAACAGATAGCGGCCCACCCGCTTGGCGGCATCCTGAAGCGCCTCGGTGGTGCGGTGGAGGTCGCCGTAGCCGACAAGCCGGATGAAGCGGTCGCGCAGATCCTCCCGCTCGAGCAGCATGAAGATGACGACGACAATGATCAGCCCGGCCGACCCAAGCGGGCTGATCAGCGGCCCGACGATGTTCTGCAGGACCTGGAGCGGCCTTTCGCGCGCGACGATCTCGACCGGCACCGGCTCGCGCGGCGGCTTTTCCGGGGTGGCAGCCGGTAGCGAGGGGTCCTGCCTGTCGATCTCCTGGCCGACCCGCTCGACCACCTTGCTCAGTCTGGCAAGGATCCCGCCCCCCACCCCGGTTTCCTTGAGCGAGCGGATCTTGGTCAGGATGTTGGTCTGGTAGACCGGGATGTTCTGCGCCAGTTCGCTGACCTGCGTGGCGACGATGAAGGAGAACAGGCCAAGGGCCGCGAAAGCGCCGAGCACGCTGGCAATGACGGCGGCAATCCGGGGGATACCGACCTTTTTAAGAGCTGAGACAAGCGGCGCCAGGGCGAAGGTCAGTAGCAGCGCGATCGCGATCGGCAGGAAAACCTCGCGCCCGAAATACAGTGCCGCCACTGTCGTGACGATGGCCGCCACATTTGGCAATGAGGTTCGCGGATGAAGCGCGGCCGCTGAAAGGGCGTCCCCCGGCCCATCAGCCGAAGACGCCGTGCCGTTTCGACGATTGGCCACGTGATGCCTCCCTGCCAAATGCCATGATCGGGCATATAGAGCCGACGTACAACTTTAGCCAACGATGAAATACACCTCACTCAACAGGCAATGATCCCGCCCGCGTCGGCCGCGCTCTCAACGCGCGGAATGGAAGTCAGGCTCGCTCGTTCGGATCAGCGCGCCGCATGCCTGGCCAGCGCGTGCTCGATCAGCACGTCGATGGTTTGGCTGTAGCCGATGCCTGTTGCCGCCAGCGCCTTGGCGTACATCGAGATGTCGGTGAATCCGGGAATGGTGTTGACCTCGTTGACGAGCAGGCTGCCATCGGCGCGCAGAAAGAAATCGACGCGCGCCATGGCTTCGCAGCCAAGCGCCTGGAATGCCCGCCGCGCCATATCCCTGGCCTTCTCGGCCACATCGGCCGGGACATCGGCGGGCACCTTGACCAGCGCGCCGTCGGCATCGAGATATTTGGCCTCATAGGTGTAGAAGCCATGCTTGCCGGCCGGAATGATCTCGCCGGGCAGCGACACCGTCAGCGACCCGTCGGCGCGCTCCAGCACCGAGAACTCGATCTCGCGACCCTCGACGAATTCCTCGATCAACACTTTGCGGTCGTAGCGGAAAGCCGTGTCGATGGCCTGCTCGAAGCCGTCCCTGTCATTCACCTTGCTGACCCCGAAGGACGAGCCCTGGCGCGCCGGCTTGGCGAAGAACGGCAGGCTGAGCATCCCGGCAATCTCCTGGAAGGAATGCTTGCCGTTTCGATGCACGGTGACGGAGCGGGCAACCGCCAATCCCGCCTCGCGCATCAGCCGCTTGGCGACATCCTTGTCCATGGCGGCGGCCGAGGCGAGGATGCCGCAGCCGACATAGGCGACATCGGCGACCTCGGCATAGCCCTGCACCGAGCCGTCCTCGCCGAACGGCCCGTGCAGCACCGGGAACACGACGTCGATGGGGGGCAGGTCAGGCTGCGTACCATCCCGCGACACGGCGACCAGCCAGCCCTTGCCGCCGGGCAACAATGCAACCTCCGGGCCGTCTTCGGATGCCGGCGCCCCTGCCGCGTCATCAAGTTGTTGCAGCAGCCATCTGCCGCTTCGCGAAATAGCGATCGGCACGATGTCGTAGCGCGTCCGGTCGATCGCCTTCAGCACATTGGCGGCCGAAAGGCGCGACACGTCATGCTCGGCCGAACGCCCGCCATAGAGGATGGCCACTCTTGTCTTACCGGTCATCGAAATCCCTCGACTGTCAAAAAATCAAATGGCGACGGCAATGCCGCGATTGGCGAAGAAGCGATCGAAATCGGCCGGCGCCAACACTGCGTCTGCCTGTGTGGCGGGGTCGTGGCCGGACGGGTTGTGAAAGCGGAAACCCTCGTCGGACGCCGCCGTGACCAGCACCAGATGACCGCCCTTCGAGGGCGGCTCGCGCTCGGGCCAGCGGATCGAACTGCTGACCGACGCGATGAAGAAGCGCGTCCGCTGCATGATCGCCGGAATCTCCGCCGTCGCGACATTGGTCACCACCTCGGCCCGGAGTCCAAAAACCTCTTTCACGAAGCTGACGAAGGGCGCGTAGATCAGCCCCTTGATCGATCCCCCGTTGACGACATAGCCGCCATATAAGGTGCAGCGCCTGGCAAGCTCGATCGTCGGCACGATCTCGCCGCGGCTGGCCAGGATCATCTTCAGGCACGCCATGCCGCAGATGTTGGCGGCCCAGACCGCATACTCATCGAGAGTTTCCGCGCCCGACCTCCGCCACAGCGGATCGCGCCTGAGCGCAACATCCGCGCCGTCGGCGAGGACGTCCAGCGTCAGGTCGGGCGTCTCCCACTGGCTGAAAAACGGCACGGTTTCAGGCAGCGGGTTCATGCGGTCTCCTCGGGCGGCTGGCTCCCTCTTGTATACGAGGATACGAGATAGATGAAAAGCCGCTTAGGCCCGTTTGGCGAGCCGTGCGCCGCCGCCTACTCGGCCTTCGCCCAACCGAATACCAGCCATGCATATTTCGTTTTTTCGTCGGGTTCGACAGTGTAGGTCATCTGCATGTCGCCGTCCTTGGCGTAGATATCCAGCCTGGGCGCCGTCTCCAGCTTGAGCCACGCCGAACTCTTGCTGAAGGACCAGGTTCCGCACCAGACGCAAGGCCCCGACGTCGGATCACCCGGCTGATGAAAATTGTAGCGGCCGTCCGCCGTGATCTCCAGATAGTCGAACGCCCCGTAAAACGCGGTCACCGTCTGCTGGAATTCATTGGCGGCCGCTTCCTGTTCCGGTGTCGGCGCATCCTTCATATCGCGCGGCGGCCGGATGGCCCCACCGTTCAGTTTCCATTTACCGACAAAATCCTTCTGGGTCGGAAGATATTCCTCCTGCGCCTGCGCCGATGAAACATAAGCAAAAGGTGATATACTTGTGAGGCCACCGGCCCCGATCGCAAATAAAAGCGTGGCGGCACAGATCGCCCTTGTTGGGTTTTGCATAAAAAATATATCTCCACGGGGGTAAGGGGAGTTTTATTGAGGATTTTGCAGCGCGCGTTGCTTCGATACCGATTCCCGCTCGCCATTTGCACGGTTAGCATCGTGGCCACCAATCTGGCAACGCAAAGCAGCCTCTCTCTCCAGCATCGCCCCATGCGCCCGCGATCCCGGCCGGCTGAATATCGGCAGCTTAGAAGGTGATCTTCACCGAAGCGGCGCTGCGACTATGGGGGCCGTGATGGACGGCCTCGATGTTGTTGCCATCGGGATCGAGCAGGAAGGCGGCGTAATAGCCGGGGTGATAGGGCCGTTCGCCCGGTGCGCCATTGTCCGTGCCGCCAGCCGCAAGCCCGGCCTTGTAGAAGACATCGACCATGGCGTGATCCCTTGCCTGGAAAGCCAGGTGATGGCGGCCGGTGAGTTTTCCCTGTGCGGCCCGGCTGTCGGCAGTGGAGACAAACAGCTCGTCGGCCCAGAAAAAGTCGGCGCCGCTGCCGCCAATCGGGACATCGAGCGCCTGCAGGACCGCCTCGTAGAAACGCCGGCTGGCCGCAAGGTCCCCGACCACCAGTTGGATGTGGTCGATGAGCCGGCCGCGATGCAATTCCTGGGTTTCCATGAAAACGCCTCCTCGTGTGGGTTCGAATTTAGGTTCGGACAGGGCGTCGTCAATGCGGATACTCCTTCCGTCCAGCAAACAAAGGCCCGCTGGGAGGGGATCCAGCGGGCCTTTGGAAAGCATGTCTAGCCTTCAGAGGTCTGAGGGGGGATCAGACCTGGTAAGAACCTTTGTTGGCCGCGGAGGTTCCACCCGAACAAAAAAATTGCCGATGGCCGGTCGAAACCGCGGAATTCGAGCGGTGGAGGCGATTTCTTTCGCGAGACCACTCTCAGTTTGGAACTTTCCGCTCGCAACCGGGTTTGGTGGCGCGGTGGGAGGAATTGCGATTGGATTGTTTTCAGAGGCTCGAAGCGCTTGTCGACAGCGCCGGTGTCGACGATATCGAGGAAGCAACCGCTCTGCTGCGCCGGTTCAAGGGCAGGTCGCGCGAGGTCGCGGCAGCCATAGATGAGTTCATGCTCGATTTCATGACGTTGGTCTTCGTCGTCGAAAACGGCGAAGAAGGTTTCGAAAAGCCGGTCCGCAAGCTCGCTCGCACCAGGCTTTCAAAGCTTGAGCGGCTGGTGACTGTAATGGCGGAGGCAAAGCCGGCTTCCGGCGCCGGCCTATCCCTTCAGGATGGCGGCTAGCCTGGGAATGCCTTCGCTCACCGCGCGCCGGTCGGCGAGCGTGAAGGACAGCCGCAGCGTGTTGCGCCCGGTGCCGTCGGCATAAAACGCGCTGCCCGGCACGAAGGCCACCCGCGCCTCCTTGACCGCCCGCGCCAGAAGCTCGGTGGCGTCGGCCCCTTCCGGCAGCGTCACCCAGACGAACATGCCGCCTTCCGGATGGCTCCAGGTCACGCCTTCCGGCATGTGGGCTTCCAGTGCAGAGAGCAGCCCGTCGCGGCGCTCGCGATAGGCGCCGATGAGTTTTTCTACCTGGCCGTCGAACACGGCTTCGGCGACGCGATGCATCACCACCTGGTTGATCGACGGGCTGTGCAGGTCGGAGGCCTGCTTCATCAGCACCAGCTTCTCGACGATTTGGCGCGGCGCGCACACCCAACCGACCCGCATGCCCGGCGACAGGATCTTCGAGAACGAGCCGCAATAGAGCGTGCGCGCCTTGTCGATACCGCCGGACCTGATGCAGTCGAGCGCCAGGATCGGCGGCTCGCCTTCGCCGTCATAGCGCAGCGCGCGATAGGCGGCATCCTCGATGACGGCGATGTCGAGTTCGCCGGCAAGGTCGAGCACCGCCTCGCGCTGCTCACGGTTCAGCGTGTTGCCGGTCGGGTTGGCGAAATCCGGCACCAGATAGGCGAACTTGGCCTTGCCGCCATTTGCAGCCGCCGCCGCGCGATAGGCATCGGGCGTCATGTTGCCGCCGGCCGGGGTCAGCCGATCGTAGCGAGGCTCATAGGCGTTGAAAGCCTGCAGCGCGCCCAGATAGGTCGGCCACGTCACCAGCGCGGTATCGCCCGGCGACAGGAACAGTTTGCCGAGATAATCCAGCGCCTGCTGCGAGCCGGAGGTTATGAAGATGTTGGCCTCGTCACAGGCGACGCCGAGCTTGCCCATCTGCCCGGCGAGCCAGCGCCGCAACGGCAGATAGCCTTCCGAGACCTGGTACTGCAGCGCCGCACCCGCCTCGGCGCCGCCGAGCACCGAAGCATAGGCGTCGCGGATCGCCTCGGCCGGGAACAGCGCGGGATCGGGAATACCGCCGGCGAACGAGATTATGTCTGGCTGGTCGAGCAGCTTCAGGAGCTCGCGGATTTCGGACGCTTTCATGCGCGATGAGCGCGAGGCCAACAGATTCATAAGGGTCACGACACGCCTCCCCAGACGCTGCAATATAGGTCAACTTGACTGACCTATATCCCCTCTTGGTCGCGAGTTGAAGTATGCCTGAACGATTTCCCGAATGCGCCAGCGGTGGCGCGATGCTCGAACGCCGCGAGCCGTTCCACAAAAAGTGTGCAGCCGCCCGCCTATAGGCTCTTCTTGTAGCCGAGATGGCTACCGGTAAAGCCGAGGCTTTCGTAAAAGCGGTGCGCGTCCGCCCGCCCCTTGTCGGTGGTTAACTGGACGAGGCTGCAGCCCCGCGCCCGGCACGCGTCGATCGCCCATTCGGTCATCAGCCTGCCGACGCCCCCCGAGCGACGGTGGCCGGCAACCCGAACCGCCTCGATCTGCCCGCGCCACGCGCCCTTGCGCGACAGGCCCGCAAGGAAAGATATCTGCAAGGTGCCGATCACCTCGCCGCCATCCACGGCCACCACCAGCAACTGATTGGGATCGGCGTCGATGGCGTTGAAAGCGTCGATATAGCCTTGTGCCAGCGGCAAGGAGGCGTCCTCGCGGCCGGCGCCAAGCGGATCGTCGGCCAGCATCGCGACGATATCAGGCAGGTCGGAGGCCTGCGCACGGCGGAAGGTGATCATGGTGTCGAGATATCGCGAGGCGGCGGCAGCGGCAAGATTTGAATACGCTCCCACTAGGCGCTGGCTAAACTTTGCCCTCATACGCTCGCTGCGCCCGCGTCAGCGCCTCATCGAGCCTCGCACCCTCGGCATATCTAGCCAGGTTTTGCGGCCGCACCGTCCCAGGCAGCAGCCTCGGACACGGCTCGGCGGCGCCGACCACCATCCGCACCGGGATGACGCCGGCCCACACCGGATGCCCGTAATCCTCCTCGTCGTCGGCGACGCCCTTAGCGCGCACCTTGGCCGATGCCTCTTCGATGCGCATGCCGATCACCGTCGTCGCCTTGGCCTCCTGCACCGAGATCGGCCGCAGGGTCTCGCTCCGGCCGGGGTAGAAGCGGTCGACGACGCCGGCCAGCGCCTTCAGTTTCTCATCAGGCTCATCGATGATCCGCGCCGTGCCGAAACACATCGCCGAGCGGTAATTGGCGGAATGGTTGAAGCCCGAGCGCGCCAGCACCAGCCCGTCGAGATGCGACACCGTGAGACAGGCCAGCGTGCCGCCGCGCAGATTGCGCAGCATGCGGCTGGCCGACGAGCCGTGCCAGTAGAGCATGTCGTCCTCGCGCCAGTGGATGGTCGGCGTGCAATAGGGCTGGCCGTCGAACGTATAGGCGACATGGCACAGCAGCCCGGCATCCAGCACCGCGAAGACTGCCGCATGGTCGTAGCTGCCGCGCTCGTGCAGGCGCTTGACACGGTTGCGGCTGGTGGTCGGAAAGCTGGCTGGCGTGTCGTTCACGGCTTGCATCCTTGGTTGTTGTCTGCCAACCATGCGCCATGACATTGGTTGATAAAAGAACCAATCTGATGAAGAAAACCAGACCAATTTTCCGGATTGGTCGGCGCTGATCCCGGTCCTGCCGGGCGACGGCCCGCGCAGCCGCGAACTATATGCGGCGCTGCGGCGGCTGATCGAGACCGGCGCGCTGGCCGCCGGGGCCAAACTGCCGACCACCCGGGATCTCGCACAGCGCTTCGGCCTGTCGCGTTCGGCGGCGGTTGCCTGTTTCGAAATCCTGATCTCGGAGGGGTTTGCGGTTGCCAAGGTCGGCGCCGGCACCTTCGTCGCGCCTGACGTGCCGCATCTGCCGACAGCACTGGTCAAGCCGCGTCCGCCGGAGATCGACGCGGCGACCTCGCTGCCTTGCGGCCTTGGCGTGGCGGTGTCGGATCCGCGCACGCTCGATATGTTTCGCATCCTGTTGTCGCGCCACCTCGCCCGCCCCGGGCCGGAGCATTTCCGCTATGGCGACCCGCGCGGCGGCCTGCCGCTGCGCACGGCAATTGCAACTTATCTCAGGACCGCACGCGGCGTGCGCTGCGACGCCGGCCAGATCGTGCTGACTTCGGGCACGCAGCAGGGGCTGGATCTTCTGGTGCGTGCCGCGCTCAGCCCCGGCGATGCCGTCTGGATCGAAAACCCCTGTTACCCGATGGCGCAGGCCGTGCTGGCCGGCAGCGGCGCCAGGGTTTTTGGGGTACCGGTCGACGCGGAAGGGCTCGATCCCGAGATCGGCGAAAGCCTGTGCTCCAAGGCGCGCGCGGCCTATGTCACGCCCTCGCATCAATATCCGCTCGGCGTGACGATGACGATGCGCCGCCGTCTCGCTTTGCTCGACTGGGCGCGGCGCAACGATGCCTGGATCATCGAGGACGACTACGACAGCGAGTTCCGCTATGCCGGCCCACCGCTGACCTCGCTGCAGGGCATGGACGGTTCAGGCCGTGTCGCCTATCTCGGCACCTTCTCGAAAATCCTCTTCCCCGGCCTGCGCATCGGCTATGTCGTGGTGCCCGAAGCGCTGCTCGATGCCGTGATGGCGGTCAGGGCGCGCTCCGACCGCTTCCCCTCGACGCTGGCCGAAGGCGCGCTGACCGACCTGTTGAACGAAGGCCATTTCGCCGCCCATCTCAGGCGCGTGCGCCGCCGCGTCCAGGCCGCGCGCGACGTGCTGGTCGCCGGCCTCGAGGCGCATTGCGGCGATGCCCTCGAAGTAACCGTGCCCGAACAGGGGTTGCATTTGATGGCGACGCTGAAGCGCGCCGGGCCTGACACCGCGATCGTCGAGGCGGCGAAGGCGGCGGGTGTCGGCGCCAGGGCCTTGTCCTCGATGTTCATCGGCGGGGCGCCCCGGCAAGGTCTGGTGCTGGGTTTTTCGGGGTTTTCGGATGAGGAATTGAGGGCCGCGACGGCGCGACTGGGTGGGGTGGTTCGGCAGCAAGCCCGGTGAGCCAACGAGAACCGCCTCATTCCTGCGCCGGCATCGAACTGTAGAACCCCTCAATCCCCATCCGCTGGCCCGGCCTTGCCGCACTGCGCCAGCACCTTGCCGATGGCCGCGCTCGACCCCTTCAGTGGAAAGCTGATCTCGCCATATTTGGCCGCACTGACGCTGACATCGCCCTTCCCGCGCAACAGGTCGAGCAATGGATCGGCTTTCGCCAGGTTGACCACGAAGTAATTGTACATGGCCTCGAGCTGCAGCGTCCTGGTCACCGTCTTGCCGTCGGCCTTGAACGCGAACGAACCGCTGATGCCAGGTTCCAGCTGCTGGCCGGTGGCACCGAGATCGTAGCTCAGCACCGGCGTGTCGAAACAGGTGAGCATCAGATGCGCATCGCCTTTCGGCCCGCCGCAGACCGAAGACGTCAGCACGCTGCCGCCCTCGTCTTCCTCCATCTTCGCACTCCAGCCGTTGCACGACGCGGCAAACGCCGGCTGCGCGGCCTGCAGGACCGCAACCGCACCGACGACGACGAGATGTCCAGCTCTCATGACTCCCCCCAATTGACTGCCTCCAGGGCATTTGCAGCGCCCGTCGGCAGCATATAGGAAAAGCGATCCGATGGCATGCCCGTTGCGGCAACCAGTCCTGTTTCGCGGAGAGTTGGATTGAAAGCCTGCGTTCGCCTGTGTCTGTCCTTTGTTGCCCTGCTGGCCTTGCCGCTCATCGCTCATGCCGAGTGGAAGCCGGTCGAGAAGATCGAGCCCTACGCGATCTCGGGCCGGTCCGGCGCCGAACTCTACCGCTCGATCGGCGAGAAAGGGCCAAAGCTCGGCATTGCCCGTGCCATCGCCTACACCAATTTCAAGCTGACCTGGGGGTTAAGGGACTACCGGCCCAGGGGCAAGGACTGCGTGCTGACGGCCGGGCGGCCGAAGCTGATCGTCACCTACACCTTGCCAAAACCCTCCGGCTCCCTGCCGCCCGCCGTCCAGAAGAACTGGGAAACCTTCATCGCCGGCGTCGCCGCCCATGAGAAGGTGCATGGCGCCAGCATGGTCCAGATGGTCCACGATATCCAAGCCGCTACGGACGGCCTGACCGTCGCCGACGATCCCAAATGCAGCAAGACAAGGGCCGAGGTGGTCAAGCGGCTCGACGCGATTTCGAAGGCGCGTGTGCAGGCAAGCCGAGATTTCGACCGCGTCGAATTCGGCGATGGCGGCAATTTGCAGAAACTGGTTTTTTCGCTCGTGACCGGCCCCTGACTGGCGCAGCCTCCAATCCGAAGTTGGCGGCAGTGCTATCTCGACCGCTGGCGCCCGCGCTCTCCGCCGCTTCGCCCCAGCTCACCGCGTTTCCGCACTCGCCCGCAGCTCCGCGCGCTTCTCGTCCGATACCACTGCCAGATCCAGCACCTGCTGCAATTCGGCGGCATGGCGGAAGGACGGTTCGGCTTGCACGCCGGATCGCACTGCGTCAGTGAAACGCTGGTAGTTGGTCGGCACCGTGCCGGCGTCGAGCTCTTCCCATATAGCGTTCTCGACGTTTTCGCCGATGCAGGCCTTGAGCGTCGAACCATCGAGATTGTGCACCACTTCGATGCCCCCCTTCTCGCCATAGATGCGCAGACGCAGCTCGTTGAGATGGCCTGTTGCCCAGCGGCTGGCATGCACCACGCCGAAGGCGCCGTTGGAAAAGTCCAGCGTCATGGCGAAGCTGTCATTGGCGTCGAGCCCGTAGTCGCCGATGCGGTTGCCGGGCGCCTTGTCGAAGGCGCGCAGCCGGCAGAAGACATGGTCGATGTCGACCGCGGCGCCATAGCTGGCGAAATCGAGGATGTGGATGCCGACATCGCCAAGCACGCCATTCGAGCCGTGGCCGCGCGACAGGCGCCACAGCCATTTCGGATCGGTGCGCCAGTCGCCCCAGAATTTCGACACCAGCCAACTTTGCAGATAGGACGCCTCGACATGCCTGACCATGCCGATTTCGCCCGCCAGCACCATCTGGCGAGCCTTCTGCAGCGCGGCGACATTGCGATAGGTCAGGTTCACCATGTTGACGATGCCGGCAGCCTCGGCGGCATCGGCCATCTCGGTCGCCTTGGCGAAGTCTTCGGCCAGCGGCTTCTCGCACAGCACCGGCTTGCCGGCGGCGATCAGCGCCATGGTGGTCGGGTGATGGATGCGGTCGGGCGTGACATTGGCCACCGCGTCGAACTCACCCCATGCCAGCGCCTCCTCCAGCGCGGTGAAGCGGTTGGGAATGTCAAAGCTGTCGGCGAACTCGCCGACCCGCGCCAGATCGACATCGACCGCGCCGACAATGTCGACGCCCTCGATGGCGATGAAGCGCCGCGCATGTTCCTGCGCCATCCAGCCGGTGCCGAGTATCAAAAGCCGCATTCTTTGCTCCTTGGGGTGAGATGCCGGAGTCCCCCTCCGATCGACGCCCTCAAATAGCGCGGATAATGCCGCCGTCGACCCGGATGTTCTGGCCGGTGATATAGCCGGCGCCTTCCGAAGCCAGGAAGGCGATGGTCGCGGCGATCTCTTCCGAGGTGCCGTAGCGCTGCATCGGCACGCTGTCGCGGCGCTCCTCGGTGGCCGGCAGGCTGTCGATCCAGCCGGGCAGCACATTGTTCATGCGTACATTGTCAGCGGCATAGGTGTTGGCGAAGATCTTGGTGTAGGCGGCAAGCCCGGCGCGGAACACGGCGGACGTCGGGAACATCGGGCTCGGCTCGACCACCCAGGCGGTCGAGATGTTGATGATGGCGCCGCCCTTCTGCTTGACCATCTGCGGCGCCACGATGCGCACCGGACGGATGACGTTCAGCAGATAGACATCCATGCCGGTGTGCCATTGCTCGTCGGTGATTTCGAGGATCGGCGCGCGCGGCCCGTGGCCGCCGCTGTTGACCAGCACGTCGATGCGGCCAAAGCGCTCCAGCGTCAGATCGACGAGGCGCTGTAAATCTTCATTGGATTGGTTGGAGCCGGTGACGCCGAGCCCGCCCAATTCCCCAGCCAGCGCCTCGCCCTTTCCGGAAGACGAAAGGATGGCGACCTTGAAGCCGTCCGCCGCCAGCCGCTTGGCCGCCGCCGCACCCATGCCGCTGCCGCCGGCCACCACCACAGCTACTTTTTCTACACTCATCGGATTTTCCTCTCAGGGTTGGCGGGCACCGCAAACGGTGTTTTCGGGAGTTGAACGTCGATATAGCTGGTTTTCCACACCGGTTCGAACCAGAATGCTTGAAATCAACCTGTAGAAAAACTCCTGCATGCCTGAAGCCTTCCTCAGCCTGCCGCCATTGAATGCACTGCGCGCCTTCGAAGCCTCGGCGCGTCATCTCAACTTCCGCATCGCCGCCGAAGAGCTGAACGTCACCCAAGGGGCGGTCGCCCAGCACATTCGCGGGTTGGAAGCCGATCTCGGCACAAAGCTGTTCGAGCGGCTGCCGCGCGGCCTGGCGCTGACCGATGAGGGCCGCGCCTATGTGCCCAACATCCGCCGCGCCTTCGACCTGATCTCGGAGGCGACGCTGCTGTTGCGCCCCGAACCGGCACGGCTGACGATCAGCGTGACGCCGAGCTTCGCCACCAAATGGCTGATCCCGAGGCTGCACGACTTCGTCGTGCACAATCCGCTGGTCGATCTGCGCGTGCTGGCCAGCGAGAGCCTGTCGAGCTTTCAGGCCGATGGCGTCGACATCGCGGTCAGGCAAGGCCGCCCGCCCTTCGGCGCTGGGCTGATCGTCGACCTGCTGTTTCCCCAGCAGATCGTCGCCGTCTGCAGCCCGGCCTTGCTGCTGGAAGGTGTTGCTGAAATCGCAGCCTCCGAAATCCAGCACCATGTGCTGCTGCACGATGCCCACAATCTGTGGCCGGAATTCATGGAGAAAGCGGTCGGCCTGAAGATGACGACCGAATTGAAACGGATGCGCTTCAACCAGACGGGCCTCGCCATCGACGCGGCCGTCGCCGGCCAGGGCATTGCGCTGGCCAGCCGCTTCCTCGTCGCCGCTGATCTCGCCACGGGCCGCCTGGTTCAGCCCGTCAGCGGCGAAATGCGCGGCACGCAGGATTTTTATGTCGTGATGCCGAGAAAACAGCGCCACCCCGAGCCGACGCAGGCCGTGCGGCAATGGTTGCTGGATGCCGGAGAAAGGCCGTCGGTCTAGATCGGCAGCAGGGCGTCGGGCTTCACATTGGCGATCGAGGCGTAGGTGTGCGTTTCCCGCACCCCGGGCAGCGGCAGGATGACCCGCTGCAAAAAATCCTGGAACATCGCCATGTCGGCGATGCGCGCCTTGACCAGATAGTCGAAGCCGCCGACCACCATGTGGCATTCGATGATCTCGGGCGCCCGCAGAACCGCCTCGGCGAAGCGGTCGAAGACATGCGGCGCCGTGTGGTCGAGCCGCACCTCGATGAAGACGAGCTGCGCCTGCCCGATCCGAGCAGGATCGAGCACCGCGCGCACGGCGCGGATGAAGCCTTCGGCGAACAGCCGCTTGACGCGCTGCGTCGCCCCGGTCGGCGACAGGCCGACCCGCCGCGCCAGATCGAGCGTCGTGCGGCGGCCGTCCTCCTGCAACAAACGCAGCAGCGAGCGGTCGATACGGTCGAGATCGTCCATTTCAGGATTCACGCTTTGTGAGCCGGGCACGCGTGATAGTCACGCCAAAATAACGAAAACAGCATATTTCATCACGCTGATAGATCGCAATACCGTTGTCGTGCAACCCATAACGAAAGCGGATTCCATGACATCAGCGATATCGACCTCCCGCAGCGCCCAGGCCAAGGGTGACACGCCCGTACTCATCCTGAGCGAGGCCGAGGTGAAAACCTGCATCGACCTGCGCCAGCTTCTCGACGTGCTCGCCGGCGGCTTCAAGGCCTTGTCCGGCGGCAAGGTGGTCAATCCGGCACGGCCGCAGCTCGACATTCCGCAGGTCGGCTATTCGCTGGCGATGTCGGCATGGATGGCAGGCATGCATCTGACGGTGAAGATCGTCAACGTCTTCGAGGGCAACGTCGCCAGAGGCATCCCCAGCCACCTCGCCACCATCCATCTGTTCGATCCGCAGACCGGCATGCCGGTCTGCGTCATGGACGGCACCTACATCACCGCCGTGCGCACCTCCGGCTCCGCCGTGCTCTCGGTGCGTGAACTCGCCCGCCGCGACGCCAAGGTCGCGACGGTGGTCGGCGCCGGTGTGCAGGCCGGCCAGCATCTCAATCTTCTGCCGCTGGTGCGCGACTTCACCGAGATCCGCGTCGTCTCGAAGGAATTCGCCGATGCGCAGGCGCTTGCCGCGCAGCATCCCGGCGTCGTCGCCGTCGCCGATATCGAGGCCGCGGTGCGTTCGTCCGACGTCGTCTGCCTGGCAACGCATTCCTATGCGCCGGTGATCTCGGCCGACTGGGTGCGGCCCGGCACTCACATCTCATCGGTCGGCGTCGCCCCGCCCGGCGGCGAACTGCCGGTCGAGCTTATCGGCAGGGCCAGCCTGTTCGTCGAGACCAGGGAGGCCTTTGCCCCGACGCCGGTCGGCTCCTGCGAACTCGCTGACCTCGATCCGCAAACCGGAACCGAGCTCGGCGACATGCTGCTCGGGCGGCGGCCGGGACGGGTTAGCGCCGATCAGGTCACCGTCTACAAGGCCATGGGCGTTGCTATGGAGGACATGGTGGCGGCCGATCTCGCCTATCGCGAGGCGGTTCGGCGGGGAATGGGGCGCGTGGTTGCGATGTAGTGGGGGCTCAATTGTCGAAGCCAGCGCCGCCCGTCAATAGGATCGTCCTTCTCCCCGTTTACAGCAGGGCTATCGCATATGGATTCTTGCGAGGAAGAACCCCCACCCTAACCCTCCCACAACGGGGAGGGAACGCTGCCGCGTGCCTTCCATTCTTCTTGGCGCCGAAAGACAGGCGATTCTCCTGGGTCAGCGCCAACGGAAGTCTCCCTCCCCCTTGTGGGGAGGGGTTAGGGGTGGGGGTCCGTGCCGGGCAGACATCTCAGGAATTCCATATGCGATAGCCCTGCCACAAGTGGGGGAGATCGGCAGTTGCGCCGCCGCGCTTCTGCTCCTACCGCCCAGCGGTGCCCGCCATCGCCACAAAGGCGCTCTCGATGGTCTCGAACGTCAGCTCCGGATAGAGCGCGCCGGCTTCCGGCGTGGCCGTTTCGAGCGCCGTCTCACCGCGTATCCAAAACGCCCGCAGCAGTCCGAGCCAGGGGGCTGATGCGATCATCGCCTCAAGCTCCGCCGCACTCTGGGGCACGATGCGCGGCGAGCGGCCGCTCACCCGGCGCCACAGATCGATCATTTCGTTCTGGGTGATCTCGTTCTGGGCGATGCGGATCTCGCTGCGGATGGCACTGGGGTCGTTCAACGCGCGCAAGGTGACGGCGGCGATGTCCTTCTCGCTGACAAACGTCGCCGGCACATTGCCGTCGCCATAAAGCGTCACCTCTTCGGACGGCAAGGGCGACGAGCCGAAGCGCATCAGGTCGCCCAGCGTCGTCACCCAGGTCGAGAAGAAGCCGTTGGTGTAGATCACCGTATAGGGCAGATCCGCTTGCCTGATCGCGTCGAACACGGCTCGCTTGAGGTCGAGCGGCGGAACCGAGCCCGGTGCAGCGGCGGCAAAGTCGAGGCCGAAGCCGGCGGAAGGTACATAGCGGGAGACGCCGGCATCTCTGAGCGCGCGCACCAGCGTCATCTCGCTGGCCGAATCCACATGCACCGAGCTGATGACGCGATCCACCGCACCGGCGGCGCGGACAAGGCTGTCATAGTCGTCGAGATCGCCGACATGGATTTTGGCGCCGAGCTCCTTCAGCGAACGCAGCCGTTCTTCATTACCGGCTGTTGCCGGACGAACCAGAACGTGCAGGCGATCGCCATTGCCTGCGCTGGCCTTCGCCATCTCGCCACCCAGCAGCCCCGTCGCGCCGATGATCAGGGTGCTGGTCATATCGCCCTCCCATTGCGCAGGATGGAACCGTCCCAGTCGCGCTCGAAGCCGATGTCGTGCAAGCGAGGATTCGAGAAGCGTGAAACTCGGCGAAGCACCCGGCGGCGCTCGACGACTGCAGCGGTTCTGAGTGCAAGACCGCTCATCGCGGCGCCGATGGATTCGAAGGTCGGGTTCATTGTCCGTCTCCTGTATTTGCCTAGGCGCAAGCGTGCCGACGCCGTCCGCGGAGGACGAGCATGACGATTGCTCACACTGTTTCTGGTCGTTCAGCGCAACGGTGAGATGGAGAATCCGATCTGCATGCGCTGCTACACCAACAGATTGAACATTTCTGGGCTGGACGACAAACGACTCTTTGTGCAGGATTTGTGAGCAACGCTCACAGGTGGATCATGCCGCGCAAACTACCGCCCCTCACTGCCCTGCCCGCCTTCGAGGCCGCCGCCAGGCATCTGAGTTTCTCCAAGGCGGCGGCTGAACTCAACGTCACCCATGGCGCGGTCAGCCGCGCAATCCGCAACATCGAGGACAGGCTGGGCATCCAGCTTTTCGATCGGGGAACGCGGTCCGTTCGCCTGACGCCGGTGGGCGCCGCCTATGCATCGGAAGTCAGGACGGCGCTGGACCAGATCGCCGCCGCCACCATCGCCGCCACGCCCGACCGCACGACAGGCATCCTGAATGTCAGCACTTCGGACGGTTTTGCCGGCCGCTGGCTGGTGCCGAGGCTGCATCGTTTCCACCGCGCCAACGCCGATATCGACGTGCGGCTGTCGACCTCCGGCGTGCTTTCCGATTTCGTCAGCGACGGCATCGACATCGCCATCCGCTACGGCAAGGGCGGCTATGCCGGAGTGACAGCGGAATTTCTCGCCGATGAAGAGGTCTTCCCCGTTTGCAGCCCGGAACTGCTGCAAGGCGAACATCCGCTGCGCTTGCCGGCGGATCTCAGGCATCACAAATTGATCCATGATGCCTTTCGCATCGATTGGGCGACATGGCTGCAACATGCCGGCGTGGCAGATGTCGATCCGAAGCGCGGCGTGCGCTTCGATTCCGCCACCTTCGCCGTCGAGGCCGCGGTGCATGGCGAAGGCGTGCTGCTCGGCCGAAGCGCGCTGGTCTCGGCCGACCTTGCGGCGGGGCGGCTGGTTCGTCCCTTCGATCTCGCGTTGAAATCCGCCTCGCGCTACTATGTCGTCTACCGCGACGGCGCGCTGCGCCAGAAAAAGATCAGGGCGTTCCGCGACTGGCTGTTTGCCGAAGTGGCGGCCGACTGGATTGGCGCGACGAAGGGCGATTGAAGCGGAGGTCTACGCTTGCAAACCCAAGCGCTGCAGCGCCGCGCAGACCCCCACCCCGCTGCTTCGCATCGACCCTCCCCACAAGGGGGAGGGTGAGGAAGGCGCCCTGCCCGCCTGCCGAACAGCGCCTTTTTTGGAAATGCGGAAAAGCTGGGCTCCCTACCTCCCCCTTGTGGGGAGGTCGGACCGGAGGTCCGGGTGGGGGTTCTGGCGCAAACTTTACTAGACTGGAGTTCCTCGCCTCACGAAGTCGGGAGAGGAGGTCGGCCCGGCACTACTCCTTTGCGCGAAAAACTTCCGGCACGACGAACACTTCGTCGGCCCGGCCATAGCCGCCGTCGGCGACCTCCTCCACCAGCACCATCGTGAAGGGGCGCGCACCCTCGCCGAAAAAGTCGACGAACATGGCTGTCGTTCGATGGATGAGGTCTTCCTTCTGCGCCCTGGAGAGCGCTGCTTGCGGTAACTTGATGTTGGCGAATGGCATGATCTTTTCCTTTCTGTGGAGTTTCAGGTTCGGGGTGGAGCGGTCGGCGACGCCTCAGACGACGCCGCCATTGGCGCGGATGATTTGTCCGTTGACCCAGAAGCTGTCCGGTCCGGCGAGGAACGAGACCAGCCCGGCAATGTCGTCGGGCTGGCCAAGCCGGCCGAGCGGGATCATCTTGCCGATGGCCTCGATCTGCGCCTCGCTCTTGCCGTCCGTGAACAGGGCGGTCTCGATCGGCCCGGGCGCCACCGCGTTGACGGTGACACGGCGCGCGCCAAGCTCCTTGGCCAGGATGTGGGTCATCGCCTCGACGCCGGCCTTGGTGGCGGCATAGACGCCATAGCCCGGCTGGTAGAGGCCAACGACGCTGCTGGAGAAGTTGACGATGCGGCCGCCGTCGCGAAGCCGGCGCGCGCCTTCCCGCATGCCGCGGAACACGCCGCCGAGATTGATCGCGATCTGCGTGTCGAACGAAGCATCGTCGGTCTGCGCCATCGGCGACATCTTCATGACGCCGGCATTGTTGACGAGGATGTCGATGCCGCCGAACGCCTTCTCGCCGGCGTCGAACAGCGCTGCGATCCCATTCGGATCGGCGATATCGGCCTGAACGGCGATCGCCTTGCCGCCGCCGGCTTCGATGCTGCGCACAAGCTCTTCGGCCTCGGCGCGGCCCCGTGCATAGTTGACGACGACGGCGACGCCGTCGCGGGCGAGCCGCTGTGCGATGGCGGCGCCGATGCCTTTGGAGGCGCCGGTCACGATCGCGGTTCTGGTTTGGCCACCCGTATCTGTTTGATTGGATGTCATGGAAGTCTCTCCGTGTGTTGGTGACACGGATATAGGTCGGGCGGCTTTCCGGATAATCAGCCACCTATTGACATCACTATTCGGAAACTGCGAACAAAGGCCATGGATCGACTGGACACGATGCGGCTCTTCGTTCGCGTTCTGGAGCGGCGCAGCTTCACCGCTGCCGCAGCCGATCTCGGCCTGCCGCGTTCAACGGCGACGGAAGCCATCCGGCGACTGGAAGAGCATCTCGGCGCGCGGCTTCTGGAACGAACGACGCGGCAGGTGAACGCCACCCAGGACGGCGAAGCCTACTATCGGCGCTGCCTGTCGATCCTGGCCGAAATCGAGGATGCCGAAGCCGCCTTCCGCAATGCGGAGCCCTTCGGGCTGCTGCGCATCGACGCCAGCACGCTGCTCACCCGCACATTCCTGTTGCCGCGCCTGCCGGAGTTCCTCGACCGCTATGCCAGAATCGACCTGCAGATCGGCCAAAGCGACCGGCTGGTCGATCTCGAGCGTGAAGGCGTCGACTGTGTCATCCGCGTCGGCGAGCTACCCGACAGCGGCATGATCATGCGGCGGCTGGCTGTCATCCGCGAGATCACCTGCGCCAGCCCTGGCTATCTCGAACGCCACGGCACGCCCGCCTCCCCCGATGCGCTCGACGGTCACCAGGCGGTGGGCTTTGTTTCGTCGCGCACTGGCGAGACCCTTCCGTTCGAATTCACCGTCGCCGGCAATATCCGTGAGGTGCGGCTGCCAGGCCGCGTCGCCGCCAACAATTCCGACACCGCCGCCGATCTGGCGCGGCTTGGCCTCGGCCTCATCCAGGCGCCGCGCTATCGCTTCGAAAAGGATCTGGCGGATGGGACGCTCGTCGAGGTGCTGGTCGACTATCCGCCATCGCCAACGCCGCTGTCGGCGCTCTACCCGCAGAACCGTCAGCTCTCGCCACGCCTGCGCGTCTTCCTCGACTGGGCCTCGCGCATCTTCGCCGAGGCCGATCTCTAGGGCGCAAAAACGCCCGCTCCCGGTCAATTCGGTTTTGCAAACCCGGCCAGGGACGCATAGCCGCGTACCACGCTCTTGCGTTCTTCGCGCGAAGCGACGGCGTCGATGTCATCAAAGCCATGCGGCGCCCGGGCCTCGACCAAGTCTATGACCGCTTCCGGCCCGCCTTGCCGATTGGCCAGCACGATGGCCGATGTGGCCGGCCGCCGCTCCCCATCATATCGCGCGAGCGCGGCTTCGACGGTTGGTCCCGCGGCCAGATGCATCGCGAGGCAACCGGCGTCGAGTATTGCCTGGCTGGCTCCGTTCGACCCGACCGGATACATGGGATGCGCCGCATCGCCGAGCAGCGTCACCCGCCCGAACGACCATCGCGGCAGCGGGTCGCGGTCGCAGTTCGGATATTCGTAGAAGCCATCCGTTGCCTGGATGATCGAGGCAGGGTCGACAAAATCAAGCTGAAACCGGTCGCGCACGAAGGGCAGCACATCGTCGATCACGCCCGGGCGGCTCCAGTCGCCGGGACGCAGCGGTGATGTGCCGCTATCACCGGTATTGGCCATCACCGCCCAGTTTGTCAGCCTGGTCTCCGGCTCTTCGCGATCCGGTTCGATCGGATAATACACGAACTTGGCGAAATTGCCGCCGGCAACCGCCATGGTGCGCCCGTCGCGCCAGACCGGCCATGGCGTGGCGCCGCGCCACAGCATCGTGCCGTTCCAGATCGGCGGCCCTTCTTCGGGATAGAGCACGGCCCGGACGGCGGAATGGATCCCGTCAGCGCCTATGAGCAGGTCGCCATGCGCCTCGCCTCGCGAGCCGTCATGCCGGCGGAAATGCGCCACGACCCCGCCTTCGCTCTGCTCGAAGGCATCGACAAGGCTTGCCGTATTGATGATGTCGCCGCCAAGCCTGTTCACCACGGCCCTGTGGATCAGCCCCAGCAGTCTGCCGCGATGAATGCTGATTTGCGGAACCTCATAGCCGGCATCGATGCCGCGCAATTCCTGCCATACGATCTGGCCGAAGCGGTTGGTGTAGACAAGCTCGCGTGTCCTCACCCCCTCCGCGTCGAGCGCCGGCATCAGCCCAAGCCCGGCCAACTCCTTGACAGCGTGCGGGAGCATGTTGATGCCGACGCCAAGTTCGCGGATGTCGTCGGCCCGCTCGAACAGTTCGACCTCGATGCCTGCCTCATGCAGGAACAGAGCAGTGGTGAGGCCGCCGATGCCGGCCCCGGCGATCAATGCTTTCATCAGTCACTCCCTTGCTGTGAAAAATCGGTGCTCGGAAGACGGCCACACACCCGCCGTCGCTTCAGCACGGCATCGTCACCGCGATGCGCCCGACCCGGGATATTCGAGTTGCATGGCGACGAAGTCGGCCGTGCGGGCACCGTGGCTGGCGCTAGCAAGCGCCCTGTGGGCCAGTTGGCGTAGCAATCCGTGCTCCGCCACGACAAGGCCGGCGGCACCGGCACTGCTCCACAACGCAAGTCGCCAACTCATGGGGTCCGATCTCCAGATGGCTTGACGACGAGGGTATCGGCGTTACGTTTCGTCCGAAATGACATAAATCGGGCGAATACTGCCATGCGCAGGCAAGTTGCCGTCGTCGTTCACCCCGGTTTCCAGCTTCTGGATGCGGCCGGGCCGACTACAGTCTTCGAGATTGCGGAGCGCTGCCGCCCGGACAACTATGAGCTGGTTTTGCTGGCGCCCGGCGGCGGCGACGTTGAAAGCTCTTCGGGTCTGAAGCTCCTCACCAGGCCTCTGCGCGACGGCCCTTTCGACACCGTTATCGTATCGGGCGGCGAAATCATCCGCTCCATGGAGGCGATGGACGAGATCGTCGCCTGGTTGAGGCGCGCCTCGGCGCGGCGCATCGGCAGCGTCTGCACGGGCGCATACCTGCTGGCAAAGGCGGGATTGCTCGACGGCCGCCGCGCGACCACGCACTGGGCCAGCAGCGACGACTTCCACCGCCGCTACCCGAAGGTCAGGCTGGATGCCGAGCGTATTTTCATCAGGGATGGCGACATCTGGACGTCGGCCGGCATCTCGGCCGGAATAGACCTGGCGCTCGCCCTCGTCGAAGATGACCTTGGCGCTGAGGTGGCGCGCCGCACCGCGCAGCAGATCGTCGTGCACCAGCGCCGGCCGGGCGGCCAGTCGCAATTCTCGGCCTTCGTCGAGCTGGGCGGGCGAACCGGGCGCTTTGCCGCGCTGATCGAATGGGTGCGGGCAAACCTGGCCGAACCGCTGACCGTCGAATGCCTGGCCGATCACGCGGCCATGAGTCCCCGCAACTTCGCCCGCGCCTTCACCGCCGAGACCGGCGTCACGCCGGCAAAAGCCGTAGAGCGCATGCGCCTTGAGACGGCCCGAACGGCGATCGAGACCAGCCATCTCCCGCTTGAGCGCATCGCCGAAACCGCCGGTTTTGGCGATCCCGGCCGCATGCGGCGCGCCTTCCTGCGTACCCTTGGCCAGCCGCCGCAGGCGTTTCGGGCGGCTGCCGAACACAGGGGCTTCAGCCGGGGCGGCCAGGCAGCGGCTCTGCCCGGCCTAAAGGCCGTTCCGGTCCAAAGGCGGACAAAAGCGAATGAGCGCACTTGATCCACAACCGAAGTTTCACGAAACTCGTCTCAAAGCCGGTTGCCGCATTCAGTGCGCCACTTTCGGTCTGTTGGACTGGATATTGCGGCGCCTGGCCCAATCGCCGCAGATGAGGAACCGGATGGCCATTATGAGGAGACTGTTTATAACGGTCGCTGAAATCGCGATGACCAAGGGGAGACGATGCGCTACATACGTCCGCTTTCAATAGAAGATGCCGTTGGCCAGTTGGCCGGGTCGGCTGGTACGGCCGCCATCCTTGCGGGAGGCAGCGACCTCCTGGTCAGAATGAAGGGCGGCTTTGCCGAACCAGAGCTGATCGTCGACATCAAGGCGATCGACGGCTTGAGCGAGATCCGGGAAACGGCTGAAGGCTTCAGCATCGGCGCGGCGGTTCCCTGCGCCGTCCTGGGGGAGAACACCGCGCTCAGGAAGGCATGGCCCGGTGTCGTCGAGGCGGCCAAGCTGATCGGATCGAAGCAGGTGCAGGGACGCTGCACCATCGTGGGCAATCTCTGCAACGCATCGCCGGCCGCCGACAGCGTGCCGGCGCTGGTTGCCGCCGGCGCCAAGGCGGTGGTCGTCGGGCCGGCGGGCAGGCGCACTGTCCCCGTGCAGAGCGTGCCGACCGCGCCGGGCAAGACGTCGCTCGCCAAAGGCGAGATCATCGAGGCGATCCTGCTCGACAGCCAAGCGCCGCGCTCGGGCGATGCCTATCTGCGTTTCATTCCACGCACCGAAATGGACATCGCGGTGGTCAGCGCCGGCGTGAACCTGACGCTCGATGAGCACGGTGTGGTCAAATCGGCCCGCGTGGCGCTGGGCGCCGTGGCGGCGACGGTGCTTCTGGTCGAAGAGGCGGCGGAGGTGCTCATCGGCTCCAGGCTGGACGAAGCGACGCTGGAGCGGCTCGCCAAGGTTTGCGCGGGGGCATGCCGTCCCATCGACGACAAGCGCGGCACCATCGAATTCAGAAGAAAAGTTGCGGGCGTGCTGGCCAAGCGGGCCGCAACGACCGCCTATGCACGTGCGGGAGGCAAATGATGGCTGGTGTAGCAGTTTCAACGACAATCAACGGCGACGCTGTCGAATATCTTTGCCAGCCCGACGAGACGCTGCTCGACGTCCTGCGCGATCGGCTGGGGCTGACGGGCGCCAAGGAAGGCTGCGGCACCGGCGACTGCGGCGCCTGCAGCATCATCCTCGACGACCGGCTGGTGTGCTCATGTCTGGTGCTCGGCGCCGAGGCTGAAGGCCGCCGCGTCGAGACCATCGAGGGCATGGCCCATGGCGATACGCTGCACCCGCTGCAGCAGAAGTTCCTCGAGCATGCGGCGCTGCAATGCGGCATCTGCACGCCGGGCTTCCTGATCGCGGCCAAGGACCTCCTGGCCAAGAACCCCGACCCGACCGAGGAAGAAATCCGCTTCGGCCTCGCCGGGAACCTGTGCCGCTGCACCGGCTACGACAAGATCGTGCGCGCCGTCCAGGACGCGGCCATCGTGATGAAGGGAGCCTGAGATGAATTTCGATCCACGTTTTTCCGGACGTAAATTCACCTCCGTCGGCACGCGTCCGATCCGTCCCGACGGCATCGACAAGGTGACGGGCCGCGCGCGCTACGGCGCCGACTTCAACATGGCCGGCCAACTGGTCGGGCGTGTTCTCAGAAGCCCGCACGCCCACGCCAGGATCGTCAAGATCGACATTTCGAAGGCGGAAAAGCTCCCCGGCGTCAAGGCAGTGATCACCGCGGCCGACCTGCCGGACCTCACCGATGGCGATGCCGCCATGTACGACGTCCTCGACAATTGCATGGCGCGCACGAAAGCCCTTTATGACGGCCACGCGGTGGCCGCGGTCGCTGCGATCGACGCCCGCACGGCCAGGCAGGCGCTGAAGCTCATCGAGGTCGAGTACGAGCTGCTGCCGCATGTCACCGATGTCGACGAGGCGGCGAAGCACACGGCGCCCTTGATCAATGATGCCATCTTCACCGAGGGTCTCGAGGAGAAGCCGGTAAAACCCTCCAACGTCACCAAGCGCAGCCAGTTTGGCCATGGCGATGTCCATCAGGGTTTCGGCCACGCCGACTTCATCGTCGAGCGCTCCTTCAAGACCGAGCAGACGCACCAGGGCTATATCGAGCCGCATGCCTGCGTGGCGAATTTCAGCTCCGACGGCACTGCCGACCTCTGGGTGTGCACGCAGGGCCATTTCGTCTACCGCCAGCATTGCGCCCAGCTGCTTGGCATGGAAGCCTCGAAACTGCGCGTCACCTCTTCCGAGATCGGCGGCGGTTTCGGCGGCAAGACCCATGTCTGGGCCGAGCCGGTGGCGCTGGCGCTGTCGCGCAAGGCAGGCCGGCCGGTGAAGCTGGTGATGACCCGCGACGAGGTGTTCCGCGCCTCGGGTCCGACCAGCGCCACCTCGATCGACGTGAAGATCGGCGCCCGCAAGGACGGCACGATCACCGCCGCCGAAGCGACGCTCCGCTACAGCTGTGGCCCGTATGCCGGCTCCTGGGCCGAGATCGGCGCCATGACCGCGTTCGCCTGCTACAAGCTCGATAACGTCAAGACGGTGGGCTACGAAGTGCTGGTCAACCGGCCCAAGACCGCGGCCTACCGCGCGCCCTCCGCGCCCATGGCGGCGTTCGCGGTGGAAAGCGCTGTTGACGAGCTGGCCAAGAAGATCGGCATGGATCCGGTCGACTTCCGGATCAAAAACGCCGCGCAGGAAGGCACAAGATCCTCCTACGGTCCGGTCTACGGCCCGATCGGCATCGGCCCGACGCTCGAGGCGGTGAAGAGCCATCCGCACATGAAGGCGCCGCTGGGCCCGAACCAGGGCCGCGGCATGGCTTGCGGTTTCTGGTTCAACTTCGGCGGCCAGACCTGCACCGACCTCAACATCGGCATGGACGGCTCGGTCTCGCTGGCCGTCGGCACGGTCGATGTCGGCGGTTCGCGCGCGTCGCTGTCGCTGGTGGCGGCGGAGGAACTCGGCATCGACTATTCCCAGGTCAAGGCAATCGTCGCCGACACCTCCAGCCTCGGCTACAACGACATGACGGACGGCAGCCGCGGCACCTTCTCGTCTTCCATGGCGACGATCTCGGCCGCCCGCAATGCGATCAAGATCCTGCGCGAACGCGCCGCGCAGATGTGGGACATTGCCGTCGACGACGTGGTCTGGGAAAAGGGCCACGCGATCGCCAAGGGCGAGAAGCACGGCAATCTCGGCAAGCTGTCGCTGAAGGAGATCGCGGTCGAATCGGGCAAGACGGGCGGACCGATCGCCGGCCACAGCGAACTCGTCGCCGATGGCGCCGGCGTCTCCTTCGCCACCCATATCTGCGATATCGAGGTCGATCCCGATACCGGCGCCGCCAGGGTTATCCGCTACACGGTCGTGCAGGACGCCGGCAAGGCGGTGCACCCGACCTATGTCGAGGGGCAGTACCAGGGCGGTGCCGCGCAAGGCATCGGCTGGGCGCTCAACGAGGAGTATATCTACGGCAAGGACGGGCGGCTGCAGAACGCCGGCTTCCTCGACTACCGCATCCCGGTCTGCTCGGACCTGCCGATGATCGACACGCAGATCCTCGAAATCCCCAACCCCAACCACCCCTACGGGGTGCGCGGCGTCGGCGAGACGTCGATCGTGCCGCCGCTGGCGGCCATCGCCAATGCGGTGTCGAACGCCGCGGGCGTGCGCATGACGCACATCCCGATGTCGCCGCCGCGCATCCTGGCGGCGATCGAGGCGGCTAGAGCATGATGCCGAAAAGTGCGAAGCGGTTTTCGGATAACATCATGCTCCATCCCGAATAGGGGTCTCGCGAATGGTCGAAGTAACGCTCTGGGGCTCGCTCGCCGCGACCGCCGGAGGCAACAGCAAGGTCGAGATCGAGGCCAAGGACATAAGGGAGCTGTTCAGGAAGCTGGCTGAACAGTATCCCGGCCTCGAGCCCTGGATCGAGAAAGGCATCGCGGTTGCGATCGACGGGACGATCTATCGCGATACGTGGTCGAAGAAGCTGCCGGAGGGGGCGGAGATTTTTTTGCTGCCGAGGCTGGCCGGGGGGTAAGGCGACAACTGACAGGGTAAAAAGTGCACTGCCGCCGTAATTTACACTGTCACCGTAATTCTACGAAGCGCTATTGCGTCCGACCGGGAGGAAGTCTGCTTCGCGCCTCATGTCGGTCATCGAACAGACTGTAGCCGCATCCCAGTAGCTGACATCGCTGAGGCCCCCGCGGCGACAGGGGTATGGCGTGAGAGGGAAATCCCGGTCCAGTGATGACGCTCTGTCCACCCGGCTTGCGCTGGGCAGCCTTCGAGCTCACTCGATGGGATCGCTGAGGGCCAGGAGCTCCGAAAATTTCCCTGCAGACCCATGCGGCGAGATTGTTCTCGCGATTCCGTAAGGTCTCTTTGATAAGCTAGATCTAATATCGACGTATTATCTGTCACTCAAACGTCGCAGACTTGATTTTACTGGTCACTGTTAGCTTCTTGGTAGCTCTCGTGACTATAAACGTCTTGCGGGCGAATAGCTTTCATGCTGCCTTCGGCGCACTCAGGAATCAGGGAGCTTAGGCATGGCGGAGCGGATTTTGGCGCGCGACGGGATTTGGGTTTTGCGCCTCGCGCGCTTGCAGCAGGACGTGTCGCTTCGCTGCAGCGCTTCCGCCCTTGCGATCCTTGCTGTCACACTCGCGCTGAATGTCGCGCCCGCTTGGGCCGATGGCGGCAATGGAAGCGGCGTAGGCGCCGGACAAGGGGGTGTGGACGGTGCACTAGCGGGTGCCACGGGTCAGAATGTCCCCAATGGCGCTACCGCCGGCGGCGGTGGTGGCGGCGTTGATCTCACGACGGGCAATGGTGCGCCCGGAGGGTCGGGATCGGGAAGCTCGACAGCCAACAACCCAAACGGCGTTGCCGGTGCGACTGGTGCTACGGGTCTGGTCATCTCCACAGACGGGACCATTGCAACCAGCATCAGCGGCGGAGCCGGCGCTTCGGGCTCACCTGGCACAAACAGCGTCGTCAGGAGCGGCGGCGGCGGTGGTGGCGGTGTGGGCGTCAGTGCCACGGCCGACGTTACGGTTACTGGCACAGGATCGGTGGTTGGTGGCACTGGGGGCCGAGGTGGGAACAGTGGCAACAGCGGCAGCGGTGGTGGCGGCGTCGGCATATTCTCGTCCGCAAATGTCGTTGTAGAGGCGGGCGGCAGCGTTACCGGTGGCACTAGTGGCTCTACAGTTGGGGCCCAAGCAGGCGGCGGCGGCGGCGCGGCTGCCATCGTCCTGATCGGCGGCGGGACAATCCAGAACAGCGGGAATCTGCTGGGGGGCGCCGGCGGAAGAGCCCTTCTCGGCGGCGGTGGGGACGGTGGCGCCGCTGTTCTGCTGCTCTCAGGTGGAACCGTCATCAACAATCAAGGTGCGACGATTATTGGCGGCAGTGGCGGCCAGGGCTCCTTGGCAGGCGGCGATGGCGCAGCGGGGATCAAGGGCGCCAACATCGCGGTTATCAATGCGGGCACGATCAGCGGCGGCGCCGTCGGCGCCGGTGGTGGAACTCCGATCACCGGCAAGGCTATCGAGTTCACAGGCGGAGTTAATTCTCTGGAGCTTCAAGCGAGCTCGGTAATCGGCGGCAATGTGGTTGCATTCAGCACTGCCGACACTTTCAAGCTGGGCGGCGACAGCAGCGCCAGTTTTGATGTGTCCAAGATCGGCGCTGGCGCCAAATACGACGGCTTCGGATTGTATGAAAAGACAGGAAGCAGCACCTGGACACTGACGGGGACGACGACCGCCCTTACGCCCTGGACTTTGAGCAGCGGGGCCCTGCAAATTTCGAATGACAACAATCTGGGCGCCGCCTCCGGCGGGTTGACCTTCAGTGGCGGCACACTGCAGACGACCGCCGACATCACCAGCGGCCGGACAATCGCCCTGACAGGAGGCGGAACGTTTCTGACTGATGTCGGCACGATCCTCACGCTCAGCAATGTCATCTCCGGAGCAGGCGGTCTCACGAAAGCAGGCGGCGGGACGATGGTTTTGTCGGGCGCCAACACTTACACCGGCGGCACTGTCATCAATAACGGCACGCTCCAAGTCGGCGAGGGCGGCAGCATTGTCGGCAATGTCCTCAACGACAGCACGCTGGCATTCAACCGCTCAGATGCATTGATCGTCGGTGGTGCGATCTCAGGCAGCGGCGCGGTGGTTCAGCAGGGCTCGGGCGGCACGACACTGACCGGCCTGAACAGCTACAGCGGCGGCACGGTGATCACCGGCGGCACGTTGACCGGTCAAGCCTCGAGCCTCGGCACCGGCGGAATCCTCAACGACGGAGCGCTCGTCTTCGACCAGCCGACCGACGCCACCTTTGCCGGCTCCATGGATGGCAGCGGCTCCCTTACCAAGCAGGGTCTTGGCAATCTGAGCCTTACGGGAACCAGCACTCTCAGCGGCCCGACGACGGTCGAGGCCGGCAAGCTTGTCGTCGAGGGTTCGCTCGGCAGCTCGCAGACGACGGTCAACAGCGGTGCGACGCTGGGCGGCTCCGGCTCGATCGGCGGCGCGGTCATCATCGCCGATGGCGGCATGCTGGCGCCGGGGTCCAGCCCTGGCACCCTCACGGTCGGATCGCTCAGCCTGAGCTCCGGCTCGATCCTTGATTATGAGCTTGGCCAAGCCGGCATTGTCGGCGGCGGCGTCAATGACCTGATTGAGGTGACCGGAAACCTGACGCTGGACGGCAGCCTCGACATTACCGATGTCGGCGGCTTCGGCCCCGGTGTCTACCGGCTGATCAATTATGGCGGCGCGCTGACCGACAACGGCCTCGAGTTGGGCAATCTGCCGGCCGGCGTAACGACAGCCGACCTGACGGTGCAGACCTCGGTCGCCAACCAGGTCAATCTGGTCAGCAGCGCCGGCAATGACCTGTTGTTCTGGGACGGTGACGCGGCCGGGAATGCCAACAACAATCTGGTCGACGGTGGCAACGGCACCTGGACGGCGACGAGCCCGAACTGGACGACGAGCACCGGCTTGGTGACAGGCGCGATGAAGCCGCAGCCCGGTTTCGCCATCTTCCAGACACTTGGCGGTACCGTCAGCGCCGACGACAGCGCTGGCGAGCTTGCGGTCACCGGAATGCAGTTCGCCGCCGACGGCTATCGCATCGAGGGAGACGCCATCACGCTTGCCGGCGCTGGCGGCGAGAGCATCATTCGGGTCGGCGACGGCACCTTGGCCGGAGCAGGCTATACCGCCACCATCGCCTCCGTGCTGACCGGGGCGAGCAGCCTGACCAAGACCGATGCCGGCACGCTGGTGCTGTCGGGCGCCAACACCTACACAGGCGGAACGGCCGTCTCGGGCGGCGTGCTTTCGGTTGCGGCCGACAACAATCTCGGCGACGCCGCCGGCGACCTGACCCTCTCCGGCGGTACGCTGCGCAACACCGCCGTCTTCTCCTCGGCGCGAGACATCACGCTTGCGGCGCCCGGCGGTACCTTCGACACCTTGGCCGACCTCACTTTGTCCGGCGCGATCTCGGGTGCCGGCAATCTTGCCAAGACCGGCGCCGGCACGCTGACGCTGACCGAAACGAACAGCTATGGCGGCAACACGCTGGTGAGTGCCGGCACGCTGGTCGGCAACGCGGCTTCGATCCGTGGCGACATCGGCAATTCCGGCACTGTCGTGTTCGACCAGGTGGCGGATGCCAGCTTTGCCGGCGATATCTCCGGCACCGGCACGATGGTGAAGGACGGTGCCGGCACGCTGAAGCTAGCCGGCACCTCGCTGCTCGACTGGACCGTCGACCAGGGTGGCCTCGTCTCGGCGGCCGAGCGCTTCGGTGGCGATGTCTCTATCGGCGCGGGCAACTCCTTCACCTTCGACCAGGTCGCCAACGCCAGCTATGCCGGCGTGCTGTCGGGTGCCGGCACGTTCATCAAGGACGGCCAGGGCACCCTGGTGCTCGCATCCGACAACTCAGGCTTTACCGGTGCCACATCGGTCAGCGGCGGCACGCTTGCCGCAGGCGCAGCGAACGCATTCAGTTCCTCCTCGCAGTTCTCGGTCGGCTCAGGCGCCACGCTCGATCTCGCCGGCACGTCGCAGACCATCGCTGGCCTGACCAATGCCGGGACCGTGGGCATTGCCGGCAGCCTTGGAAGCAAGCTGACCGTCAGCGGCGACTATGTCGGCAATGGCGGCAATATTCTCATCGGCACCGCCCTGGGTGCCGACAACTCACAGACCAACATGCTGGTTATCGCCGGGGGTACGTCAGGCACGGGCACGCTCCAGGTTGTCAATCTCGGCGGTGGCGGGGCGCAGACGGTCGAAGGCATCAAGATCGTCGATGTCGGCGGAGTATCGACTGGCAGTTTTTCCCTCCAGGGCAACTACACCTTCGAAGGCGATCAGGCGGTGGTTGGCGGTGCCTATGCCTACCGGATGTACCAAGGCGGCGTCAGCACGCCCGGCGACGGCGACTGGTATTTGCGCTCCGCCCTTATCGACGGCAGCGGACCCGGAACTCCGCTCTATCAGGCAGGCGCACCGCTGTACGAGGCCTATTCGGGCACATTACAGAGCTTCAACCAGCTGGGCACGCTACAGCAGCGGCTCGGCAACCGCTCGTGGACCATCGAAGCGCAGGGCGCCGACGGGGTCTCCGACGAGGTGAAGGCCGAGGCCGGCATCGGCTTGTGGGGCAGGATCGAAGGCACCAGCGGCTCTTACAATCCGGAAGGCTCCACCACCGGAACGACGTATGATACCTCGACCTGGAGGCTGCAGACCGGCGCCGACATGCTTTTGTCCGATAGCGCGGCCGGCCAGCTCATCGGCGGCGTCGCCTTCCAGTATGGCACCGTGTCCGCCGACGTCTCGTCGGTCTTCGGCAGCGGGTCGATCGACAGCACCGGCACCGGGGTTTCCGGCTCGCTGACCTGGTACGGCGCGGAAGGCTTCTACCTCGACGGCCAGGCGCAGGTGATCTGGTACGACAGCAATCTCGATTCGGCGACCGCCGGACAGCGGCTCGTCGACGGCAACAACGGTGTCGGCTACGCGCTCGGCGTCGAAGCGGGCAAACGCATCATGCTCGATCCCAATTGGTCGCTGACGCCGCAAGCCCAGTTGGCTTGGTCGTCGGTCGACCTCGACGCCTTCACCGACGCCTTTGGCGCGAGGGTCACCCCAGGCACCAACGATAGCCTGCTTGGCCGCCTCGGCCTCTCGCTCGACCATCAGACGCAGTGGCAGGACCGCACGGGCCGCGCCGGCCACACGAATCTCTACGGCATCGCCAACCTCTATTACGACTTTGAGGATGGCTCATCTGTCGACCTCGCCGGCAGCACCCTTTCGAACCGCAACGAGCAACTCTGGGGCGGCCTCGGTATTGGCGGCACGATCAACTGGGCCGACGACAGGTTCTCGGTGTTCGGCGAAGCCGCCGCCCGGACGGGCCTCAAAGACTTCGGTGACAGTCATGCGCTGACCGGTTCACTGGGCTTGCGGGTCAAGTGGTGACTTGCTTGGCACTTACTGGCTGATGTTGATCGCGCCATGACTGCTTAGGTCCAACGGCGGCTCTCCACTCGCGCCGCTTCGCAGCCCCGGTGCCTTTGGGGCTGGGAAGGCGCGGCAGGGCTATGGATACTTCGTCGGCGGCACGCCAGGGTTCAAATCGCCCTGCAGTTCCTTCGGCAGCGGCAAGCTCGAGCATTGCAGGTGCACCTCGCGGGCGAACAGTTTTCGTTGCTTCTGCTCATGCTCCTTGATGGCTGCGACGAGCCCCATCGAGTATGGACCAAGCAAGACGCCGAAACCCCACCCCGGATGCTCTTTCTCGCGAGCCTCGTAATCCGAAGCCGCCCTGCGGGCCTGCTGGCATGCCGGCGAAGCCCATTTCTGGTCCTGCTGCGAAAGCGACGCCTCATAGTCGACCGGGGAGGTCGCGCATCCGGCCACTGCCGCGGTCAATGCGAGGCAGATTGCGATTCTCATCCGAAGCCTCTCCTGAGCCTTGTAAAGGGCCTGCATAGACCTCTTCATCCCACAAGGCGATAGCTGCGGTCAGGCGCCTTCCCCACCCTCCGCAATCCGCCGCCCTCTCCCGGCCTTCCAGCCGCCGGATTCGAACCCATGCCTGGAACCAAATCATGGGGCCTGGAACCAAATCACGGGCGAGACTGTTCAGTTGTAACTTTGATCCCACGCTGCGGCCGGCAAAGCGGCGACATTGAGGAGTTCTCACCATGAAGATTTCATCCGGATTTCGTTCCATCGCGGTGGCCGCCATCGCCACCGCGAGCATCGGCTTTGCCAGCGCCGCGCATGCCGACAGCGGCACGATCCGCTTCGCCGTCTACAAGGCTGCCTTCTTCGTCGGTGGCTCCGGAGGCGAAGGAACGCTGACCTTCCATGGCCGCCGCTATCCCATCTCGGTCGGCGGCGTCTCGGGCGGTCTCGCCTTCGGCGTCTCCAAGACCTATTTTCAAGGTACCGTGCGCCACATCAAACGTGCACGGGATGTGACCGGGGTCTATGGTGCGGCAGGCGGTGGCGGCGCGCTTGGCAAAGGGGCTCAGGTGATCGTCATGAGCAATGACAAGGGCGCCCGGCTCGAATTGACGGGCAGGCAGGTCGGCCTGCAGGTCAACGCCGACCTTAGTGGTATGAGCATCTCGCTGCGGTAGGGCTAGCTCCTCAACCCCGGCGCTTCCTGCCCCGTCCGCTCGACATATTCCGTATAGCCGCCGCCATAGGTGTGGATGCCTTCGGGCGTCAGTTCCAGCACGCGATTGGACAGCGCGGCGAGAAAATGCCGGTCGTGCGAGACGAAAAGCATGGTGCCCTCGTACTGCGACAATGCCGTGATCAGCATCTCCTTGGTGGCGATGTCGAGATGGTTGGTCGGCTCGTCCAGCACCAGAAGGTTGGGCGGATCGAACAGCATCAGCGCCATCACCAGCCGCGCCTTCTCGCCGCCTGACAGCACGCGGCATTTCTTCTCGATCTCGTCGCCGGAAAAACCGAAGCAGCCGGCAAGTGCCCTGAGCGGCGCTTGGCCGGCCTGCGGAAACGCGTCCTCCAGTGTCTGAAACACGGTGCGCTCGCCTTCCAGCACCTCCATCGCGTGCTGGGCGAAATAACCCATTTTCACACTCGGCCCGCGCGCGACCGTGCCGGTGTCGGGCTCGGAAGCGCCGGCGACCAGCTTCAAGAGCGTCGACTTGCCGGCGCCGTTGACGCCCATGATGCACCAGCGCTCGCGGCGGCGAACCTGGAAGTCGAGCCCCTCATAGATGGAGCGGCTGCCATAGCCCTTGTGGACGTTCTTCAGCGTGACCACGTCCTCGCCGCAGCGCGGCGCCGGCAGAAAATCGAAGGATACGGTCTGGCGGCGCTTGGGCGGCTCGACGCGGTCGATCTTGTCCAGCTTCTTCACCCGGCTCTGCACCTGCGCGGCATGCGAGGCGCGCGCCTTGAAGCGCTCGATGAAGGCGATCTCCTTGGCCAGCATCGCCTGCTGGCGCTCGAACTGTGCCTGCTGCTGCTTGTCGGCGATCGCGCGTTGCTGCTGGTAGAATTCGAAGTTTCCGGAATAGGCGGTCAGCGAACCGGCGTCGATCTCGACCACCTTGTTGACGATGCGGTTCATGAACTCGCGGTCGTGCGAGGTCATCAACAGCGCGCCGTCATAGTTTTTCAGGAAGGACTCCAGCCAGATCAGGCTTTCCAGGTCGAGATGGTTGCTTGGCTCATCGAGCAACATGGCGTCGGGCCGCATCAACAGGATGCGGGCCAGCGCCACGCGCATCTTCCAGCCGCCGGAGAGCTTTCCGACATCCCCGTCCATCATCTCCTGCGAAAAGCCGAGACCGTCCAGCACTTCGCGGGCGCGGCCATCCAGCGCATAACCGTCGAGTTCCTCGAAGCGGTGCTGAGCCTCGCCATATTTTTCGATGATCTCGTCCATCTGGTCGGCCTGGTCGGGATCGGCCATGGCTGCCTCGAGCGCTGCCATCTCGGCCGCGACTTCGCTTACCGGCCCGGCACCGTTCATCACTTCGGCCACGGCGCTGTGGCCTTCCATGTCGCCGACATCCTGGCTGAAATAGCCGATGGTGACGCCGCGATCGACCTGCACCTGGCCTTCGTCGGGCTGCTCCTGGCCGGTGATCATGCGAAACAGCGTCGTCTTGCCGGCGCCGTTCGGCCCGACGAGGCCGACCTTCTCGCCCTTCTGCAGCGACGCCGACGCTTCGATGAAGACAAGCTGACGGCCGTTCTGCTTGCTGATGCTTTCAAGTCTGATCATACGGTTTCCGGGGCTGAGCCTGCGATGAAAGGATTTGCCCGGCGCCTTACGCGAAGGATGGCCGCAAAGAAAGAGGCGCAAGCGCCGCATACAGCCGATCTCCCCCCTCGTGGCAGGGCTATCGCATATGGAATTCCTGAGA
>NZ_RZRV01000018.1:59076-110475 GCF_004023085.1 Mesorhizobium sp. M7A.F.Ca.US.010.02.1.1 | reverse complement strand
GGTCGGGGATCAGCGGTGCCGTGGCAACCGGGGGTTGGTCGGGAGCGGTGGGCGCGACGTCCTCGTCGGCGCCGGCAAACAGCGGCACGCCGCGGCTGCGCAAGACGAGCACAAGAACGGCTCCGGCAATGATGCCGCCGATATGGCAGGCCCACGAAATCTGGTCCTCGCCGCCGGCGGCAAACATCACCACCTGGAACAGCACCCACAAGATGAGCGGGATGAAGGCCGGAATCCGCAGCGGGATGCGGGCAAAGGCCAGCACCCAGACCTTCACCCTGGGATAAAGGATCAGATAGGCGACGACCACGCCGGCGATGGCGCCGGAGGCACCGATCAGCGGCACTTGCGAATCCCAGGCGACGAGGCCCTGGAAAGCGGCGCCGGCGATCGCGCACAACAGGTAGAAGATGAGGTAGCGGATGTGGCCGAGCGCATCCTCGACATTGTCGCCGAACACCCACAGGAACAGCATGTTGCCGCCGAGATGGAAGATGTCTGCATGCAGGAAGGAATAGGTGAGATAGCTCAGGCTTTCGGGGATGACGATGAAACGGGGATCGAGCTCGGCGGTGTCATGGACGACCGACGGGATGAAGCCGAGACCAAGCACGGCGGCATTGGAGAAACTCTCGCCGCCGAGCGCGGTGGCAAGGTAGACCAGGGCATTGACCACGATCAGCCCGATGGTCACATATTGCAGGCGGATGTGCCGCAGCCTGTTGGTGTCGTAAAGCGGGATGAACATTGCCCCAGGCCCTCTTCCGCTTTCGACAATCAGCGGTTCTTGCCGGGAACCCATAGCACGTCGGCGTTTCCGTTGTCATTGACCGCCCGGGCGGCGACAAACAGGAAATCCGAGACGCGGTTGATGTATTTCAGTCCGTCGCGGTTGACGTGCTCGTTCGGGTCCTGGGCAAGGGCCACGATCAGCCTTTCGGCCCGCCGCGCCACGGTGCGGGCAAGGTGAAGTGCCGCCGCTGCCGGCGTGCCGCCATTGAGCACGAAGGATTTGAGCGGCTGAAGCTCCTTGTTGAGAAGGTCGATGTCCTTCTCGACCCGGTCGGTCTGCACGGCGACGATGCGAAGCGGCTCGTAGCCGAGTGGCTTGCCGTCGTCGGGCACGGCGAGATCGGCGCCAAGATCGAACAGATCGTTCTGGATGCGGGAAAGCATGTCATCGATCGCGGGATGGGTCGCGGCCGTGTGGACCCGGGCGATGCCGATGCAGGCATTGGCCTCGTCGATCGTGCCGTAAGCGTCTACCCGAAGGTCGGATTTCAGCCGCCTTTCGCCGGTGCCGAGACCCGTGGTGCCATCATCGCCGGTGCGGGTGTAGATCTTGTTGAGCTTGACCATTTCGCCTCCCCGGCTGCCGATATCCTCACTTGCGGGTGAAATACACCGCAAGCAGAATCAGCACCAGCGCCACGGCCTGCAGCATGACGCGTGCCTGCATCAGCTTGTTCGACGTGACGCCGGAACCACCGCGCATCATGTTGATGAGGCCACGAACAAGCACGACCGCAACGGCGACCATGACCAGAATGGCGAGAATGTTGAAGACGGTTGCCATTGTTGCGTTCCAGTTGTTTGGCGTTCAGGCGCGTTTGGCCATCAGGCGGTAGAGCATCGATGCCGGCAGGATGCGTTTGAGCACCGCACCGATCCTGGCCGGCACTGTTACCACATAGTGCGGGCGCGGGCGCCGCGACAGAAGTGCATGGCGCAGCGCCGCATGAACGACTTCCGGCCCTGGCTTCAAGGCCGATTGGCTGCCGCCGGCCCGCAACCGCTCGAGTTGCGCCGCATAGTCCACGCGGTGCACGGAATTTTCGTGGTCGATGTTGCTGAGAAACCAAATGAGGCCATTGCTGGCGATCTTCGACTTCACCGGCCCCGGCTCGATCAGCGAAACGTGGACGCCGCTGCCGGCCAGTTCCTGGCGCTGGCAGAGCATCAAGGCCTCCAGTGCGTGCTTCGATGCCGAATAGGCGCCGCGAAAGCGCACCGGCACCAGGCCAAGGATCGACGAGCAGTGGACGATGCGGCCCTGACCCTGGCGGCGCATCACCGGCACCAGTCGGCGGGTCAAATCATGCCAGCCGAAGAAATTCGCCTCGAATTGCTGCTTGAGCGCCGCAACGGGCAGATCCTCGACGGCGCCCGGCTGCGCATAGGCGCCGTTGTTGAACAGGGCGTCGAGCCGGCCGCCGGTGCGGTCGAGCACCGCCGTCACCAGCGCGGCGATGGAGTCCGGCTCGCAATAATCGAGATAGAAGGCCTCGATGCCGTCGGCTTCGAGCGCGGCGATGTCCTGCGGCTTGCGCGCCGTTGCGAACACCCGCCAGCCTTCCGCCTTCAACGTGCGGGCGCAGTACGCGCCTATTCCCGAAGACGCACCGGTGATGATAATCGAGCGCACCTTCTGCGCCGGACTGTTCGTGGTTTCGCCAAGGGTTGCCATTTGCCGCAATCCCTTCCCATATTCCCGGCGTGGAGACAATTGGAGGGCGCGGTTCTTGTTGCGGAAGATCGTAGCCCTCAAGCGGGTTCTCTACGACGCGCTTGGCCATTTCAACACCGATGACGGCTGGGCCATGGCCAGCCATCTGGCGATCACATCGCTGATGGCGCTGTTCCCGTTTCTGATCTTCGCGACGACGCTGGCGAGCTTCCTGGGCGCGCAGGCGTTCTCCGACACGGCCGTGCATCTGGTCTTCGACACCTGGCCCGAACAGATCGCCAAGCCGATCGCGCGCGAAGTGCTCAATGTGCTGACCGTCCGGCGCACCGACCTTTTGACCTATGGTGTGGTGCTTGCTGCCTATTTTGCGTCGAACGGCATCGAGGCGCTGCGCACGTCGCTCAACCGCGCCTACCGCGTTTCGGAAACGCGCGGCATCATCTACCGCCGGGTGCAGAGCATCATCTTCGTTCTCATCGCCACGGCCGGTTTCCTGGCGATCAGCGTGCTCCTGGTGTTCGCGCCGCTGCTGGCGCGGCTCGCCGAAGCCCATATCGACTGGATCAAGCCCTATATGGGCACCATCACCCTGTGGCGTTACGTCATCGCTTCGGCGGTCATCGTCGGCGGATTGTTTGCCGTGCATTTCTGGCTGCCGGCGGGCAAGCGCCGCTTCGTCTCGCTGGTGCCGGGCATCGTCTTCACGCTGGCGGCATGGCTTATCGGCTCGACCATCTTCGCCACCTATCTCGACCACTTCTCGTCCTACGTGACGACCTATGCCGGCTTGGCCTCGATCATGATCGCCGTGGTCTTCCTCTACATGGTCTCGGCGATCTTCATCCTCGGCGGCGAGCTCAACGCCGCGATCAGTCGCTATCTGGAGGCGCGTGCGCGGGTGGGATGACAGGTCGAATTGGGGAACTGGAATGGGAGAATTGAGGAATGGGAGAATTGAAGAATTGAAGAATTGACGTAGCACCCAGCGCCAGATGGCCCCCATCTGCCTCAATGCCTCAATGCCTCAATGCCTCAATGCCTCAATGCCTCAATGCCTCAATGCCTCAATTCCTCAATTCCACAGTTCTTCCCTTGGTCTGCCGCGCCGTTGCCAGGCCAACGCCGAAGGTCGTGATCGCCATGCCGGCGATCTGCAGCGCGTTGAGCTGTTCGTCGAAGAGTGCCCAGGCGATGACCGCCGTCACCGCCGGCACCAGGTAGAACAGCGACGCCACTTTCGACATCTCGCCGTCGCGGATCATCACCATCAGCAGGAAGATGGCGCCGAGCGACAGCACCAGCACCAGCCAGGCCATGGCGAAGATCAGTTCGCCGTTGATGACGACGGTGTGGGTCTCGAAGGCGAGTGAGGCGAGGAGCATCAGCGAACCGCCACCGATATATTGCCACATGGTAGCCGCGACGAGGTCGCCGCCGGAAGCGAAGCGCTTTTGCCAGATGGTGCCGGCGCTCATGCCGAGCACCGAGACCAGCGAGGCGGTCAATGTCGCCGCGGTCACGCCGCCGCCGAGCGCGCCGAGCTTCGGCCACAGCACGATGACGATGCCGATGAGGCCGATACCAAGGCCAAGCCAGTGGCGCGGCAGGATCGCCTCGCCGAGAAACTTACCGGCAAGCACCGCCGTGATCAGCGGCTGCAGGCCGACGATGAGGGCCGAAAATCCGGCCGGCATGCCCCTGTGGATGGCCCAGAAGACGGCGCCGAGATAGACGCCATGCATCAGGATGCCGGCGCCGGTGGCATGCAGCGCCTCCTCGCGGGTGGCTCTTTTCGAGCCCAGCACAAGCATCAGGACGGCCAGCAGGATGGCGGCGATGACGAAACGCGCGGCGAGGAATGTGAACGGTTCCGCCCACGGCATGGCGTAGCGCGCGCCGATAAAGCCGGTCGCCCACAGGACGACGAAGGTGGCGGGGATGAACCGCTTGATGCTGTGCATGTTCCGGAGACCGCCGCGCTGGAGGGAGTTGACCGTGGCGCTGCTCTACTGCGCTTCAACCCGGCGCGCAAAACGAAACCGTTGATCCATGCGTCACCGGAATTCAACGGCCGGCGCATTTGGGGGGTGGCGCCCTGGTCTCACCGAGCTCAAAACCCGACCATCCGCCTGATGTCGTCAGGCGATGCGCCGGCATGGCGCAATGCGGCAAGGCCGGTATCACTGAAGCTCTTCGACAGTTTTCGTCCGTCCGTCCCGAGGATCAGACGATGATGGAAATAGGCCGGTTGCGGCAGTCCGAGGAGTTGCTGCAGCAGGCGCTGCACGCCAGTGGCGGAAAACAGATCCTGGCCGCGCACGACGTGGCTGACGTCTTGCAGCGCATCGTCCATGACGACGGCGAGGTGGTAACTGGTCGGAATGTCTCGGCGCGCCAAGATCACGTCGCCCCAGTCCCGCGGGCGGGCTTCGACGGAGCGCGTCGCGGAAAGCGTCTCGTCAGAATACTCCGTCCATGAAAGGTCCTTGCCGACACGCGCCATGGCGGCATCGACATCCAGCCGCCAGGCGAAGGGTGCATTCTCGGCGATCCGCCGCTGGCGTTCCTTCAGCGGCAGCGCCTTGTCGGTGGCGGGGTAGAGCGGCACGCCATCGGGATCGCGCGGCCAGTCGCGCCCACGCTTTTCGCTGTCGGTGATGAAGGCGCGGATCTCGCCACGGCTCATGAAGGCGGGGTAGACGAGTTCGTCCGCGATCAACCGCTCGAGCACCGCTTGGTATTCGGCGAAATGCTCGGACTGGCGGCGCACCGGCTCTTCCCAGCCAAGCCCCAGCCATTTCAGGTCGGCAAGCACGCCTGCCTCGAATAGCGGCGTGCAGCGCGTCGTGTCGATATCCTCGATGCGCAGCAGCAGGCGGCCGTGCGCCTGTGCCGCCAGCTTCTGGTTGAGCAGCGCCGAATAGGCGTGGCCGAGATGCAGGTCGCCGTTGGGGCTGGGCGCGAAGCGGAATGTCAGGAGTGTCATCTCTCAGGCGGCAATCATGTTTTGCGGCGCTCCGCCAATTGCTACCCTGTCGACGGTCGAGGAACAAGAAAGCATGCGCCGTATCGTGACATCAGACGACATTGCCCGGGGGCTCGACGCGCTTTGCGTGATCGACCCGCGCCTGGAAAAGGTGCGCGGCATGGCCGGCGAGGTGCCGCTGCGGCTGTCCGAGCCGGGGTTTCGAAGCCTGGCGTCGATCGTCGTCTCGCAGCAAGTGTCCCGCGCCAGTGCCGATGCGATCTTCGGCCGGCTGACCAAACTCGTCGATCCGCTGACGCCGCAAGCGATCCTGGCCGCCGGCGAGGACATGTTTCGCGAGGCCGGCCTGTCGCGGCCCAAGCAGCGCGGCCTGATCGCAATTGCCCAGGCGGTGGCCGACGGCCTCGACCTTCATCACCTCTGTTCGCTCGATGCCCAGGAGGCGATCACGACGATGACGGCGGTGTCCGGCATCGGCCCGTGGACGGCGGAAGTGTATCTCTTATTCGCCGCTGGGCATCCCGACATCTTCCCCGCGCGCGACGTCGCGCTGCAGAGCGCGGTCGGCCACGCGCTCGGCATCGAGCCGCGTCCGCCGGAGAAAACCCTGATCGCATTGGCCGAATCATGGAGCCCGTGGCGAGGTGTCGCATCGCGGCTTTTCTGGTCCTATTATCGTGAAACCAGAGGGCGAGACGCCGCGCCGCCGGCCTGAATCCGCAAAAAATCATAAAAATCACGCATTTTTGGCGCTTAGGCCACGCGACAATCCGCTTCACATCCCTGTCATGTCGGGCTTACAGTATCCGCGCCGTTCGGGTCTAGAACCAAGGAGGTGAACACGTGACGGTTGCCGTATCTCCGGATGGGCTTCCAGCACTGGTGCTGAATGCGGATTACCGTCCGCTCAGCTATTACCCCTTGTCGCTCTGGTCGTGGCAGGATGCCATCAAGGCGGTGTTCCTCGACCGGGTGAACATCGTCGCCGAATACGAGCACGCCGTCTCCTCGCCGACCTTCTCGATGAAGCTGCCGAGCGTGGTCAGCCTGAAGGCCTATGTGAAGCCCTCCAGGCACCCGGCCTTCACCCGCTTCAACGTCTTCCTGCGCGACCGTTTCCAGTGCCAGTATTGCGGCACGCCGGAGGACTTGACCTTCGATCACGTCATTCCCCGCCACCGTGGCGGCGCGACGACATGGGAGAATGTCGTTGCCGCCTGTTCGCCCTGCAACCTCAGGAAGGGCGGCATGATGCCGGCGCATGCCAAGATGTGGCCGCTGCAGAAGCCTTTCCAGCCGACGGTGCACGATCTGCACAACAATGGCCGCCTGTTCCCGCCCAACCATCTGCATGAGAGCTGGATGGATTATCTGTACTGGGATGTCGAACTGGAGCCCTGAGATCGTTCGAGAATTCGGGAGGCTGGCCGTCTGGAGCGATTCACATGCCTACCACTTCCCGGTATCGGGCCAGCACGGTGGCGCTCACCTATCAGCGGCTTCGCGCTTAAGGACCGGCTTCCCCCACTCCGTCGCTGCTTCGCAGCGCCACCTCTCCCCCCTCCGGAGGGAGAGGAAGGGAGCCCAGCGTAAGGAGCGCTGGCTCAATAGGCTCGCGCCTTTCCTCTACCCCGTCGATCGGGGGAGAGGTGGCTCGGCGAAGCCGAGACGGAGTGGGGGTCGATCTTGCTCGGACGTCGAAAGTCGCGCCATCCGGCTCAGTCTGGCGAATTTTTGCTCGAACTCTGCGTCGCGCTGCTCAATCAGTCGCGGGTGAGGGCGCCGCGGAAGGCTACGGCGGCGAGGATCAGGCTGGCGATGGCGTTCCAGCCGGCCAGCGACAGGCCGAGGATGCGCAAGGCGGCCTTGTCACAGGACGGCGGCACGAATTTGTCGAGCGCGTCGAGCACGCCCTTGCCGCCGGTGTCGACCGGCCCGGCGCCTGCGGTACAATCGGTCGGGCCGGCCCACCACTGCCATTCGACGCCGGAGTGGTAGACGCCGAGATAGAGGCCGTAGAGCATCAGGATGCCGCCGACGGCCAGCAGGCCGCGCGTCAGCCAGCTGGGTGCGTGCAGCATCGACGCAATCACCGCCAGCACCATCAGCGGCACGCCGATATAGTAGGGCGTGCGCTGTTCGAGGCAGAGGTGGCAGGGGATGTAGCCGCCGAGATACTGGAAGCCGAGCGCCGAACCAACGGTGGCGGCCATGGCAACGGCGAGGAACAAGGCGGTTAGCGTGCGCTGGCGTCCGGTGTCGGCATTCATGGTCGCTGTCATTTCAATCGGTCCGTCCGGCTCGCAATGGTTCTGTTCAGAACGCGTATTTGACGAGGATATAGAGCAAAATCAGGGCAGCCGCGCCGGCGCCGGCGATGAGGCCGAGGCGCTTTTCGATGAATTCGCGGATCGGTTCGCCATAATGGCGCAGCAGCCAGGCGAGCAGCAGGAAACGGCCACCGCGGGCCACGATCGCCAGCACCACGAACAACAGCAAATTGACGCCGATGACGCCGGACAGGATCGTCACCACCTTGATCGGCGGCAGGTGGGCAGCGCCCGACGTGATCAGCATCAGGACGATGAAGCCGACGCCTGCCCCCGCGCGCAGCGCTTCGAACTCGTCGTACTTGCCGTAGAATTCGAGGATCGGCCTCGCCACCGCGTCATAGGCGTAGTGGCCGATGAACCAGCCGGCGATGCCGCCCAGCACCGAGGCGACGGTGGCGATCAGCGCATAGCGGTAGGCGCGATCCGGCCGCGACAGCGCCATCGGCAGATAGAGCACGTCGGCCGGCACCAGGAACACCGAGCTTTCGACGAAGGCGATGAAGGCCAGCCACCATTCGGCGGATTTGCGGGCCGCCAGCGACAAGGTCCAGTCGTAAAGTCCGCGAAGCATCGGCACTCCTAATGCGTGTCGTTCAATTGCGCAGGCAGGTTGGGGTGTAACGGCATGCACAGAACAAAGACCCAGAGCACGCCATCCGTCCCCGCAGACGTGCCGCGCTTTGATGCGCCGCCTGTCTAGAAAGATTTTCCGCGCTGCACAATGGCAGCCCCGTCACGAAATCGAAAGGCGCAGTTTGGTCGCATCTTGAGAGCGCCGGAGAATTGGCCAGTTGACGAACAGCCCTCCAACCGTATAGTCCCGCGCCATCCAGGCCGCCCGGCCTGAGCCCCTATGGCGGAATTGGTAGACGCGCTCGACTCAAAATCGAGTTCCGCAAGGAGTGCTGGTTCGATTCCGGCTAGGGGCACCAACCTTCACTCTTCGAGCTTTGGGTGGCAAATCCCAACGCGATCAAGACGCCTTGCGCGTCGCGGTGGGATCGCCGTCATTGGCCGCGCCAAGCTCGCCAGCCGCCAGCAATTCGTCGAATGTCCGTTCGAGATCGGCATTGTCATCCGCTGCCGGTCCGCTGGGCGGATCCTGGCGTCTCAGCGTTTCCAGCCTGTGGTGAAGCTGGCGGTTCTCATCGCGGCAACGGGCATGCGCGAGCTCGTCGGTCATGTCGCGCAAGCGGAGATCGGCGAGTTGAACCTTCACCGCGCCATAGTCTCGGCGCGCCGCGTCGCGCTCCTGGCGCAACGTCGCAATCTCGGTTTCCGGGGTTTGGCGCCGATGCTCGGCCACGTCCTCGGCGCGCTGCCCCACGCTCGGCGTTGCGCGGACCACGCTTTGATCGGCGGCGCTGCGCTGGAGTGAGCGCAACCTCTTTTCAAGTTCGGCGGCCCGTACCTGCGCGGTGGCGGCGCAATCGCCGAGAACGCCGCGCTGATGCTCGACCGTGGACAGCCGCACCTGCAGGTCCTGCTGCACCAGCATCTGCGCAGACAGTCTGCCGGTCAGTCTTTCGTTGTGGAGCTGGTAATCCGCGACTTTGGAACGAAGCAGCATGGCGGCCTGTTGCAAGCTGGCGAGCCGCGATGCAACGTCCTCACGCGCCTGCTCGGCGGCTTGCCTGGCGATGATCTCGTCGCGAAGTTGCCCCGACACGCGCGCCAGGTTCCGGCCCAGACGCTCGACCTCGACATTCGCTTCGAGGAACCGCGTTGCGCGCTGGCCGGCATGCCTGTCCGCTTGCGCAATGGTCTGCCGTGCCTTGTTGAGTTGGACCTCCAGGTCGGCGATTGTCTTACTCGCGATCGATAGCTCGCGCGATTTTCGCCCAAGCTCTTTCGAGGTGCGATCCTGCAAGCGCTGCAGCTTCGCCACCTCTTCCTGCAATTCCCATTTGTCGGTATCGGGAGCGTCGGCATCGTGATCAACCAACGACCACGCCAAGTCGTCATCGGCACGTGGATCCAGCCTATCGTTGGACAAGAGCGAGGAGCCGCGCATGGCGCGGGCCTGGCTCGAGCCCGTCCGGGCCGAAGTCGAGCCGAGGGAGGCGGCCAGCGTGTCTGACTGGGCCAACCCGGTCACGGGCTCCTCTTCGAAGAGAGGCAAAGCTTGATGCGTTGCGGCTCGAATGCTTCGAATCAGTTCTTCGAAGTCTTCGTCGGCCCTTCGGACAACGGCGCTGTCCTCCGCACTGATGTGCCGGGCGCCGTTGGCCTCATGATTCAGCGACATTTCTCTCTCATCGCTACCGAATCACTAGATTATCGTGAATTAAGAACAAGAATGCGAGTAGGTCTTATGGGCTTTCACTGGAAATTTCTGCGAGAAATCTCGTTTTTTTATAAGCAGAGATCAATATTCGCGTTTGCCTGCTGGCAACCGAAGTAAATTCCCGGTCACCCACCTGTCAAATATTGCAGCGAAGATGTGCCATTCTCCAGAACCGCACCCTGCCTTTTCTTACCGCCGCCCCAGCAAGCTCTTCATCCGGTTGCGCAGCAGGCGGGCCATGTTGCGGGTTTCGCGGTAGAGGTGCAGTTGCGAGGCGGCCTGGCGGGTGAGGCGGTCGGCGTCCGGCGCCAGGCCGATCACCAGGGTGCCCATCGGCTTGCGCTCGGCCCATAGCCGGCTCATCACCGGATGGTCGGGCACCGCGCAGGAATCGGTCATCATGATGTTGGGATCGTCGAGATGCTGCCTGGTCACCTCGATCATCAGTAGCGTGCCGGGCGAATAGCTGGCCAGCGTCTCGTCATAGGCCGTCTTCCAGGTGTAGGCGATGCCGGCTTCGACGAAGACGATCAGGCAGGCGATGGTGCGGCCGTCGAGCGTCAGCGAGTGGATGCGGCACATGTCCTGTTCGGCCAGCCGGTGCACGGCTTCGCGGGCGAAGGCGGCGCGGAAGCGGTCGATCGCCATGGCGGTGCGTTCGCGGCCTTTCCAGCCGGCCGCTTCCAGCGACAGGAAGCCTTCGATAGCATGGCGGATGTCTTCGGGGCCGCGCGCCACGACATGCTCAAGCTTGCCAAGGTCGCCAAGGCGCCGCTTCAGGCGGCGGAACTCGCGATAATGGTGCGAGCGCAGCGAGGCCTTCAGATAATCGTCTCCATCGAGCTCGCTCTCCAGCGCCGGGCGCTGGCTCTGGCCGGTGGTGACCAGCGTCAGGCCGCGAGCCTCGGCCACGGTGGCAAGCAGGCTCGCCACCGGGCCATCGAGCCGGATGTCGGGCAGGACGAACACTTTCGGCAGCTTGAGATGCGGGCGCGACAGCATCGCAAAAAAGTCCTCGACGACGCCGACCGGGTCGTCGCGGTCGACCAGCGGCGTGCCGAGCGGACCGAACGGGCTCGACCATGTGCGCATGACCGGAACGCCGAGCGGCACCACCGGCCGCTCAACAGAGAACGGCACCAGAAGGCGCAGCCGGTTGCGGTATTCGTCGCCGTCACGGATGACCGCCAGCCGCACCTCGCGATCCTCCAGCCGCGGCATGGCCGGGGCCAGGAAGCGCGGATTGAAGAAAACATTGGGCTCGACCGTGCGGGCGCAGAGATAGTCCAGTTCCTCGACCAGGTCGAAGCCGGCCGATGCCGGGTAGATGGCGAGCTTGCGCTCGGGCCGGTTGTTGGCGAGGATCTCGATATGGGCGGGGTCGGCATCGCGGGTCAGCCCGGCGAGCCCCGACACCATGGCGCCGGCGGTGCCGCCGCTGGTTTCCTCAAGCAACGGGATGGCAGCCATCACGCGGCTCCTTTGGCAGGCACGAAGATAAGCATGGCGATGCCGAGCTTGCGCCACACCGTGAAGGAGAGCGCGCCGGCTTCGAAGATCATGGCAAAGGCGGTGGCCATTGCCGCGCCCCACAGGCCGAACATCGGGATCAGCACCACATTGAGGGCGATGTTGAAGGCCAGCGTCATGGCATAGACGGCGGCGCAGATGTTCTGGTTGCCGCTCATCGTCAGCAGGCTTTCGCAGGGGCCGACGGCGGCCCGCGCCACGACGCCGAAGACGAGCAGGAACAGCAGCGGATAGCCTGATGTGAATTCAGGGCCGAACAGCACCAGCATCGGCTCGCCGAGCGCCAGCACCAGCAGCGCCATCAAGAGCGATGGCCAGAACGTCCACGACACCGTCTCGCGGGCAAAGGCGGCAAGCCTTTGCGGGTCGCCATGGGTGAACTGGGCGTAGCGCTGGGCAACGCCGGCCTTGACGGCGAAGTAGACGAAATGCACCAGCGCCAGCGTCTTCACGGTGGCGAAATAAACGGCGACGTCGTTGGGATCCATATAGGCGCCGACCATCAGCACGTCGGCATTGGTCAGCAGGAAGAAGAAGCTCTCGACCAGGAAGATCGGCAGCGAGACGATGAACCATTGCGCGAAATGCACCTTCATCGGCCCGGCCGGGATCTGCCTTTCCATGCGCTGGGTGACACCGACGAGTTGTCCCAGCGTGGTGGCGTAGGTGGCGGCGATCGAGGCGAAGATGGCGGTCCTGGCATCGGGTGCGTAGCCCACGAACAGCATCAGCGCCATGAACAGCAGGATCAGCACGGGCCGCACCAGATAGGTCGGCGACAGGGCAAACAGTGCCCAGCTGTTGGCGCGTGCCAGGCCCGACAAAAGGTCGGACATGGCGATCATCGGCAGGCAGATGACGCCGAGGATGAACGGGATCACATAGTAGTTCTCGATCCAGGGTGCCGCCAGCCAGACGCCGAGCGCGCCGAGCCCGGCAATCAGCGTGGAGGCGATCAGCACGAACAGGCGGCTGGCCAGCACGATGCCGCGCAGTTCGTCCATCAGGCCGCGCTCGCGATATTCGGGAATGTAGCGGATGACGGAGGTGTGGAAGCCCAGGCAGGCGAGGTTTCCGACGATGACCATCGTCACCCAGACGAGGACGAAGATGCCATATTCGAACGAGCCCATCCACCGTGCCATCAGCACCTGGCTGACGAAGGCGATGACGGCGCTGACGATGCGGACCGAGAAGGCGATGACCGACATGCGGCTCGCCTCGCCGCGCTCGTCGGCGGTGAACAGCACGGCATCGATGCGGCCAAGCAACGGCCCCATGCGCAGCGCCCAACGCTGCGGCAAGAACCGCCCGGCAGTCGTGGCCGCGGAAAAGCGCACCCCGATTTCTCTCCGTTTTCCGCTTCTTTTCAGGGTTGGGTGTAGCGGAGACACATTAAGAAACGGTTGGGTGAGGGCGGGGTGCGGCGGGCGAAAAGTCAGCGATTTGGCTTTTTCGAGTGACGAACGTCCGGTGCCATAGCGGAGGGCCGGTAGGGGCGGTGCGTGGCACGCTCATAAGTCATGCCGATGGCGTCGCCATAACGAGGGTGGTGCCGTCATCCATTCGAACACCATCGAAAGCTATCTCTCGGCGTTCAAGCGTGGCATGCGCGGCAAGGTGTCGTCGGCAACGCCTGACTTATGAAACGACTAGTGCAAGGTGAGGCACCCTATGGTGTCTGGCGACCGTCTAAATATCGCTCCAAAGCCAAAGCCAAAAAGGGCTGGAGAGCTTAGTCAGAAAGAGCAATCCGAGCGGTTTAAACAAGCCGCCCGGGAAGCTGAGGCCGACGAAACGGATCAGGCTTAGCGGTATTATGGAGCAAACTCGCCAAATTTATTGATGTTTGCCGTCAATAATCGTGCAAATTGCGACTTGTTTGACAAACTTGGGGCGCGGGAGTACCCCATACATGCCAGTCCTGCAGTATGAAGCGTAGGAAACGCACCTCAAGTTTCTAGTTAGCCGAAAATGGGCGATCCGGATCGTTCCTAGGCGCGCTTGAGGAGTCGAGGTTCGAGTCCTCTGAATGGGTGTGTGGATTGTCGCCCGGTATGGGAAAACATAGGAAACGCTGGAAAAAGCCGTAGGCATTGGAAAAATCAGGAAAATAGAACGGCCTTCCAAGCGCTTGGAAGGCCGTTCGCGTTTAGCCACCTACTTTGGTGCCGCTACCTTGCGTTTATGAGATCCGAAAATTCGGCTAATCAAACTCGGCGTAGGGTCAGCATAATAGAAGCTTTCGAAGTGAACGTTTTCGATCTCAGAGCCTGATACAAACATTTGGCCTCGGCTTTGCTCCTGCCTCGATACCCGTCGAGCCTCTCCAAACGTCGTCGTGGGTACAGGATCGTCAAAAACCATATAGAACTTCTCTGGGTCGGAGAGAATTATATGGTCGATGTTATTTCCTTCCCGGAGGCAAATTTCCTCAGGATATCCGCAATACATCAACCTCTGTTTGTCGTGGCCGACTTTGGTAAGGACAAAACACGTTAGGAACGGCGCGCCTTTTTGTGAGAGCATCGGATAGATAGGTCCATACATCATCCGGCCAATTAAGCCGATTTGGCGGGAAAGTCGCTGGACGGTGCGAGCCAACACGTATGCGAGTAGGCACACCAAGGAAAACATGGCAACAGTCCTCATCGGATAATTTATGAGGAAGTTCGCTATTGTAAATCGCCTATTTTCTTGTAGGTGGTCATCAAAGATATAAACAATGTCATTTAGCTCGGCAATGCCGAACCTTATTCCATTGCCTATTTCATTTGCGATATACGTGTTTATCTGCAGAATTGATATCGTAAGCGTAAATATCATCGTCGAATACAATATGACCGCTATCGACGAATACAACGTTCCAGATGCCAAAAAGGGCCGCCTCACGGGCGACCCTTCATATAAAGAAAACCTAAAAATGAGACCAGGAACGAGAAACAGGAAAAGCGCTAGGGTAGATACGCTTAGCGACATGCCTAGTTGGCTTCGACGGCTTGTTCCCTGATGATAGCACGAATGCGCCGCTTCACGTCCTCAACGTCCAGGTTTTTATCCTTCTCATGGTTCGCTTTCGCTGCCTCAGACATAGCGCGATAAACGACCGAAAACGATGCGTTAGATTCCCGACGCAATTCGTCGAGAACCTTATCCCGATATGCGAATGCGTTCATCGAATTGCTCCCTACGAATCCGCGCTAATCCCAACGGATGCATGCAGCCATTGTTCCGAATCAAACGTTTCCAGTTTGTTAATCGCAGATTTTTCAATCCTTACGTACATTCGAATCGTACGTCAATTGCAACGATCAGCGCAATGGTTGCGGATGCAATCGCTGCAAGGGACTTATGCATTACGATTAATACGTTCAAGAATGTGCGCGAAAATTCACACTTCCAAGCTAACATGGCGAACGCCGATCACCTCTATGCAGATCATAAAAAATGCAGCGGTGAAGCTACCACGGCTTATCTTGTTGGCCAGATTGCGCTCGCTTTTGTGGGCGTCCTTCTCGGTCAGTTTTTCGGCAAGCGCCGCATAGGTTATGCCCCGGCGCTTCAGCTCGCCCTTCAATTCTTCTCGCGTATCAGTCGCGCCGCATCGCTGGCAACTATTTCGGCTCCTATGCCGCCGAGATGGTATGGCGCGAAGACAACCGCCGCGAGGCAAACGGCACTCAGTACGCGATGGTTGTCAGCGCGGTAGGTGTCGCGCCGAAGTCGGATCAATGGTGCGGGTACTGGCAGCGCCGCGCAAGGCAAGCCTTTAGGCGCCGGCCTTCTTCTGCTCTTTCTTTAGGAAGACATCCAGATACTGACCAAGAACGGCAAGCCCGTCAGCGGACATGTTTTCCGGGAAGATCAGTGTCACGTCCCCTTCCTCTACGGGGAATACCGCCTTTCGCGATCCCTTTTTCGCTTCAATCACTACAGTTTCGCCTGGGCGGTGGACCACGTAGTCCACGAGATGTTGCGGCATGGCCGGAGGCGTCTGTGCGGGAGAAGGTTCCATAACTTTGATCTCTTTTACTGGAATCCCCGACATCCCCCGATCGGTGAAGATCCATTGATTGTCAGCCGAAAACCCTAAGACGGTCGCGCCGTTCGGGAACTGGTCCGAACCTTGACTGGTCCACTGGATCTTATCACCGACCTTAACATCAGGGGGAGACTTGTCCGCCCCGTCATTATGATTCCCGGCGCCATTTTTGTCCACATCTTTATCGGGACCGTACAGACCGATGTATTGGGCTGTCTCCTTAAATTCGGCCAAAAGCTCGTTGGCTGCGTCCCTGTTGAAATGAAGATCGAAGACCAAAAAATGGATTAGGGAGCCGTCCGATGCTAGCCCCGTGGGGTATTTTTCGAAGATCGCCTTATGTGCCGTTGGGTTAAGAGCAACCCGCCGTACCAAAACTTTTTTCTCCGTGTCGTCTTCGCGCTGGTCGAGCAGAATGCGTCGCGCGATTTCAGAGACTTTCACTTTGCGCGTGTCGCCTTCACCTTGGACTTCGATTAACCCATAATATCCGAGAGTTGCAAGAATCTGGCGCCCCCCACTGCTCTTGGAGCTATAGCCCCATGCGGTTGCCGCCGATTCGATTGGCGCTGCATACTCCCCCTCTCTTTCATAAAGGGCCTTGGTCTTCTCCACGGCCTTCTGGACGCTGATGGCGGGGTAAGAGGGGCTGCGCCCGACCCGACGCTTCTGCGCGCTCTTGGTCTCAGCGCTCATGGTCTCGCTCTGGTCCGACATTTTGGCCTCCGGCTCTGATTTCCAAGCCTTCATATAGGAAGAGGCTGGCAAAGTCAAAAATCCGAATATGTCCAGACGACGTATTGCATTATGACCACATTGCCCACAGGATGCGCCGTGGAGATTCGTTCCCCACGGTGCATCAAGTAAAGGTATCGGCATGGAACCCATATAGCTTGACCGCTTCCTGATCTGACGAGGTCTGATCCACCTGGTCAGTTTCAGCAGCCGCCGCTGGGCGGTAGGAGCCGGGGCGCGAATGCTCCGGTTCCACAACTGGTCCGGGAATGGTCCCAGATCAGAAACATGCGACCGAATAAACGGCGCACTTACAACCCGGCGACAATGATTCATCCTTGAATCAGCGTCAACTGTTTATTCGGTCGCATCCTTTTCAGAAAGGAAAAGGGATGAACGACCGTAAGGTGACGCCGGATATGGTTCCGGTGATCAAGTTGGCCCGCTATCTAGGAATCCCGTATTCATGGATTTCGGGCTATTACCCCGGCCTCAACTTTGGCCGGATTGCCGACGTGATGGCGGGGCGCTTGTTCCCCGAAATCCCGCCGGCGGCAGAACTCCCGCTTGACTTCCCGCTGCCGGAAGCAGAAGCGGCTTAAGGCGATTAGATAGGGGCGACCTATAGGTCGCCCCTTTTCAGTTTCCACAGCTTGTAAGGGCCGAATGCGTCTTGGTCGTCGGTCCAGCCACAGTCGCTCACGCCACCAGCGAGAAGGCAGCTGTAACTAATGAATTAACCACCATAAGAACCCTAGCGAACCTAGATACGCGCTCTGTGCAAAGGGCATTTGCAGTTCTGAAACGATCCCAAAGATGTTCGAACGAGGGTTTTCGTTCTGCCTAGGTATCTTAGCCTCGCTGATAGCGTCTTTCATTTCTGATTGGTGGCGGTAGTCCGAGCTACGAGACTACGCGAACGCCCCGTGGCAGTGCTTGTACTTCTTCCCCGATCCACACGGGCAGGCTTCGTTGCGGCCGACCTTGCCCCAGGTGGCCTGGTTGTTGGGGTCGCGGTCTTCGGGAGCGACGACGGCGGTTGTCTCCGGGCGGACCAGGAGGGCGGTCTCGCCGCCTTCGAAGTCGTTTTCGCCGGTTGTGCCGTCAATATGGGTGCCGAACATGTCGGGGGCTTCCGGAGGCGGCGCTTCGGCGGCCTGGCGGACCAGTTCGACGCGCATCAGCTGCGCGGTGACGGCCTGGCGCAGATTGCCCAGCATGGCCTGGAACAGCTCGAACGCCTCGCCCTTGTATTCCTGCAGCGGATCGCGCTGGGCGTAGCCGCGGAAGCCGACGACCGAACGCAGATGGTCGAGATTGACGATGTGCTCGCGCCACAGATGGTCGAGCGTCTGCAACACAACCGAGCGCTCGACGTAATTCATCACCTCGGGGCCAAAACGCTCGGCGCGCTCCTTGGCGGCGGCTTCGGCGGCCTGCCCGATGCGCTCGCGGATGTCGTCCTCGGCGATGCCCTCTTCCTTGGCCCAGTCCTCGACCGGCAGGTCGAGGTTCAGGAACTCGGCGATCTCGGCCTTCAGCCCGGCAACGTTCCACTGCTCGGCATAGGCGTTTTCGGGAATGGCCTTGGCGACGATCTCGTCGATGACGCCTTCGCGCATCTCGGCGATCGTTTCGGAGAGGCCCTCGCCGTCCATCAGCTCGATGCGCTGCTCGAACACCACCTTGCGCTGGTCGTTGGAGACGTCGTCATATTTCAGAAGGTTCTTGCGGATGTCGAAGTTGCGCGCCTCGACCTTCTTCTGCGCTTTTTCCAGCGCCTTGTTGATCCACGGATGGATGATCGCCTCGTCTTCCTTGAGGCCGAGCTTCTGCAGCATGCCGTCCATGCGCTCGGAGCCGAAGATGCGCATCAGATCGTCCTGCAGCGACAGGAAGAATTTCGAGCGGCCGGGGTCGCCCTGACGACCGGAGCGGCCGCGCAACTGGTTGTCGATGCGGCGCGATTCGTGGCGTTCGGTGGCCAGCACGTAGAGGCCGCCGGCGGCTAGCGCCTTTTCCTTCAGCCGCTCGATGTCGGCAATGATTTCCTTTTCCCGCGCCTCGCGCTCGGGTCCGGCCGGCATGTCGCCGAGTTCTTCCTCGATGCGCATCTCGGCATTGCCGCCGAGCTTGATGTCGGTCCCGCGGCCGGCCATGTTGGTGGCGATGGTGATGGCGCCTGGCTTGCCGGCCTGGGCGACGATCGCCGCCTCGCGCTCGTGATGGCGGGCGTTCAGCACTTCGAAATCGGTAAAACCTTCCTTGCGCAGGCGCTCGGCCAGCTGCTCGGACTTTTCGATGGAAGTGGTGCCGACCAGCGTCGGCTGGCCCTTGGCGCTGGCTTCGCGGATCTCCCTGACGATCGCCTTGTATTTCTCCTCGACAGTCCGGTAGACCTCGTCGTCCTCGTCGATGCGCACGACGGGCAGATTGGTCGGGATCTCAGTGACTTCGAGACCGTAGATGTTGCCGAATTCCTCGGCCTCGGTCAGCGCCGTGCCGGTCATGCCGGAGAGCTTCTTGTAGAGGCGGAAATAGTTCTGGAAGGTGACGGAGGCCAGCGTCTGGTTCTCCGGCTGGATCGCCACATGCTCCTTGGCTTCGAGCGCCTGGTGCAGGCCTTCCGAATAGCGGCGGCCCGGCATCATGCGGCCGGTGAACTCGTCGATGATGACGATCTCGCCATTGCGGACGATGTAGTCCTTGTCCTTCTGGAACAGCCGGTGCGCCTTCAGCGCATTGTTGACGTGGTGGACTATGGCGACGTTCTCGACGTCGTAGAGCGACTCGCCCTTGAGCAGGCCGGCGTCGCGCAAAAGGTTCTCGAGCTTCTCGGTGCCTTCCTCGGTGAAGATCGAGGTCTTCTGCTTCTCGTCGACCTCATAATCCTGCGGCTGCAGCTGGATGATGAAGGTGTCGATGGTGTTGTACATTTCCGAACGGTCCTCGAGCGGACCGGAAATGATCAGCGGCGTGCGCGCCTCGTCGACCAGGATGGAATCGACTTCGTCGACGATCGCGTAATTGTGACCGCGCTGCACCATCTGGGCGCGCTCGTATTTCATGTTGTCGCGCAGATAGTCGAAGCCGAGCTCGTTGTTGGTGGCGTAGGTGACATCGGCGGCGTAGGCGGCGCTGCGCTCCTCGTCGGACAGGCCATGGACGATGACCCCGACCGAGAGGCCGAGGAACTTGTAGACGCGGCCCATCCATTCGGAGTCGCGGGTGGCCAGATAGTCGTTGACGGTGACGACGTGGACGCCCTTGCCGGCGAGCGCGTTGAGGTAGACCGGCAGCGTCGCGACCAGGGTCTTGCCCTCGCCGGTGCGCATCTCGGCAATGCCGCCATTGTGCAGCACCATGCCGCCGATCAGCTGGACATCGAAGGGGCGCATGCCGAGCACGCGGCGCGCGGCCTCGCGGGCGGTGGCGAAGGCCGGCACCAACAGGTCGTCGAGCGTGGCGCCGTTGGCGATGTCCTGGCGGAATTTTGCGGTGCGGCCGACCAACTCCTCGTCGGAAAGCGCCCGCATCTCGTTTTCCATGGCGTTGATCGCCTCGACACGAGGCCGGGTCGATTTGACCCGACGGTCATTGGAGGAACCGAAAACCTTACGGGCGAGACCGCCGAGACTGACCATCCAATGGTCCTTTCGATAGAATTCTCAATCTTGAGATGAGCGCCGGCCGGCCCCATCAATTCCACGTGAACACTGGCAAACACATTAGTGAACACTGGCAAACACAAAAAGCGCCCGGAAAACGGTTCTGGACGCAAAGTCGTTGGACAGATAAGAGGGGGCTCAACTGATGTCAACGCCGCGCCGGCCCTGCTGGCTGCGCCAAATTCCGCCACAATCTGGCCGATCTGGAAGCCACCCCTCTTTCAATCCCCACCGGAGTTACCCCATGTCCTTGTTGTTCCGCCGCGCGTCGCTCGCCAGCCTTGGCTTGGCAGTCGGCCTGTCGGCCCTTTCGCTCTCGCCGCTGATGGCGCAGCAAACCGCTCCCGCTCCGGCGGATGCAGCAGCGCCGGCCGCGGCACCGGTCGATCCGAACAAGGTTATCGCCACGGTCAACGGCCAGCCCCTGACCGAAGCAGATCTGGTGCTTGCCGAAGGGGAATTGTCGCAGCAGTTCGCGCAATTGCCGCCCGAGCAGCGCCGTGCCGCCGCCCTTTCGGCTGCCATCGAGATCCGCGTCATGGCCGCCGAGGCGGTCACCACAGGGCTCGACAAGGATCCCGACTTCCAGCGCCGCATGGCTTTCCTGCAGGAGCGCGCGCTGCATGGCGAGATGGTCGAGAAGGGCGTCGTCGACAAGGTCACCGACGCCGAGGTCCGCGCCCGTTACGACCAGGAAATCGCCAACACGCCGCCCACCAATGAGCTGCATGCCCGTCACATCCTCGTGAAGACCAAGGAAGAGGCCGAGGCCATCATCAAGCAGCTCGATGGCGGCGCCGACTTCCAGAAGCTCGCCAACGAGCACACCAGCGATCCCTCGGGCAAGACCAGCGGCGGCGATCTCGGCTGGTTCGGACCTGGCCAGATGGTGCCGGAGTTCGACAAGGCGGCCTCCGCGCTCGAGGTCGGCAAATACACCGAGCAGCCGGTGCAAACGCAGTTCGGCTGGCATGTCATCAAGCTCGAGGACAAGCGCACCAAGCAGCCGCCGGCCTTCGAGGACGTCAAGGACCAGGCCAAGCAGGCGGTCATCCGCGACAAGTATTTCGCACTGGTCAAGTCGCTGCGCGCCGGCGCCAAGATCGAGATCCCCGACGCGAACCTGAAGAAGACGGTCGATACGCTGGAAAGCGCCAAGTAAGACTGATAGCTCCTTGAAAAAGGGCGCGGCAGCCAGGGGTTGCCGCGCCCTTTCTCATTGCCATCTTTACGGGGCGGGCGCCGCTATGCCTCGCATCACGTAGTTGACCGCCTTGCCGATGGTCGCTTCGTCCTCGTCGAGCCGGTTGGTCAACAGATGTCTCCAGGCGAAGGAGGCGATGAGGTCTGCGACAACAGCTGAATCGATTTCGGCCGGGATTTCGCCCCTTGCCTTGGCGCGTTCGATGATCTGGCCGGTATGGGATCGTCGGCCCAGTGAGTAGTCGGCAAGGGCCGCGGCAGCGGCCTCGTCCGACTGTGCCTCGGCGATCAGCGACCGGAACACGCTTCCCGACGATGTCTCGCGCCAGTGGGCGAACAGGTTTTTGAGGAAGCCGACGAGATCCTCCTCCAGCCGCCCGGTATCGGGAACATCGACGCGCTTCTGGCGCTGATAGACCTCGAGCAGCAATGCCGCCTTGCTCGGCCACCAGCGATAGATGGTGGGTTTGCCGGCGCGGGCTCGCCGCGCCACCGCCTCGATCGAGAAACCGGCATAACCGGCTTCGACCAGCACGGCCTCGGCGGCTTCGAGAATGGCATCGGCGCTGTCGGGGTTGCGCCGCGCACCGATCGATCTGCGCGCCGGATCGGCGTCCTCGGCCATCTCTGTCTCCTCGCCAACACTATCGCCGGCAATATAGGCGACCCGACGCTCAAACGAAACGGCGCGTTTTCAAGCTTCAGGAACGGATGGTAGCGGCAGGGGTTAAGTTTATTCTCTGGAAGTCTACCGGCGTGTCGGTTGGCGAAGCTCCAAAGGCAAAAACCCGCCGGGCGGCGGGTCACTGGCGCAAATCAGCACCATGGGCAAAAATGTAGCATAGCTGCCCTCACCGAGTCAAGAAAAAATTCCTATCGCTATGAGACGCTGCCGGCTTAAATTGCCCGGCTGGCCGTGGGATCACGCCTACTGCATCGCCTGCGATGTCTCGGATTCGATACGCCAGCCGCCGCCGGCCTTGACCAGCCCAAGCGTGACGCGCGCCTTGCCGGTCAGGCGTGCCGCCGACGTGTCCTTTGGAAGATAGTCGTAGCGCATCGCAAAGACTGCCTCGGCGCGATCTTCGCCCTGCGGAGCGACTTCCAGGCTGCCGGCCTCCATGCTTAGCGACCAGGAGGCCCACTGCGCGAACCAGTCGGCCTTGACCTTGACGATGGCGTCGGCGTCGTAGCGGGTTCCGAAGATGATGGCGGATGGGCCGTAGAGCCGTTTGACGGTCTCGCTCATCGCCCTGGTGTCCGGCGTCAGATAGTCCTGGCGCAGGAATTTCTCGATCGATCCCTTGTCGTCGCCGACAGAGCGTTCAAGTGCGGCGACTTCCGTCGAAGGCGCCGGCGCCGCGGCCGGCCTTTGTGGCTCTGCGGGTTGTCCGTCCGAGACGAATTCGAAGCGTTCGAGCAGCGATCCCTGCTCCCAGGGGCGCTGGGTTTCGCGGGTTTGCGAAACCACGTCACGGCGCACCGCGATCATCATGTCGTTGATGCTCTGGCCGGGCTCGGCGATGTGGCGCAGCAGGGCGGCGGCGAAGGGCGAGTTGCGTCCGCTGCCGTCCATGGCGACAGCGCCAGGTGCCGTCGAGAAGGCGATGAACGAGCCGCGCGTCGAATCGAACTGGGCCAGCCCGGCCAGCGCCTTCGCCGAGCGCGTGGTGGCGGTGCGGCTGAGACTGCGGGCAAATGGATTGTTGCGGCAGGCATCGAGAAACACCAGGCTGACCTTGGTCTGCTGTTCCATGATGTCGAGGACTTCGTCGATCGGCACGGCCTCGAGCTGCAGCTTGACCGGTACGTCCAGCCTGGCGTCGACCGGCACGATGTAGTTGCGCCCGTCGACCTGCAGGCCGTGGCCGGCATAGTAGAAAAGCCCGACGCCGGCGCCTTCGAGCGCATCGGAGAACTCACCGATGCTGCGCTCGAGTTCGCGCTTGCCGAGATCATTGCCTTCGATGACATCGAAGCCGATGGAGCGCAGCTTGTCGGCGATGTCGAGGGCGTCGTTCACAGGATTGGCCAGCGTGCCGGCTTCGGCGTAAGTGCCGTTGCCGATGACAAGCGCTACCCGCCGTTGCGGCTGCGCATCCGCGCTCAGCAGCAAAAGTCCCAGAAATGCCCATGCAAGGATCGCAAGCCTGCCCATGGGGCAGATCATAACGCCATCGGCCCCGGCGACGCCATCGGATTTGAAATGCAGGCCTAACCACGAGCGGGTTCGAGCTCCCGGGCAAGAGCGACGAAAACGCCTTGCGCCCGCGCGGTCTATCGGGCAAACCGGCCTTCCCCTGCGATTTTTCCCGCCCGAGGCCTCCATGTCCACGACGATTTCGCCGCTCGCGCCGAAGAAATACCCCAAAATGCCGGAAATCGAAGGGGTGCGCATCGCCACCGCCGAGGCAGGGATAAAGTACAAAAACCGCACCGATCTTTTGACCATGGTCTTCGATGAAGGCACCGCGATCGCCGGCGTGTTCACGAAATCGAAATGCCCTTCGGCGCCGGTCGACTTCTGCCGGCAGAATCTCGGCGCAGGCAAGGCCCGGGTGCTGGTCGTCAATTCCGGCAACGCCAACGCCTTCACCGGCAAGAGAGGCCGCGAGTCGACCGCGCTGACCGGCGAGGCGGCCGCGAAGGCGGCCGGCTGCACGGCAGCGGAGGTTTTCCTGGCCTCGACCGGCGTCATCGGCGAGCCGCTCGATACCAGCAAATTCAGCCATCTGCTCGCGGGACTGGTCAGCAACGGCAAGCCTGAGCTGTGGACCGAAGCGGCAAAGGCGATCATGACCACGGATACCTATCCGAAACTGGCGACCGCGACCGTCAAGCTCGGCGACACCGATGTCACCATCAACGGCATTTCCAAGGGCGCCGGCATGATCGCGCCCGACATGGCGACGATGCTCTCCTTCATCGCCACCGACGCGCCGATCGCCGCCCCTGTCCTGCAGGATCTGTTGTCGCGCGGCACGGCCAAGACTTTCAACGCGGTCACCGTCGACAGCGACACCTCGACCAGCGACACGCTGCTGATCTTCGCCACCGGCAAGGCCGCCAAGCGCGGTGCGCCGGAGATAACCGATCCCAGGGATGCCCGTCTCGGCGCGTTCCGCCGGGCGCTCGGCAAGGTGCTGAAATCGCTGGCGCTGCAAGTGGTGCGCGACGGCGAGGGCGCCCGCAAGCAGGTCGAAGTCACCGTCACCGGCGCCAAATCGGCGCGCTCGGCCAAGCGCATCGCGCTGTCGATCGCCAATTCGCCGCTGGTCAAGACGGCGGTCGCCGGCGAGGACGCCAATTGGGGCCGCGTCGTCATGGCCGTCGGCAAGGCCGGCGAACCCGCCGATCGCGACCGGCTGTCGATCTGGTTCGGCGACAACAGGCTGGCGCATGAAGGCGAGCGCGACCCCGGCTACTCCGAGGCCGCGACGTCGGCCTACATGAAGCGCGACGACATCCGCATCCGTGCCGATATCGGCATCGGTCGCGGCAAGGCGACGGTGTGGACCTGCGATCTCACCAAGGAATATGTCGCCATCAATGGCGATTATCGGAGCTGACGGTTTTGAGCTCCAGGCATCCGGCAAGCATGCTCGCGATCGTACGCCGCTACGAGGCGGCCGGCTTTCGCGCCTGGCCGGCAGCCGCCGTCCACTATGACGGCACCTGGGTGGTGCGGCTGACCGCCGGCCATCCGGCCAAGCGGCTGAACTCGGTCAATCCGCTCGATCCCGGCGATATCATGCACATGGCCGACCGTATTGGCCGGGCCAGCCGCCGTTTCGATGCCTATGGAAGGCCGCTGACGTTCCGCATGTCGCCGCTGTCGGGCCCAGATCTCGCCAGCCATCTCGACCGCGAGGGCTGGAGCCGGTTCGACGAGTCGCTGGTCATGCGGCTGCCGCTGGCCGGCGCGCAGCTCGACGCCGCCATGGACCAGATTCCGCTCAAGGACATCAGCCGCTTCATCGGCGCGTTGCTCAAGGTCAGCGGTTCGGATGTTTCGCTGCGGCCCGGCCTGTCGGAGATCATCGGCGCCATCCAGCCCGAAGCCGGGCTGTTCGCGCTCGAAGATGGAGCCGAGGCGCTGGCGACGCTTATCTGCGTGCATGACGGCGATCTCGCCGGCCTGTTCGAGGTCGCCACCGACAAGTCGGCACGCAACAGGGGCCATGGCCGCAACCTGATCCTGTCGGCGCTCAAATGGGCGCGACTGCGGGGCGCGCGGGAGGCCTGGCTGCAGGTCGAGGCCAACAATGTGCCGGCGCTGGCGCTCTACCATTCGCTCGGCTTCGAGGAAGTCTATCGCTACCACTATCGCCGGCCCCCGGGTCATGAATGATGTCGTGACCGCCGGCAAACGCCTGCTCCTGGTCGCCGCCTGCGCGCTGGTCGATGCCGACGGCCGGGTGCTTCTGGCGCAGCGGCCTCAGGGCAAGCAACTTGCCGGGTTGTGGGAATTTCCCGGCGGCAAGGTCGAGCCCGGCGAGACGCCCGAACAATGCATCATTCGCGAACTGCATGAGGAAATCGGCATCGAAACCGACATCCCGTGCCTGGCGCCGCTTACTTTCGCCAGTCATTCCTACGACGATTTCCACCTGCTGATGCCGCTGTTCGTCTGCCGCCGCTTTCGCGGCATAGCCCAGCCCAGGGAAGGGCAGACGCTGAAATGGGTGCGGCCGAAGCAGATGCGCGACTATCCGATGCCGCCGGCCGATGCGCCGCTGATCCCGTTCCTCATCGATCTTCTCTGAGGCTCGCGTTCGGTCGGTTCCTGGCCGAGGCGTGTATCAGCCAGCGTTAATGGAAGATTTATCTCGTCGTGAAAAATTGAGGCATGGCCGTTCGCGGCCGAGCCGTCGATTTGCCGGGGAGCGATAGCATGAGCCTAGACAGGGATTGGGACTCGATCCGGCCCGAGCGCGGCTTTCGCGCCGCCGATGCGGGCATGGGCATATTGCGCATCACGCTGCTGTTCGGTTCGGCCGCGGTGGCGCTGGCGCTGATCGCAACCCCTTTCCTCGACAGCCAGACACGCTCGCTCTCGGCCCGTAATGGTTTCGGCGGGCTCGACATGGCGGCCACAGGCTCGATCGGCCATCGCGAAACCTACACGCTGCGCCGCAGCGTGCTGCAGCCGCAGCCGAGCTCGGTCTGCATCATCAGGTCCAATGGCAGGAGCAGCGGCGACTGCTGACATGGTTAAGAGATTTCGGAAAGGCGGCAGCTTCATCGCCTGTTAAGCCTTTGCCGTTAACCTTTCTTAACAGGTCGGCTGTAAGGTCCCGGACAGAGGGGTTAAGGCCATGAAAGCAGTGCTGCTGCGTTTTCTGAACGACGAGACCGGCGCCACGGCCGTCGAATATAGCCTGATCGTCGCCGTGCTGTCATTGGCTATCGTCGGCGGCATCGGCCGGGTCTTCGACTCGCTCACCTGGCTGTTCAGCGACAATAACAGCAAGCTTGCGAACGCTTTCGCACCCACTCCCTGATCCGGCTTTTCCGCGCCTGCGGGCAGGATCATTGCCCGCCGGGCGCCTCCAGAATTGCCTTCAGCGAGATCTTGGCCGACCCTGGCTTCAGCGGTTTTTGCTGCGATGCGTCGGGCGCCCAGCCGGACATCCAGACAATCGAGAAGCTTGCCCTCACGCGCCCGTCGGGGTCGGAAAACCGCTCGGCGTAGATTTCCGCCGCACGGGCAAACAGCTTGCGCGAGCCCGGCCGCCGGCTGCGATCGGTGAGCGCATTGGTCTCGCCCATGGCCCGCAAATCCGCCATAAGGTTAAACAGGCTGGCATAGCGCACGGTCACCGTCTCGACGTCGGCGACCGGCAGAGCGAGACCGGCGCGCTGCAGCAGCGCACCGGCATCGCGCACGTCGGTGAACGGGGCGACACGCGGGCTGGCGCCGCCGTAAAGCTCGGTCTCGGCCGAAAGCAGGCTTTCGCGCAACTCGAAAAGCGTACCGGCGCCGGCAAAGGCGCCGAGGAAAAGCCCATCCGGCCGCAACGCACGGCGGATCTGGATCAGCATGCCGGGGATGTCGTTCATGGCCTGCAGCGACAGAAGCGACACCGCCAGATCGAGGCTTTCCGCTTCGAACGGCACGGTTTCGAGCGGTGCGATCAAGCCGGCGCCGCCACCGCTCAGGAAGGCCGTGTCCGCCTCGACGCGGACAATGTCGGCGACCTTGCTGCTTTCGGCGAGCGTTTCGGCCGCCGCCGGCGTCTGGCAAAACAGCACAGCCGCCTTGCCGAACCTGCGCTCGACGGCGCCCAGCCGGTCGGCAAGGTCCTCGGCCGTGCGGCGCATGAGGAAGTCCGCGCCGTCGACCGGATGGGCAAGGGCGCGCCGCTTGTGCGCCAGCCACAGAGAGGTATCCATTATCGGCTGCAACGGGCAGATCCTTTGTTTGTCCACGCTCCGAGATCGTTGATATAGTGGCGTGCAGGAGCAACCACGTGGCCGATCCGATGCCCAAGATCAAGTCCATCGGAATCACGAACCTGGCCCGGTCGGTTGTCGGCTGGCCGGCGCGGATGCTGTTTCCGCCGGTCTGCGCCGGTTGCCGCCGGCATGTCTCGCAGCCGGGCGTGCTGTGCGGCGCCTGCTGGCCGAAGCTCAGGCTGCTGGAGCGGCCATGGTGCCCGGTCATGGGCACGCCGTTCACCCATCATATGGGCGAAGGCTTTCTGTCGGCCGAGGCGATTGCCGATCCGCCGCCTTTCGAGCGGGCGCGAGCGGCGGTCGCCTATTCCGGCGTCGCCCGCCAGATGGTGCAAGGATTGAAATACCAGGATCGCACGGATCTGGCACCTTGGATGGCGCGCTGGATGGTGCGTGCGGGTGCCGATCTCATCGCCGAGGCGGATGTGGTGGTGCCGGTGCCGCTGCACTGGCGGCGCTTTTTCAGGCGGCGCTTCAACCAGTCGGCGGAGCTGGCAAGGGCGGTCTCGGCGCTCAATGAATTGCCCTTCGCCCCCTCGGCGGTGCGGCGCGTGAAACTCACCCGCCAGCAGGTCGGGCTGGAGCGCGGGGAACGCGAGGAAAATGTGCGGGCCGCCTTTCGGGTACCCGCCGAGGCGGAAATCGAGATCGCCGGCCGCAGGGTGCTTTTGATCGATGATGTCTACACCACCGGCGCCACGGTGCGCTCCGCCACCAAGGCGCTGAAAAGGGGAGGTGCGGCCGCCGTCGACGTGCTGACCTTTGCCCGTGTGTTGCCGGGGGACTTCCGGGCGGACGAGTCCGCGACTATATAAGTCGGCAACGAACAGCGGAAATTCGTCATGGCCGATGTCACGATCTACACCCGCATGATGTGCGGCTATTGCACGGCAGCCAAGCGGCTGCTCGAGCGCAAGGGCATAGCCTTTACCGAGCACGATGCCTCCTTCTCGCCGGAACTGCGCCAGGAGATGATCTCCCGGGCGCATGGCCGCTCGACCTTTCCGCAGATTTTCATCGGCGATACGCATGTCGGTGGCTGTGACGATCTCCACGAGCTGGAGGCCGAAGGCCGGCTCGACAAACTGCTCGCCGACGGCGCGACGAATTGAGGGAATGACGATGGGTGTTTTCAAAGCCGCTGCGATCCAGATGCGTTCAGGCGAGAGCCCCGAGCGCAACGCCGTCGATCTCGAACGGCTGGTGCGTGAAGCAGCTGGCCAAGGTGCCGCCTACATCCAGACGCCGGAAATGACCGGCGCGCTGATCCGCGACAAGGAAGCTCGCGCCGCCTCCTTCACCTCCGAGGACAAGGATATCGTCGTTGCGACCGCGCGCAAGCTGGCCAAGGAACTCGGCGTCTTCCTGCATATCGGCTCGACAGCCATTTTACGCGCCGACGGCAAGCTCGCCAACCGGGCGCTGCTGTTCGGGCCGGACGGCGCCGCGCTCGCCACCTACGACAAGATCCACATGTTCGACGTCGACCTCGACAATGGCGAGTCGTGGCGCGAATCCGCCGCCTACGAACCGGGCACCGAGGCCGTCGTCACCGAGATCGAGGGTGCAAAGCTCGGCTTCGCCGTTTGCTACGATCTGCGCTTTCCGCAGCTCTTCCGTGCCGAGGCACTGGCCGGCGCCGACCTGCTTTCCGTACCTGCCGCCTTCACCCGCCAGACCGGCGAGGCGCACTGGCATGTGCTGCTCAGGGCCCGCGCCATCGAGAATGGCGCCTATGTCGTCGCCGCCGCGCAGGGCGGCTTGCATGAGGATGGCCGCGAGACCTACGGTCATTCGCTGATCGTCGATCCGTGGGGCCGTATCATCGCGGAAGCCGCGCATGACGAGCCGGCGGTGATCATCGCCGAGATCGACCCGGCGCAGTCGCTTGCCGCGCGCAAGAAGATCCCCAATCTCAGAAATGCGCGGGATTTCGCCGTCAATGCTGGCTTGGGCGAGGCGCCGCGGCTCAGGGGTGCAGCCTCTTGATCCGTTTTGCCCTGATCTGTGAGCACGAGCACGAATTCGAAGGCTGGTTCCGCAGCAACGACGATTTCGACACCCAGAAGAAGCGCGGCTTTGTCGATTGCCCCACCTGCGGTTCGCACAAGGTGCAGAAAGCGCTGATGGCGCCGGCTGTCTCCACGGCGCGCAAGCAGGAAACCATAGCGCTCGCCATGGGCGAGGCGCAGAAGCAGGCTCTGGCGCAGCTGAAGGCGATGGCCGAGAAGGTGCGCGAGAATGCCGACTATGTCGGCGACAAGTTCGCCGAGGAAGCGCGAAAGATCCATTTCGGCGAGAGCGACCCGCGCGGCATCTATGGCGAGGCGACGCTGGACGAGGCCAAGAGCCTGGCCGAGGACGGGGTCGAGTTCATGCCGATCCCGGTGTTTCCGGACGATCGCAATTGAGCGGCTAGCTGACGCTGCCGATCAATTTCTCAAGCAGCCGAGAGAGCGTTTCGCGTTCCGCCTGCGTCAAGCCCGAAAGCACCGCGTGTTCGTTGGCCACATGGGCGGTAACGGCCTCGTCGACCAGCGCCAAGCCCTTTTCGGTCAGCCTCACGACAATGCCGCGTCTATCGTTGGGATGAGGCCCACGCAGGATCAATCCGGACGTTTCGAGCCGGTCGAGCCGGTTGGTCATGGCGCCCGATGTGACCATCGTCGCTTCATAGAGAGCGGTTGGCGTCAGCGCGTAAGGTAAGCCCGAGCGGCGCAGCGTTGCCAGCACGTCGAATTCCCCGGACTGCAATCCATAACGGGCAAACAGCGGCGCGAGCCGTTCGCGGGCGATCAGCGAGGCGGCCTCGTTCAGCCGTCCGAGCACGGCCATCGGCGAGACATCCAGATCCGGCCGCTCCCGCTTCCATTGCTCGATCGCTCTTGCTGCCCTGTCCAATTGTCTCACCATTATTTATCTTGACGTTAAGAATCTTGCCATTATCTTATCGTAACATGCAATGCCGGCCAAGAGCCGCGCTACAGGATTCGGTCAATGAAACTTCTCTGGGATTCGGCGCTCGGCCTGCTGGTCGTCACCGGCGGCCTGCTCGGCCTGACGCTGCCCTTCGGCAAGCTCGCCACGGCTGCCGGCGTGCCGGCCATGGTCTGGGCCTTCGTCATCTCGCTCGGCGCCGGCGGGGTCTTGCTGTGCGTGCTCTTGGCTCGCGGCAAGCGGGTCCGGCTCACCGCGCACAAACTGCGCTATTTCTTCGTCACCGCCGCGGTGTCCTATGCTGTCCCCAACCTCCTGATGTTCTCGGCCATCCCGCATCTGGGCGCCGGCTACACCGGCATCATGTTCACCCTGTCGCCTGTCATCACACTGGTGTTCTCGATCCTGTTGCGTGTCCGGCGCCCCAACATGCTGGGCATTGTCGGCATCGCCGTCGGCTTCGTCGGCGCTGTCATGGTGGCGGTGACGCGCGGCGAGGCCGGCCAGCCGGCCGATTTGTTCTGGGTGGCGATGGGGTTGCTCATTCCGGTCAGCCTTGCCGTCGGCAACATCTACCGCACGGTCGACTGGCCGGACGGCACCGGCCCGATCGAGCTTGCCGTCGGCAGCCATCTGGCGTCAGCGGCGATGCTGCTTGCCGGCATTCTTCTCCTGTTCGGCGGCGAGGCTTTCGTGCCACTCGGCGGCGTGCCGCTGGTGGTGGTCGCGCAGGTCGCGTCGGCGTCGGCGATGTTTGCCTTCTTCTTCAGGCTGCAGGCGGTTGGCGGTCCGGTCTATCTCAGCCAGATCGGTTATGTGGCGGCCGCCGTCGGCCTGTTTGCCGGAACCATCTTCCTCGGCGAGCACTATCAGTTGCTGACCTGGGCAGGCGCGCTCATCATCACTGCCGGCGTGTTCATCACCACCAGGGCACAAAGCCAGAAGGGTCGAGTTCCTGCAGCCGGAGCCGCCTTGCCGATCCGTTAGGCCTGGCTCGCGTCAAAGATTTTCCTGAGAGCCGGCGGGGCAACATTTCGCCATGACATCCGTATTGCGCTGCGAAATGTCTTTCATCGCATGCGTCAAGAATGATCGACGTCCAGCCCTTTCGTCCCCATCCACCAGGCACTGGCTTGAAAACCAGCGGTTCGGCTGCAGTCGTCATCTCTTGCTGGCCGATGTCGAGCTTTATGACGGCGCGATCGTTTTCGGGCAGCGACATGAAGATGCGATTGCGTACCCGGAAGTCGGCCTTGCCGAAATGCGATTTCTCGGCCGCTTCGGGAAGCTCAAGCGCCAATTGTCGGGCTCTCACACTGTCCACGGTCCGACAAATCTCCAGATCAGCCTTCAGACCGAGCCTTTTTCCGCCAGGACCATGTAGTTGACGTCCATGTCCTTCGACCGCGCCCAGCGGTCGGCCAGCGGGTTGTAGGTGACGCCGGTGCGGTCGATGATGGTCAGGCCGGCGCCGCCAAGCGCCTTTTCGAGCTCTTCCGGGCGCACCAGCTTGCCGAACTGGTGGGTGCCGCGCGGCAGCCAGCGCAGCACATATTCGGCCCCGATGATGGCTAAGCCCAGCGCCTTCAGCGTGCGGTTGATGGTGGCCACGAACATGATGCCGCCGGGCCGCACCATCTCGCCGCATTTGGCGACGAACAGGTCGATGTCGGCGACATGCTCGACCACTTCCATGTTGAGGATGACGTCGAATTTCTCGCCGGCGTCGGCAAGGTCCTCGGCCGTCGTGGCGCGATAGTCGACGCTGACATTGCCCTCGGCGGCGTGCAGCTTGGCCACTTCGATGTTGGTTTCGGAGGCATCTGCGCCCACAACCTCGGCGCCAAGCCGCGCCATCGGCTCGCACAGAAGTCCGCCGCCGCAGCCGATGTCGAGGATGCGCAGGCCCTCGAAAGGCCTTGCAGCGCGCGGGTCACGGCCGAAGCGCGTCGCTATCTGGTCGCGGATATAGGCCAGCCGGACCGGATTGAATTTGTGCAGGGGACGGAATTTGCCGTTCGGGTTCCACCATTCGGCGGCAAGGGCGGAAAAGCGTTCCACTTCTCCGGCATCGATCGTCGATCGTCGGGGCTCTGGCATCGGTTGGTCTCCTCGACACTACAGCGCCGCGCGTCCTCTTGGACGCGCAAAGGACGCTGTAGCACTTTAAATTCTGCGTATGATCCTTTCCGAAATCGACTTCGATTTCGGGGTCATGCGCTAGGAAGTCGGGCGTGAGGCCGCGAATGTCAAGGCAGCATTTTCCTCGGCCTGCCAGGCAACAGGCTCTGTCAGGGCATGTCACCTGTCACGCGCCTGCATCGAAACACAATTGATCCGCCGGGCGAAAAGGAGACAGGATTTGAATTGGAGGAAACCATGATGAAACAGGAAACGGCTTCGATCCTTTGGCACCGCCTCGACGTGGAGGGTCACGACGCCTGCCTGTTGTCACAGACCAATGTCGGGCACAGTCTCGAGGGACAGGCCATCTTCATCCAGGACGGCAAGCCGTGCTGCCTTGGCTATGAGGTGATCTGCGATGTCGGCTGGCGCACGCGTTCAGCGCGGATCGACGGCTTTCTCGGCACCCGCAAGCTGCATTATGCGATCGAACGCGATTCGGACGGCCAGTGGACGCTGAATGGCGAAGTCCAGCAGGGCGTCGACGGCCTTGTCGATGTCGATCTTGGCTTCACACCGGCATCGAACCTGCTGGCGATCCGCCGGTATGACCTCGGCATCGGCGAGGCGACGCCTGCTCCGGCCGCCTACCTGACTTTCCCTGAACTGAGCCTGGTGCGCCTCGATCAGACCTATCGGCGTCTCGACACGGTTCGCTACGCCTATGCCGCGCCGGTGTTCGGCTATGACGAGACCCTCAACATCTCGCCGCACGGCTTCGTTGTCGACTATCCTGGCCTGTGGAGAAGCGCGGCTGCGTCAGACTGAAGCGATTGTAATCAATCCGCTGCGCCCTGCGTCGTGCCGAGCACGTCACGCAGTTTCGCCGCCAGTTGCTCGATGGTGAAGGGCTTGGCGAGGAAATGCACGTCGTGGTCGAGCACGCCGTTGTGGACCACCGCGTTCCTGGTGAAGCCGGTGGTGAAGATCACCTTCAGCTGCGGCATGCGGGCAACGGCCTCTTCCGCCAGCTTGCGGCCGTTCATGACGGGCATGACGATGTCGGTGAACAGAAGGCCGACGTTCGGGCGCTCCGCCAGTTTCTGCAACGCTTCCTCGCCGCTCGCGGCATGAATGACGGTGTATCCGAGTTCGCGTATGGCCTCGGTGGTGGAGACCCTCACGCGGGCATCATCCTCGACGACAAGGATCGTTTCGGTGACCGGTGCGGCGGGGTTGTCGCCTCGCCCGGTGGGCACGGCCGGCTCATCGGCGCCGAAATACCGCGGCAAGTAGATCTTGATCGTCGTGCCTTCGCCGGGTTCGGAATAGATATTGACGTGGCCGCCCGACTGTTTGACGAAGCCGAACACCTGGCTCAATCCCAGGCCGGTGCCCTTATTGACCGGCTTGGTGGTGAAGAAGGGTTCGAAGGCCTTGGCGATGACATCGGGGGTCATGCCCGAACCGGTATCGCTGACGGCGATCATCACATACTGGCCGGCCGCGACTTCGGCATGGGCGGCGGCGTAGCTGTCGTCGAGATGGCTGTTGGCGGTCTCGATGGTCAGCTTGCCATCATCGCCCATGGCGTCGCGGGCGTTGACGGCCAGGTTGAGAACGGCGTTCTCGATCTGGCTCGGGTCGGCATGGGTTTTCCACAAGCCTCCCGCCAGCACCGTTTCGATGCGGATGGTTTCGCCGAGTGCCCGCCGGATCAGGTCGGACATCCCGGTCAGCAGGCGGTTGGCGTCGACGATCTGCGGCGCCAGGGGCTGCTGACGCGAGAAGGCGAGCAGCCGGGCCGTCAGATTGGCGGCACGGGTCGCGGCATCGATCGCCGCGTCGATGAATTGTGCGATGTCGTGCTCGCCGCGCGCCAGCTTGCGCTGGGCGAGATTCATGGCGCTGATAATCACCGCCAGCATGTTGTTGAAGTCGTGGGCGATGCCGCCAGTAAGCTGGCCGACCGCCTCCATCTTGTGCATCTGGCGGATCTGGGATTCGGCCTTTTCACGTGTCTCGATCTCCTTGCCGAGCGCCACGTTCTTGCGCACCAACTCATCCTGGGCAACGGCAACCTCATGGAAGCGGCGGCGCGATTCCCTGATCGCGTAGCCGGCAAGCAGCAAGATCGCCAGCAGCGCCGCCAGCGAGCCGATGCGTAGCCAGGCCTCGACTTGGTCGATATGCTCGTCGCGCGCGGCGACGGCTGCGGCGCTGATGCGTCGGACCGTATCCATGCTGGTCCGGATTTCGTCCATGACTGCCTTGCCCTGGCCGCTGCGAATCAGATCCAGCGCTTTCGTCGCATTGCCCTGGTCGTACAGGGCAATCGTCTCGGCCAGTTCAGCCTGCTTTTGCGAAAGCGCGTCCTTGATATGGTTGATCGGCTGGACGAGCTGTTCATCGGGGGCGGTCAAGCTGTCGATGCGGGCAAGTTGCCCCGGAATGGCGCCGACAGCGTTCCGATAGGGTTCGAGATAGGATTTCTCGCCAGTCAGCAGGTAGCCATGCTGACCGTTCTCGGCTTCCTGTGCCAGAGAAAGCAGACCCGAAAGCAATTGCTGATATTCGATTGCCTCGCGCGCGGCGGCGCGGTTGGCCCGCTGTTCCTCGACCAGCATGGCACGGCTGCCGACAATCAGCGCCAGCACGGCGAAGCCGGCGACAAGCGGGAGCGATTGCCATCGCATGGCACGTCGAAGACGAGCAATCATCATCTGTTATGCCGAACCAAAAGAATTCCCCGCAGGCTGCATTTCGTAGGCGGCGGCGGGGCGGAAGGCAATATGCCGGCTTCTGGAGCCGCAATCGGCCGCCAGCCTTGCGAAACCTTCATCATTTGGCTAAGGAGGCCGCGCATTCAGCGGCCGGCGTCAGCCGGCCTTCCGCTTTTCGGGATTCCGGGTTTTGGCCGGGTCCGGCTTCAGGCAAAGGCATTTCGCTCCCATGGCGCGCATCGTGATGAAATTCGGCGGAACCTCGGTCGCCGACATCGCCCGCATCCGCAACGTGGCGCGTCACGTCAAACGCGAGGTCGACGCCGGCCATGAGGTGGCGGTGGTCGTTTCGGCGATGGCCGGGAAAACCAATGAACTGGTCGGCTGGACGCGTGAGGCCTCGCCGATGCACGACGCACGCGAATATGATGCGGTCGTCGCTTCCGGCGAGCAGGTCACGGCCGGCCTTCTGGCCATCACCTTGCAGAATATGGGCGTGCATGCCCGCTCCTGGCAGGGCTGGCAGATCCCGATCAAGACCGACAATGCGCATGGCGCGGCGCGCATCCTCGACATCGACGGCGCGTTCCTGATCAAGCGCTTCGGCGAGGGCCAGGTGGCGGTGATCGCCGGGTTCCAGGGCATCGGCCCGGACAATCGCATCGCCACGCTCGGCCGCGGCGGCTCCGACACCAGTGCTGTCGCCATCGCCGCGGCGGTCAAGGCCGACCGCTGCGACATCTACACCGACGTCGACGGGGTTTACACCACCGATCCGCGCATCGAGCCCAAGGCGCGGCGGCTGGCCAAGATATCGTTCGAGGAAATGCTTGAAATGGCTTCGCTCGGCGCCAAGGTTCTGCAGGTGCGTTCGGTCGAGCTTGCCATGGTGCACAGGGTGCGTACCTTCGTGCGGTCGTCCTTCGACGATCCCGACGCGCCCGGAATGGGGGATTTGCTCAATCCGCCCGGAACGCTCATTTGCGACGAGGAAGAGATCGTGGAACAGCAGGTCGTCACCGGAATTGCCTACGCCAAGGACGAGGCGCAGATTTCGCTGCGCCGGGTCGGCGACCGGCCGGGCGTTGCCGCCGGCATCTTCGGGCCGCTGGCCGAGGCCAACATCAATGTCGACATGATCGTCCAGAACATTTCCGAGGACGGCAAGTTCACCGACATGACCTTCACCGTGCCGTCGGGCGATGTCGACAAGGCGCTGGCCGTGCTTGAACGGCTGAAAGCCGAGATCGGCTACGACGTCGTGCAGTCGGAGGCCGGCATGTCGAAGGTTTCGGTCATCGGCATCGGCATGAGGAGCCATGCCGGCGTCGCCGCCACCGCTTTCAAGGCGCTGGCCGACAAATCGATCAACATCCGCGCCATCACGACCTCCGAGATCAAGATTTCGATCCTGATCGACGGTCCGTATACGGAACTTGCGGTTCGTACTTTGCATTCCGTCTACGGTCTGGATAAGCAGTAGCGAGAACGATTTGAGTTGTTGCGTGTGCGCCGGTCGCGGTGGAAACTGCGGCGGGCAGAATGCCCATTGGAGAACAAGCCGCGATGCGTGATCAGGCCAGTGGCCCGCGCGTTTTGCTCAAACGGCTCCGCGAGCTCATGCAGGAGCCGCTGGAGCCGCAGGAGCGGCTTGACCGGATTGTGCGCGACATCGCCTCCAACATGGTCGCGGAAGTCTGCTCGCTCTATGTGCTGCGCGCCGATTCAGTGCTCGAACTCTATGCCACCGAAGGTCTGAACCCGAACGCCGTCCATTTGGCGCAGTTGCGGCTGGGCCAAGGCCTGGTCGGCACGATCGCCGCCAGCGCGCGGCCGCTCAACCTGTCCAATGCGCAGGAACACCCTGCCTTCGCCTATCTGCCGGAGACGGGGGAAGAGATCTACAACTCGTTCCTCGGCGTGCCGGTGCTGCGGGCAGGGCGCACGCTGGGCGTGCTGGTGGTGCAAAACAAGACCATGCGCCACTACCGCGACGACGAAGTCGAGGCGCTGGAAACCACGGCGATGGTGATCGCCGAGATGATCGCCACCGGCGATCTGGCGCGGCTGACCCGGCCCGGCCTCGAACTCGATCTGCGCCGTCCTGTCAGCTTCACCGGCCTGTCCTTCAATGAGGGCGTCGGGCTTGGCCATGTGGTGCTGCACGAGCCGCGCATCGTCGTCACCAATCTGTTCAACGAAGACAGCGAGGAAGAGGTCCGCCGGCTCGAGACCTCACTCAGCTCGCTCAGGCTGTCCATCGACGACATGCTGGAACGCCGCGACGTCGCCTTCGAAGGCGAGCATCGCCAGGTGCTGGAAGCCTATCGCATGTTCGCCAACGATCGCGGCTGGGTGCGGCGGCTGGAAGAGGCCATCCGCAACGGCCTGACGGCCGAAGCGGCGGTGGAAAAGGTGCAGAGCGACATGCGCGCCCGCATGCTGCACATGACCGATCCCTATCTGCGCGAGCGGATGAGCGATTTCGACGACCTCGCCAACCGCCTGCTGCGCCAGCTGATGGGGCGCGGGCCGGAAGATGTCGCCGCATCGCTGCCGAAGGATGCCATCATCGTTGCCCGTTCGATGGGGGCCGCCGAGCTGCTCGATTATCCCCGCGACAAGATGCGCGGGCTGGTGCTCGAGGATGGTGCCGCGACCAGTCACGTCGTCATCGTCGCGCGTGCCATGGGCATCCCCGTCGCCGGCCAAATGAAGGGCGCCGTTTCCATGGCGGAAAACGGCGATGCCATCATCGTCGACGGCGAAGAGGGCGTGATCCATTTGCGGCCGCAGCCAGATCTCGAGGCCGCCTACGCCGAAAAGGTGCGTTTCAGGGCGCGCCGGCAAGAGGTCTACCGCGAGCTGCGCAAGAAGCCGTCGACGACCAGGGATGGTGTCCAGGTCGATTTGCTGATGAATGCCGGTCTTGCCGTCGACCTGCCGCAGCTTGCCGAAGCGGGCGCGGCCGGCATCGGCCTGTTCCGCACCGAATTGCAATTCATGGTCGCTTCCACTTTTCCCCGGGCCGAGGCCCAGGAAAAGCTCTACCGCGACGTGCTCGAGGCGGCGCGCGGCAAGCCGGTCACCTTCCGCACCATCGATATTGGCGGCGACAAGGTGCTGCCCTATTTCAAGGGTGCGATCCAGGAAGAGAACCCGGCGCTTGGCTGGCGGGCGATCCGCCTGACGCTCGACCGGCCAGGGTTGTTGCGCACCCAGATCCGCGCTTTGCTCAAGGCCAGTGGCGGGCGCGAGCTGAAGCTGATGCTGCCGATGGTGACCGAGCTGGGCGAGATCGCCCAGGCACGCGAGATCATCGACCGCGAGGTGCGGCATTTGTCGCGCTTTGCCCATCATTTGCCGACCAGCCTGAAGTTGGGCGCCATGTTGGAAGTGCCGTCGCTCCTGTTCCAGCTCGATGAATTGATGAAGGCGGTCGATTTCGTCTCGGTCGGTTCGAACGACCTGTTCCAGTTCGTCATGGCCGTTGACCGCGGCAACACGCAACTGGCCAACCGCTTCGACACGCTGTCGGCGCCGTTCCTGCGCGTGCTCAAGCAGATCGCCGATGCCGGGGTCCGCAACCATACGCCGGTGACGCTGTGCGGCGAACTCGCCGGCAAGCCGATCTCGGCGATGGCGCTGATCGGTCTCGGCTTCCGTTCGATCTCGATGTCGCCGGCCTCGATCGGTCCGGTCAAGGCGATGCTGACGGAACTGCCGCTGGACGAGTTGAAGGCGTTTTTCGACGACAATCTGATGGCTCCGGCACAGGGCTTGCCGATGCGAGCGCTGCTGCAGGCCTTTGCCGACGACCGTTCGATCCCGTTATAGCAGCCTCATCATGGTCAATTTGCCCCGCGATCGTATGGATCAAGTCGTCAAGCGTTTCGAGATGCTCGAAGCGCAGATGTCGGCCGGCCCGGCGCCGGATGCCTATGTGCGGATGGCGTCCGAATATGCCGAAATCCAGGACATGGTGGCCAAGGTCAGGGCGCTGCGCCTGGCCGAGCATGAGCAGGCCGACCTCGAAGCCATGCTTGCCGACAAGGGCACCGATGCCGAGATGCGGGCGCTCGCCGAGGCCGAGCTGCCGGAGGTCGAGGACCGTATCGAGGCGCTGCAGAAGGACATCCAGATCCTGCTGTTGCCCAGGGATGCGGCCGACGACAAGAACGCCATTCTCGAAATCCGCGCCGGCACCGGCGGAGACGAGGCGGCGCTGTTCGCCGGCGACCTGTTTCGAATGTATGAGCGCTACGCCGCCGAACGCGGCTGGCGTTTCGAGACCGCCTCGGCCAGTGATGGCGATGCCGGCGGTTTCAAGGAGATCATCGCCACGGTGTCGGGCAAGGGCGTCTTTGCGCATCTGAAGTTCGAATCCGGCGTGCACCGGGTGCAGCGCGTGCCGGCGACCGAGGCGAGCGGGCGCATCCACACCTCGGCGGCAACCGTCGCGGTGCTGCCCGAAGCCGAAGAGGTCGACATCGACATCAGGGCCGAAGACATCCGCATCGACACGATGCGTGCATCGGGTTCGGGCGGCCAGCACGTCAACACCACCGATTCGGCCGTCCGCATCACCCATCTGCCGACCGGCATCATGGTCGTGCAGGCGGAGAAATCGCAGCATCAGAACCGCGCCAAGGCCATGCAGATCCTGCGGGCCCGGCTCTATGATCTGGAGCGCGGAAAGGCCGACGAGGAGCGTTCCGAATCGCGCAAGTCACAGGTCGGTTCCGGTGACCGCTCGGAACGCATCCGCACCTATAATTTCCCGCAAGGGCGCGTCACCGACCACCGCATCAATTTGACGCTCTACAAACTCGACCGGGTAATGATGGGCGAACTCGACGAGATCATCAACGCGCTGATCGCCGATCACCAGTCGAAATTGCTCGCCGACATCGGCATCGATGACTGACCTGCCCGATGCACTCGGGCCGCTGCTGCGGGAAGCGCAGGCTCGGCTTGCCGCTGCCGCTATCGATGATCCGGCGCTCGATGCGCGGCTGATCGTCGAGCATTTTTCGGGCACGACGCGCACGCAAGCCATTGCGGACCCCGAACGCAGGCTCGGCGCCGGCGTTGTTGCCGAAATCGATGCCGCCTTGAGACGCCGCGCTAGCGGCGAACCGGTGCATCGCATCCTCGGCTATCGTGAATTCTACGGTTTGCGCCTGTCGCTGTCGCCGGAAACGCTGGAGCCGCGGCCGGATACCGAAACGCTGGTCGAGGCGATATTGCCCTTCGTCAAGGCAGTTGCGGCGCGGGAAGGCGGGTGCCGCATCCTCGATCTTGGCACCGGCACCGGCGCCATTGCGCTGGCGCTGCTCAGTGTCGTGCCGACGGCTAACGCCACGGGCGTCGACCTGTCCGCGGGTGCGCTGGTGACGGCGGCGCGCAATGCCGGGCAACTGGGTCTTGCAGGCCGGTTCACGACGCTGCAGTCGGACTGGTTCGAAAAAGTTTCCGGCCGGTACCATGTAATTGTCGCAAACCCTCCCTATATAACCACGGAAGACATTGGAAATCTGCAGGACGAAGTCCGCAATTTCGACCCGCGCCTGGCCCTGGATGGCGGCGCGGACGGTCTGAACCCCTACAGAACCATCGCAGCGGAAGCGGCAAGGTTTTTGGAAACTGAAGGCAGGATTGCGGTCGAGATCGGCCATACGCAACGCAATGAGGTCTGCGAGATATTCGCTGCAGCCGGCTACGTGCCGGGCGGTGCTTTTCGTGACCTCGGTGGAAACGACAGGGTTGTTGTCTTTGAAAGGATAAAGCCTTGACGCAGTGCAAAAAAGCGCTTGGCAATGCCGGGGAATGCGGCTAGGGTCGCCTTAACCGGATGAGACGAAGCAGGCAGTGCTCTTAGCGATTCGGTTTTCCTCGGAAATAGCTGCCTTCTTGCGCAAACGATGCCCAAGCTTCGTGCGGGAATCGTCCGGCAAGTGATGTAACCGGAACAGGATGGCACGTGGCGCCAACGCAATCGATGCGGGCGAACGCCGGTGAAGAGACGAAACGGCTGGCTGCATGAGCGCCTCCGTTCGTGAAGAGTTTTTCGAAAATTTCAAAATGAAGAGAGTTTGATGAGGCCACAACAGCAGAACAGGCGCATGCGCGGTCGCAACAATAGTGGCGGCGGCGGTGGTAACAATAACAACAACAATAACAACAACAACCGCAAGGGGCCTAATCCCCTGACGCGCAACTACGAGAGCAATGGCCCGGATGTGAAGATCCGCGGTTCGGCTCAGCAGATCGCCGAAAAATACGCCACCCTTGCCCGCGATTCTCACAGCTCCGGCGACCGGGTCATGGCGGAGAACTATCTCCAGCACGCCGAGCACTACAATCGCATCATCGCGGCCGCACAGGCGCAGATGCCGATCCAGAACGCGCAGCAGAATCGCGATGATTTCGACGATGACGGCGACGAGGATCGCGACGATTTCGACAATGGCGGCAACAACAACAGCAACACTGTTTCCGACGTCCAGGTCCCGGTGATCAACCATGGCGCCGGCCCGCAGCCGGTCATCGAAGGGACGCCTGCCGAGGTTGCGCTCAACCGGGAAGGTGGCCGCGAGGCCCGCGATAACAATGGCGGGCGTAACAATGGTGGCCGCGACAACAATGGCGGGCGCCATCGCGATCGTCGCCCCAATGGCGGTTATGGCCAGAACGGCCAGCGCGACTTTGGTTCACCCGTGGAACAAGGTGGTCAGCCCCAGGGCAACGAGACCCCGGTTCAGGGCGAAGCCGTTTCGCCGACCGAATCTGCAGCGCCGGCCGAACCGGCTCCGTCGTTCGAGAATCTTTCCCCGGCAGGTCTTGCCGCCCAGGCCGAACTCAACGAGGCGGCCGCCGAAAGCGGGGCTGCCCGTCGTCCGCGTCGTCCGCGCCGCCCGCGCGTCAACGCCGATCAGGCTGACGGCGGTGGCGAAAGTGCCGAGGCGGCCCCGGTCGAAAGCGGCAATGCCCAGCCGGTCAATGTCGATATCGACAACTGATCGAACGGCATTTCAAGGCATTGAACGGCGGAGAGAAATCTCCGCCGTTTTCGTTTGGGCGGCCGTGCAATATTATGAAGTTGCCGATATCGAGACGTCTTGAGGGTTCGGAGCTTGTGCACCATATCAGCCTCAACTGGACCCGGCTCGAATGGGCGGGTCCGTCACCGCAATCGGATCCGGTGCCGCAAAGCGGGCCGGTGATGGAAGGAGACAGATATGAACCTTGAGAAATACTCAGAGCGCGTGCGCGGCTTTATCCAGTCCGCGCAGACTATGGCGCTTTCCCGCAACCACCAGCAATTCACCCCTGAACATATCCTGAAAGTGCTCGTCGACGACGATGAGGGCCTGGCGGCGTCGCTGATCGAACGCGCCGGCGGCAACGTCCGCGACGTCAAGCTTGGCGTCGAGACGGCGCTCGAAGCGATGCCCAAGGTCGAGGGCGGCAATGGCCAGCTCTATTTGGCCCAGCCGCTGGCAAAAGTGTTTTCGACCGCCGAGGAACTGGCCAAGAAAGCCGGCGACAGCTTTGTCACGGTGGAGCGGCTCTTGCAGGCGCTCGCCATGGAGAAATCGGCCAAGACCGCCGACATACTGGCCAAGGCCGGCGTCACCGCGCAGGCGCTCAACCAGGTCATCAACGATGTCCGCAAGGGCCGCACCGCCGATTCGGCGAGTGCCGAACAGGGCTACGACGCGCTGAAGAAATACGCGCGCGACCTGACCGCGGATGCCCGTGCCGGCAAGCTGGACCCCGTGATCGGCCGTGACGACGAGATCCGCCGCACCATCCAGGTGCTGTCGCGCCGCACCAAGAACAATCCGGTGCTGATCGGCGAACCGGGCGTCGGCAAGACGGCGATCGCCGAGGGCCTGGCGCTGCGCATCGTCAATGGCGACGTACCGGAATCGCTGAAGGACAAGCAACTGATGGCGCTCGACATGGGCGCGCTGATTGCCGGCGCCAAATATCGCGGCGAGTTTGAGGAGCGGCTGAAGGCCGTGCTCTCCGAAGTCACCTCGGCCAACGGCAACATCATCCTGTTCATCGACGAGATGCACACGCTGGTCGGCGCCGGCAAGGCGGATGGCGCCATGGATGCGTCGAACCTGTTGAAGCCGGCTTTGGCGCGCGGCGAGCTGCACTGCGTCGGCGCCACCACGCTCGATGAGTATCGCAAGCATGTCGAGAAGGATGCAGCGCTTGCCCGCCGCTTCCAGCCGGTGTTCGTCGACGAGCCGACGGTGGAGGACACCGTTTCGATCCTGCGCGGCCTGAAGGAAAAATACGAGCAGCACCACAAGGTGCGCATTTCGGATTCGGCGCTGGTGGCGGCGGCGACGCTGTCCAACCGCTACATCGCCGATCGCTTCCTGCCGGACAAGGCGATCGACCTGGTCGACGAAGCCGCATCGCGGCTGCGCATGCAGGTCGATTCCAAGCCCGAGGCGCTGGACGAGATCGATCGCCGCATCATGCAGCTCAAGATCGAGCGCGAGGCGCTGAAAGTCGAGACGGACGATGCTTCGAAGGACAGGCTCGCCCGCCTGGAAAAGGAACTCGTCGGCCTTGAGGAGGAATCGACCGAGATCACCGCCAAATGGCAGGCCGAGAAGCAGAAGCTCGGGCTTGCCGCCGATCTGAAGAAGCAGCTCGACGAGGCGCGCAACGACCTTGCCATTGCCCAGCGCAAGGGTGAATTCCAGCGCGCCGGCGAGCTTGCCTATGGCAAGATCCCGGAGCTGGAAAAGAAGCTGAAGGAGGCCGAGGCCCAGGACGGCAAGGTCGGCATGGTCGAAGAGGTGGTCACCCCCGACCACGTCGCCCATATCGTCTCGCGCTGGACCGGCATTCCGGTCGACAAGATGCTGCAGGGCGAGCGCGACAAGCTGTTGCGCATGGAGGACGAGATCGGCAAGCGCGTCGTCGGCCAGGGCGAGGCGGTGCAAGCTGTCTCGAAGGCTGTGCGGCGCGCCCGCGCGGGCTTGCAGGATCCGAACCGGCCGATCGGCTCGTTCATGTTCCTCGGGCCGACGGGTGTCGGCAAGACCGAGTTGACCAAGGCGCTGGCGAGCTTCCTGTTCGACGACGACAGCGCGATGGTGCGCATCGACATGTCGGAGTTCATGGAAAAGCACTCGGTCGCCCGGCTGATCGGCGCACCTCCCGGCTATGTCGGCTATGAGGAAGGCGGCGCGCTGACCGAAGCGGTGCGGCGCCGGCCTTATCAGGTCGTGCTGTTCGACGAGATCGAGAAGGCGCATCCCGATGTGTTCAACGTGCTGTTGCAGGTGCTCGACGATGGCCGCCTGACCGATGGCCAGGGCCGCACGGTCGACTTCCGCAACACGCTGATCATCATGACGTCGAACCTCGGCGCCGAATCTCTCGTCAATCTCGGCGAGGATCAGGACGTCGATCTGGTTCGCGACGAGGTGATGGGTGTCGTCAGGGCGTCGTTCCGGCCGGAGTTCCTCAACCGCGTCGACGAGGTGATCCTGTTCCACCGGCTGCGCCGGCAGGATATGGGCCGCATCGTCGAGATCCAGCTCAAGCGGCTGGAGAGCCTGCTTGTCGATCGCAAGATCACACTTTCGCTGGACCAGGAGGCGATCAATTGGCTGGCGGCCAAGGGCTACGACCCTGCCTATGGCGCGCGACCGCTGAAGCGAGTGATGCAGAAGGAATTGCAGGACCCGCTGGCGGAGAAGATCCTGCTCGGCGACATCCTCGACGGCTCGACCGTCAAGGTGACAGCCGGTTCCGACCGGCTGAACTTCCGCTCGAAACCGACGATTGTGGCGGCGGAAGTGGCAGCCTGATCCAAGCCCCGCGTCCATCCCGGACGCGCGGCTTTTGAGGTCTTTGTCATATGCATGTCGTTCTCCCAAAATCGGGGCCACTTTTGGGCGACATGCGCAAAAAAGCGGGCGCGGATGACACTGGACGATTACAACAGCTTCTGCGCCTCGCTGCCCGCGACGAGCCATGTCGTCCAGTGGGGCGGCGCCCATGTCTGGAAAATCGGGGCCAAGGTCTTCGCGATCGGCGGCTGGGACCAGGGCCAGCAGCTCTTCGTCACCTTCAAATGCTCCGATATCGCCTATGACGTGCTCAAGGAGCAGCCGGGCCTGCGGCCCGCGCCCTATCTTGCCTCGCGCGGCATGACATGGATCCAGCGTCGGACAAGCCAGAGCATGGATGATGCCGCGCTGAAGGACTATTTGCGCGAGAGCCATCGCCTTGTAGCCCTGAAACTGACCAGGCAGGCGCGCAAGGAATTAGGACTTGCCGCAAGCTAGTCTATATTCCTCGAGGCGCCGGAAAACCGCCATCTTCATGCCCGGTTCATGTTGGAACCATATGGTGGGTAACTGGTTTGCTGGCGAGGGGCTTCGCCAGAGAACAATGCCGGGCGGCGGCAATTACGGACCGGAGAGTTTCGCCACTATGCTGCGTACGATCTTCACCCTTTCGGTACTTGCCGGCGGGCTTTTGTCTGCCAATGCAATCGCTGCCCCAACGCAGGACAGCGCACCACCGATTGTCCGTGCCGCCGATACCGGGGGCATCCTTATCGCCCAGGACGGCAATCTCGACATCTACTACGACGCTAGAGGCAACCGCGTCATCGTCGATGCCGATACCGGCAAGGTCATCGCCATCCAGCCGCCGCAGACCCGGCTCGACCGTCGTGCCCTGCGCCGTGAGACACGACTGCGCGAATTGGGCCGCGCCCCCGACGGCGACGACCGCTACTATCTCGACGATCCGGAAGACATGGCGCGGTTCCGCCGCCAGCAGTTGGAAGAGGAAGGCCGCGTTATCCCGCCGCCGGCGGACGAGTACGATCCCTATGGGGACAATTCCGTCGAAGCCTATCCTCCCCCACCGCAGGACGATGGCAGCTACGACGACAATTATCCCGACGCGCCGCAGCCGGCGAAGCCGGGCACCATCAAGCGCCAGCCGCTGAACGAGGCCTCGATAGACCCTGCCCAGCCGGCGATACCCGCCGATCAGGCGGCTCTGCCACCAAAGGCTGGCGACAAGACCACTGTTGCCCCGGCACTTTCGCTGGGAGCGCGCCAGGATGTCGCCGCCCTTCAGGTGCTGCTCGACCGGGGTGGCGCTTCGCCTGGCGTCATCGACGGGCGTTTCGGTTCGAATGTCGACAAGGCGCTCGCTGCCTACAACCAGATCACCGGCGCCAATCTGCGATCGACCGACGCGGTCGCCATCCAGGCGGCACTTGCGCAATCCGGCGGCGATGCCTTCGCCAACTACACGATCACAGCGGAGGATGCGGCCGGTCCCTATGTCGCGTCGATCCCGGAAGACTACAGCCAGAAGGCGCAACTCGACCGCATGGGTTACACGTCGGTGACCGAGGCGCTCGCGGAGCGCTTCCACATGGACGAGAATTATCTCAAAGCGCTCAACCCGGACGTCGATTTCAATCGTCCCGGCACGACCATCAAGGTCGCCAATTTCGGAAAACTGGTTTCGACGCCGGTGGCCCGCATCGTCGCGGACAAGGACAAGAAAGAGGTTTTCGCCTATGATGCCGGCGGCAGACTGGTCGCGGCCTATCCCGCAACCATCGGCTCATCGGACACGCCGTCACCGTCCGGCATACACACGGTGTCGCGCGTCGCGCTCGATCCGAACTACACCTACAACCCCAGCATCAATTTCAAGCAGGGCCAAAACGACAAGGTCCTGACCATTCCGCCGGGCCCGAACGGTCCCGTCGGCTCGGTCTGGATCGCCCTGGACAAGCCGACCTATGGCATCCACGGCACGCCGGATCCGTCGAAGATAGGCAAGACCGAAAGCCATGGCTGCGTACGCCTGACCAACTGGGATGCGCGGGAGTTGGCCAAGCTGGTTTCGCCGGGTGTCACGGTGGAGTTTGTCGGCGGACCTTCAGCCGATAGCCTTGCGCAGCAGTGAGCTGTGAAGTGCGGCGGCATAGACCAGCTGCACGATCGGGATGAAACCGAGCTTTCAAGTGGTCGCCTTATCGAAATCCCCGCCGGCTGCACGTAACGGGGCTGGCATGACTGTGCCATTTGCACCCTGACATGGTGCAACCCTGGCCAAACGGCTGTTTTCAGCGACTGCAAGCCACTGGCCGGTTGTTGCTGGTGCGCTAGGGGTTTAAGCAAGGTTTCATGCATTCACCGAGTAAAGCTGCCGCCGTCCCGCTGACCAGCCCGGTCATGAATGGGACGTTCTGTCCGCAGTCGCAGCGGCGATTTGTGCTGATCGCGGCAATCCTGGCCTCGGCGCTTGGCTTCATAGACGGCTCGATCCTGGCCATCGCCACGCCGGCGATCCGCGTCAACCTTGGCGCCAGCCTTGCCGAGGCGCAGTGGATTTCCAATGCCTATGCGTTGACGCTCTCGGCGCTGATCCTGGCCGGGGGTGCCGCTGGCGACCGATTCGGCCTACGCCGCGCCTTCGTGGCCGGCATTGCGCTGTTCATCGTCGCTTCGCTTGCCTGTGCGCTGGCGCCGAATGCCATTGTGCTGATCGCATTTCGTGCCGTCCAGGGCATTGGCGCAGCGATCATGGTGCCCGGCAGCCTCGCCATCATCGCCAAGGCCTACCCGAAGAAAGAACGCGGCCGCGCTATCGGCATCTGGGCGGCGGCTTCGGCGCTGACCACGGCACTTGGCCCGGTGCTCGGCGGCTTCGTGCTGTCGGCCTTCGGCGACGGCATCTGGCGGGCGATCTTCGCCATCAACCTGCCGCTCGGGCTTATTTCGATCTGGCTGCTGCTGGCCAAGGTTCCAGCCGATACGCCGACGGAGAAACGCAGCCTGGATCTCGGCGGTGCAGCGCTCGCGACATTGGCCTTCGGCGCGCTTGCCTATGGGCTGACCTCGATGAGCGCGAGCGGCGAGGGCCTCATGGCAGGGCCGAGCATTGCCGCAGGCGTCGTATTGCTGGCTGCCTTCATCGTCTTCGAGCTTCGGCAGCGTGAGCCGATGATCGACCTCAGCCTGTTTCGTGTCGGTGCTTTCGCCGGTGCCAATGTGGCGACGTTCTTCCTCTATTTCGCGCTATCGGCCAACCTTTTCTATCTGCCGATGCTGCTGATCGCCGGCTGGGGACTGAGCACGGCCGAGGTCGGCTTCATCTTCCTGCCCTTGTCAGCAGCGATCGCGCTTTTGTCGGGACCTGTCGGCAAGCTGTCGGACCGGATCGGACCGCGTTTTCCGATCGCCTGCGGCAGCCTGGTCGTGGCTTTTGCGTTTGCCGGGCTGGCCTTGCTCACCTACGCCGGTATCCATAATTTCTGGACCGGAACATTCCCGCTGATGGGGCTGATGGGGCTCGGCATGGCTCTGGTCGTATCGCCTTTGTCGACCGCGATCATGACGGCGGTGGAAGACAAGGACACGGGGGCGGCCTCCGGCATCAACAATGCCGTCTCACGCATCGGCGGTTTGATCGCGGTGGCGGCGATGGGCTCGCTTGCCGCATGGGTTTACGCGAATGCGCTGGACGCGAGCGCAACGCCGGGCATCCCAGGATTTGGTGAACCGGCGCCAGCCGGGCTTGCGCCGGCCATCGATGCGGCGAGGCTCGCCGCCAGCGACGCCGCTTTTGCCGCGGTCTCTTCGGTGACCGCGCTGCTTTGCCTGTTTGCGGCTGTCATCGCCTGGACGACCATTCCCGGTGAGCGATTGCCATGGCCGCGACAGGCCGAAGATCAGCAAGGCTGAAGCGGGTCAACCGTCGATCTTGGCGCTCGCAACCTTCAGCGAATCGCTGTCTTCCTGCTTCAGCAGTTCGTCGATGCGCTCGCGCTCGCGCTTGAAGGCAACGAGGTCATCGCCCTTCAGCACCTTGCCGACCGGCAGGCGGACACGCATCGGATCAACCTTGGTGCCGTTGACGATCAGTTCGTAGTGAAGATGCGGGCCGGTGGCGAGGCCGGTCTGGCCGAGGAAGCCGATGGTCTGGCCCTGGCGGACGTGCACGCCCGGTTCGATGCCTTTGGCAAAAGCGCTCTGGTGATTGTATGATGTCTCATAGCCATTGGCATGGCGGATGATGATCTGCTTGCCGTAACCGCCGGCCCAGCCGACCTTCTCGACCGTGCCGTTGCCGGCGGCGATGATCGGCGTGCCGATCGGCGCGGACCAGTCGACGCCGGTGTGCATGCGGACATAGCCGAGGATGGGATGCCTGCGGGCGCCGAAACCGGAGCGGAATTTCCCGGCGGGCAGGGGATTGCGCAACAGGAACTGCTCGGCGCTCGAGCCGTCCTCATCGAAATAGTCGGTGCCGCCGTCCTGCATCTGGAAGCGGTAGAAGTTGCGGGTCTGGCCGCCGAACGTCGCCGAGACGTAAAGAAGCTCGGAGCTGTCCGAGGTCTGGTCGTCACCGTCGGGCTGCGAGAACAGGACTTCGATGCGGTCGGCGGGGCTGAGGCGGGATTGGAAGTCGACGTCGGACGCCAGCAACTTGATCAACCGCTGCGTCATCACCTTGGACATGCCGTAGGAATAGGCGGCGCGGTAGATGCCGTCATAGACGTTGGGCAGGTTGCCGCGCACCACCACGGGCGCCGACGAATCATCGAAGGCCGTCAGCAATTCGGGGTTCGGATCCGGTTCCTGCGCCGGCACATACTGGCCGCGATCGTTGAGCGCGATGGTGACGATGTGCTGGGTCCGGTCATAGACGCTGGTGCGCACGACCTTGGCGGCATCGCCGTGAACCTCAAGACCGACACGCAGCACGGTTCCAGCTTTGAGCGCCGTTGCGTTGAGCAACTTGGCGATAGCTTCGGCCATTCCGGTGGCATCTTCACCCGTGTAGCCCGAATTAGCAAAAGCCTCGGTGACGTCGAGATCCTTGGTGAAGGGGATGATTTCCTCGGCGAAAGCCGGCGCCTGGTCGTCAACAGTGGCGCGGGGCGCCACCGAGACATTTTCCGGCACGATCTTGACGTCGTAGGAGCCCGCCATGCTCTCGGCAAAAGCTTCGCCGAATCGCTGCGGGTCGACATAGTGAAGTGAAGCGACCTGCACGGCGCCGTCGCTGAGGTCGGTGCCGGCTTCGCGCACCACTTTTTCCACCTCGTCGGCGGAGAGGTCACTCTTTTCGTCGAAGGAAGCCGTTTCGATCGGAAAATCGATGGTCTTCAGGCTCATCTCGCTTTCGACCTTGGCGCCGTAGATCTGGCCGGAAGCGGCAGAGGCCGTCGCCGGCTGGGCATTGTCGTCGCTGTCGTCGCCGAACACCTGCATCGGGTCGAAGGGTGGGTAGGCGCGGCTGGTGGTGTGGCCGGCGGCAAGGGCCATCTTGATCTGGACGAAAGGCATGGTGTGGATGACGTCGCGGTCGCCGACCTTGGTGACCATCGACACTTCCATGCGGCGGCGGTCCTTGGCCTTTGCGATCTGACGCGGCGCCACCAGCCTGGTGGTCTTGGCGACTTCGCCAGAATCCCCGTTGCCGGCAAGGCTGATCAACTCGGCGATCTCGGGTGGGGTGGCTAGTTGCTGGCGGCCGTCAAGGGCGGCGAACAGCGCCACGCCCATCAGCACGCTCGAGGTGACGCCAGTGAGAAATGTTCCCGACAGCCAGCGTGCAGAAACCTCGCGCCGGTCGGGCGGGCCGCTGCGGCCATCCGCGACAAGCGGCGGCTCGTTGCCGAGTTCGGCTATGACATCTTCCGTGTCTGGCATCCAGAAAGGCTGCTTCTTCCCCGGGCGGAACGGCTTGTCGCTTTTGTTGTGGCCGTGACATTTGCCTGTCATGGCAGGTGAAGTCAACGAAGCGCCAGGCTCCGAACGAATTGCCCCCAAGCACTTCTCTTATAGAGCGCCCTACCAGGCGGGGCGGTGTACCTTCTC
>NZ_RZRV01000018.1:51576-54076 GCF_004023085.1 Mesorhizobium sp. M7A.F.Ca.US.010.02.1.1 | reverse complement strand
TCCAGCATAGACTCAGTGAAATTGAATTCCCCGTGAAGATGCGGGGTTCCTGCGGTTAGACGGAAAGACCCCGTGCACCTTTACTATAGCTTTACATTGGCATTCGTAGTGGCATGTGTAGGATAGGTGGTAGGCTTTGAAACCTGGGCGCCAGCTCAGGTGGAGCCACCCTTGAAATACCACCCTTATTACTATGGATGTCTAACCGCGGCCCGTTATCCGGGTCCGGGACAATGTATGGTGGGTAGTTTGACTGGGGCGGTCGCCTCCTAAAGAGTAACGGAGGCGCGCGATGGTGGGCTCAGAACGGTCGGAAATCGTTCGCTGAGTGCAATGGCATAAGCCTGCCTGACTGCGAGACTGACAAGTCGAGCAGAGACGAAAGTCGGTCATAGTGATCCGGTGGTCCCGCGTGGAAGGGCCATCGCTCAACGGATAAAAGGTACGCCGGGGATAACAGGCTGATGACCCCCAAGAGTCCATATCGACGGGGTTGTTTGGCACCTCGATGTCGACTCATCGCATCCTGGGGCTGGAGCAGGTCCCAAGGGTATGGCTGTTCGCCATTTAAAGCGGTACGTGAGTTGGGTTCAGAACGTCGTGAGACAGTTCGGTCCCTATCTGCCGTGGGTGTAGGAATATTGAAAGGATCTGTCCCTAGTACGAGAGGACCGGGATGGACGGATCTCTGGTGGACCTGTTGTGGCGCCAGCCGCATAGCAGGGTAGCTATATCCGGACGGGATAACCGCTGAAGGCATCTAAGCGGGAAACCCACCTTAAAACGAGTATTCCCTGAGAACCGTGGAAGACGACCACGTTGATAGGCCGGGTGTGGAAGAGCGGCAACGCTTGAAGCTTACCGGTACTAATAGTTCGATCGGCTTGATCGTTCTCATTCCTTATGCTCATCTGACAAAGTCAGATGTTCTCACTCACGCTTGTTCCGCCCTGCGGGCGGCGCTACGTGGGTGCGGCGCATCAGCGCCGACGGTCGGTCGACCTTGCGAAGCTTCGCTTCGAAAGGCGCCAGGACCAAAAGAACTGTAAAGGCACAAAAAAGACCAGCGAACAGCTCAGAGAAAGCAGCAAATAGGGTCCCTATTCGCTACTCACTATTGGCTATTCGCTCAAAAAAGCTTCTCGAACAACGTGCGTTTTGCCGACCTGGTGGTTATGGCGGAGCGGCTGCACCCGATCCCATTCCGAACTCGGCCGTGAAACGCTCCAGCGCTGATGGTACTTCGTTTCAAGACGCGGGAGAGTAGGTCGCTGCCAGGTCTGCCAAACGCACGTTGAACTCACATCCAATCGGATGTGAGAGAAATCTTCTCTTTATGAAATGGCCCGCCAAGGGATCACGGGCCGCGTAAGCGGCCCTTTCATTTGGTCAGCCATATACCTATCTGTAGGCCTCGGCTTACACAAAAAAAGCAAGCAAGCGCTTGCCTGGAAACGCAAGCAAACGCTTGCTTAGAAACGCAAGCAAACGCTTGCTTAGGGTTGACGCGGGGTGGAGCAGCCCGGTAGCTCGTCAGGCTCATAACCTGAAGGTCACAGGTTCAAATCCTGTCCCCGCAACCAAATACAAAAGAGCCCGCCCTCGTGCGGGCTCTTTTGTATTTTGCCGTGGTGCCGGCGAGTTAACCTGTCATCAGGCGCCCGCAAGCAAGCGGAGCCGACGCCGCCGGACAGAAAACTCAATCCTGTCCCCGCAACCAATCTGCGGTAAACGGCCCGCCTGGCACAAAGCCCGCGGGCCGTTTTGATGTTCGGCTGGGCTGGCCATCGATTGCCCCGGATCAGGCGCCCGCAACAAGGCGAAGCCCAAGCTGCGGGACAAAAAACCCAATCCCGTCCCCCGCAAACCAATCTGCACCAAACAACAGTCCCCCAGGCACCAGCCAGCGGGCCGTTCGCATTCGGGGGACAATGGTGCCTGCAAGCGCGGCACTCCTCGGCGCACAAAGAGGCCTCAGCCGACAAGCTACGACAACAAAACAAGCCTCTCGACAAAACCTAATTCAAAACAGCCCGCAGCCGCGGGCCGTTTGCGTTTAGGGGGACTGGCAGTGAAGTGCCCAGCCGCCGCCATGACCGGATCAACCGAATCGGAGGCAAAAAAGACGAAGCATCCGATCCTCTTGTCAGGCATCGGTCAGTGATGTCGGTGATGACTTGCAATCAAATACGAAATGAATTGGGTCGGGGTGGCGTTCTATTCAGCCGGCTTTTGTGGCCACCCTCGGCCATGACAATGACTGAGGACCGCGAATCGACCTGCATGTGGATTCTCGATCGCGCCGGCCGTTGGGTGTGTCACGCCGCAATAGCCGCAAGTGCCGTTGGCCGAACGGCCCGGGGCGTTGAAGCGACGCCTCGATCAAGTCGAATCAAGTGAAGGGTGATTCTCTGGGGATGAGTGGCGCAAGGCGTGGCATGGTCGAATCAGCCAATTTTGCTAATAGCTGACATCTATCCAGGTTCGGGATCACTCCCAT
>NZ_RZRV01000018.1:44076-46576 GCF_004023085.1 Mesorhizobium sp. M7A.F.Ca.US.010.02.1.1 | reverse complement strand
GCCGAAAGACCAAGGGTTCCTGCTTAAAGCTAATCTGAGCAGGGTTAGCCGGCCCCTAAGACGAGGCGGAAACGCGTAGTCGATGGGAACCACGTTAATATTCGTGGGCTTGGAGGTAGTGACGGATCATTGAGGTAGTCCAATCTTATCGGATTGAACGGGCTGCTGCGTGGTTCCAGGAAATAGCTCCTCCTTATAAACCGTACCCGAAACCGACACTGGTGGTCTGGTAGAGTATACCAAGGCGCTTGAGAGAACTATGCTGAAGGAACTCGGCAAATTGCACGCGTAACTTCGGAAGAAGCGTGACCCTTTTCTACGCAAGTAGAGGAGGGTGGCACAGACCAGGGGGTAGCGACTGTTTATCAAAAACACAGGGCTCTGCGAAGTCGCAAGACGACGTATAGGGTCTGACGCCTGCCCGGTGCTGGAAGGTTAAGAGGAGGGGTGCAAGCTCTGAATCGAAGCCCCAGTAAACGGCGGCCGTAACTATAACGGTCCTAAGGTAGCGAAATTCCTTGTCGGGTAAGTTCCGACCTGCACGAATGGCGTAACGACTTCCCCGCTGTCTCCAGCATAGACTCAGTGAAATTGAATTCCCCGTGAAGATGCGGGGTTCCTGCGGTTAGACGGAAAGACCCCGTGCACCTTTACTATAGCTTTACATTGGCATTCGTAGTGGCATGTGTAGGATAGGTGGTAGGCTTTGAAACCTGGGCGCCAGCTCAGGTGGAGCCACCCTTGAAATACCACCCTTATTACTATGGATGTCTAACCGCGGCCCGTTATCCGGGTCCGGGACAATGTATGGTGGGTAGTTTGACTGGGGCGGTCGCCTCCTAAAGAGTAACGGAGGCGCGCGATGGTGGGCTCAGAACGGTCGGAAATCGTTCGCTGAGTGCAATGGCATAAGCCTGCCTGACTGCGAGACTGACAAGTCGAGCAGAGACGAAAGTCGGTCATAGTGATCCGGTGGTCCCGCGTGGAAGGGCCATCGCTCAACGGATAAAAGGTACGCCGGGGATAACAGGCTGATGACCCCCAAGAGTCCATATCGACGGGGTTGTTTGGCACCTCGATGTCGACTCATCGCATCCTGGGGCTGGAGCAGGTCCCAAGGGTATGGCTGTTCGCCATTTAAAGCGGTACGTGAGTTGGGTTCAGAACGTCGTGAGACAGTTCGGTCCCTATCTGCCGTGGGTGTAGGAATATTGAAAGGATCTGTCCCTAGTACGAGAGGACCGGGATGGACGGATCTCTGGTGGACCTGTTGTGGCGCCAGCCGCATAGCAGGGTAGCTATATCCGGACGGGATAACCGCTGAAGGCATCTAAGCGGGAAACCCACCTTAAAACGAGTATTCCCTGAGAACCGTGGAAGACGACCACGTTGATAGGCCGGGTGTGGAAGAGCGGCAACGCTTGAAGCTTACCGGTACTAATAGTTCGATCGGCTTGATCGTTCTCATTCCTTATGCTCATCTGACAAAGTCAGATGTTCTCACTCACGCTTGTTCCGCCCTGCGGGCGGCGCTACGTGGGTGCGGCGCATCAGCGCCGACGGTCGGTCGACCTTGCGAAGCTTCGCTTCGAAAGGCGCCAGGACCAAAAGAACTGTAAAGGCACAAAAAAGACCAGCGAACAGCTCAGAGAAAGCAGCAAATAGGGTCCCTATTCGCTACTCACTATTGGCTATTCGCTCAAAAAAGCTTCTCGAACAACGTGCGTTTTGCCGACCTGGTGGTTATGGCGGAGCGGCTGCACCCGATCCCATTCCGAACTCGGCCGTGAAACGCTCCAGCGCTGATGGTACTTCGTCTCAAGACGCGGGAGAGTAGGTCGCTGCCAGGTCTGCCAAACGCACGTTGAACTCACATCCAATCGGATGTGAGAGAAATCTTCTCTTTATGAAATGGCCCGCCAAGGGATCACGGGCCGCGTAAGCGGCCCTTTCATTTGGTCAGCCATATACCTATCTGTAGGCCTCGGCTTACACAAAAAAAGCAAGCAAGCGCTTGCCTGGAAACGCAAGCAAACGCTTGCTTAGAAACGCAAGCAAACGCTTGCTTAGGGTTGACGCGGGGTGGAGCAGCCCGGTAGCTCGTCAGGCTCATAACCTGAAGGTCACAGGTTCAAATCCTGTCCCCGCAACCAAATACAAAAGAGCCCGCCCTCGTGCGGGCTCTTTTGTATTTTGCCGTGGTGCCGGCGAGTTAACCTGTCATCAGGCGCCCGCAAGCAAGCGGAGCCGACGCCGCCGGACAGAAAACTCAATCCTGTCCCCGCAACCAATCTGCGGTAAACGGCCCGCCTGGCACAAAGCCCGCGGGCCGTTTTGATGTTCGGCTGGGCTGGCCATCGATTGCCCCGGATCAGGCGCCCGCAACAAGGCGAAGCCCAAGCTGCGGGACAAAAAACCCAATCCCGTCCCCCGCAAACCAATCTGCACCAAACAACAGTCCCCCAGGCACCAGCCAGCGGGCCGTTCGCATTCGGGGGAC
>NZ_RZRV01000018.1:0-43977 GCF_004023085.1 Mesorhizobium sp. M7A.F.Ca.US.010.02.1.1 | reverse complement strand
CAGGCGCCCGCAACAAGGCGAAGCCCAAGCTGCGGGACAAAAAACCCAATCCCGTCCCCCGCAAACCAATCTGCACCAAACAACAGTCCCCCAGGCACCAGCCAGCGGGCCGTTCGCATTCGGGGGACTGCCGAAGCTTCTCGGAATACGCCGGATGGTCCGAAGGCTGCCGTAAGCCGACGCAGCAGCAGACTTCTTGGCTAAGCGACATGGAGAGCGTCACGCCGCGCCCGGAATAGATGCTATCAAAGACAAGATCGTGGCTTCACGCGATAAAGACGCGGCCGGCGGGAGGGCACCACGCGAGCTCCTGGGTGCCGATACTCTAACCACACTCTCCGCGGTTCGCGGCCAAAGGCCGGAAAGGCCCTGCCTAGCCCGTACGGCACCTTGGCGGCCCGCGACCAGCTTCGTCGATCGGAGCGTATAGGTCCCCGAAGGAGGTCGTGAAATATATTTCAATATGTGAATTATATTGACAACATGCGCCGAGGCTGTAATGTCCCGATCGTCGGCTTTCGGAGGAAGGTCGGCATCATCAAATCCATACGGCAGCGCTCGCTGAGCGTCTGCGACGGTCATTGAGGATGGCTTCGGCCAAGGGAGGAAACTTGCGCAAATTTCTGAGCACGCTCGCAATCGCGGCGGCTGCATCGACCTGCTTTGGGTCGATGCAGGTACGCGCCGAAACCCCCAACCCGTTCAAATGCGAGCCGGGTGAAAAATACGTCATGAACGTCATGGTCTCGGGCGTCGAATACTGGTTCCCGGTCTATGAAATGTTCAAGCAGGCCGGCCAGCAGTTCGGCTGCGAGACCGCCTATACGGGTACGCCGGAATACGACGTCAACAAGCAGATCGCGACCTTCGACCAGGCGCTGGCGCAGAAGCCTGCCGGCATACTGGTACACCCGATGAATTCCGATCCGTTCATCGAGCCGATCAATCGCGCCATCGAACAGGGCACCGCGGTGGTGACCTTCGCCGCCGACTCGCCGAATTCCAAGCGCGTCTCCTACATCACCTCCGACAACAATGCCGAAGGCACCTATGCCGCCGACGCCGTTGCCAAGGCGATGGACGGCAAGGGCGAATATGCGGTGCTGGAGAATCCCGGCCAGGACAACCACGACAAGCGCGTCAACGCGTTCGTTGCCCGCATGGAAGCCAAATGGCCTGACATGAAGCTCGTCGGCCGCGCCGCTTCGAACCAGGATCCGACCAAGGCCTATCAGGCGGTTCTGAGCTTGGCGCAGGCGCATCCTGATCTTGGCGCCGTGTTCATGCCGGAGGCCAACTCGGCCATCGGCGCTGCCCAGGCCGCCAAGGAAGGCGGTGGCAAGATCCGCGTCATGCTCGCCGACGTTAATGCCAAGATCCTCGACATGATCAAGGCTGGCGAGATTTTCGGCTCGGTCAATCCAAACCAGGGCATGCAGGGCTATATGGGCTTCATGCTGTTGTGGATGGCCAAGCATCCCGGCCTGATCGACCCGATGAACGACGCCAAGCGTTCGGGTTTCAACCCGATGAGCGTGCCCTTCGTCGACAATGGCTTCTCCATCGTCTCCAAGGACAATGCGGACGACTTCTACTGGGACAAGTACCTCAAGCGTCGCGGCACCAAGGGCATCGAGGAATAGTCTCGATCTCGCCGCCCGGCCTCGGCATGGCCGGATTAACCGGGAAGGAGGCTTCGGCCTCCTTCCTCCCCGCAGGTTCATCGCAGGAGCACGGCGTGACCCAGGCGCCCATTCTTGAAATCCGTGGCCTGTCCAAGGCGTTCGGCCCGGTCAAGGCGCTGAGCGACGTACGGTTCGAGCTGCGGCGCGGCGAAATCCATGCACTGTGCGGAGAGAACGGCGCCGGCAAGTCGACGCTGATGAACATGATCGCCGGTGTATTGCAGCCCGACGAGGGCGACATCCTGATCGATGGTGAGCGCATTTCGATCCACTCGCCCGCGGCCGCCCAACGCCTCGGCATTGCGCTTGTTCACCAGGAAATCGCGCTCTGTCAGGACGCGACGGTTGCCGAAAACATCTACATGGCCGCGATCAACAGCCGGCGCGCGCCGCTGATGAATTTCCAGAGGCTCTACGCCGATGCCCAGAAGGTCATGGATCTGCTCGCGCCCATTCCGGTGCGAACCAGGGTCGCCGACCTTTCCATTTCCAACCAGCAACTCGTCGAGATCGCCAAGGCGCTGACGCTCGACTGCAAGGTGCTGATGCTCGATGAGCCGACCGCGGCGCTGACCGAAAGCGAAGCGCAGCGGCTGTTCTCGATCGTGCGCGGGCTCAAGGAGCGTGGCATTTCGGTGGTCTATATCAGCCACCGCATGGCCGAGATATTCTCGCTGTGCGACCGAGTCACCGTCTTCCGCGACGGCCGCTACGTGGCGACCGATCAGGTCGCCGCCGTCTCACCGGACGATGTCGTGCGCAAGATGGTGGGCCGCGAAATCACCCAGCTCTATCCCGACAAGCTGGCGCCGCAGGTGCCTGGGCGCCTGCTCCTCTCGGTCGAGGGGCTTTCCGATGGGCGCCGCTTCGCCGACGTCGATCTGCAGCTTCGCGCCGGCGAAATTCTGGGCATTAGCGGCCTGATCGGCGCCGGCCGCAGCGAGATCGCACAGACGGTCTGTGGCCTCAGGCCAATGACGGCAGGAACCGTCGCGCTCGACGGAAAGCAGCTCCGGCTGCGCGGCTATGGCGATGCGGTCAAGGCGGGGCTGGTCTATCTCTCTGAGGATCGCAAAGGCTCCGGCGTGTTCCTCGATCTGCCGATCGCCGCGAACATCTCGGCGCTCGACCTCGGCCGGCTCACCGGGCGCCTCGGCCTGCTCGACCGCAAGGCCGAGGATCGTCAGGCGAGGGAACTGACCGGCAGGCTCGGCGTGCGCATGGCCGGCATCGAGGCCGCCGTCTCGACGCTGAGCGGTGGCAACCAGCAGAAGGTTGCCATCGCTAGGCAGCTGTCCGTCAGTCCCAAGGTCATCATCATGGACGAGCCGACGCGCGGGATCGATGTCGGCGCCAAGGTCGAGATCCACCGGCTGCTGCGCCAGCTTGCCGGCAGCGGTGTCGGCGTCATCGTTATCTCGTCGGAACTGCCGGAGCTGATTGGCTTGTGTGACCGCGTTCTCGTGGTGCGCGAAGGCAGGATCGCCGGCGAACTCACCGCCGACGAGCTCGGCGAGGAAGCCATCATCATGCTCGCCTCTGGCGTTCAGGATAGTTCAAATCAAAGGCAGGCCCAGAATGTCGCCTAGGGAATCAGGAGAAGCGCTCGTGCACGCCGAGATCAAGGCCGCCGGGCGGCGCATCAATCTCGCTCAGCTCGCCTCGATGCGCGAGGCCGGGCTGATCGTCATCATCCTGGCGCTGTGCATCGCCATGAGCTTCGCCTCTCCGCACTTCCTGACATGGGGCAATTTCCGCGCCATGCTGATGAGCTTCTCCATCGAAGGGATCGTCGTCGTCGGCATGACGATCCTGCTCATCGTCGGCGGCATCGACCTTTCCGTCGGCTCGGTCGTATGTTTCTCGATGGTGGTCTCGGGTGCGCTGTTCCTCGCCGGCCTCGACCCCTGGACGGCAAGCCTGATCGGCATCGGCGTCAGCGCGCTGATCGGCGCGGCGATGGGCTTCTTCGTGACCGTGATAGGCCTCAATCATTTCATCACGTCGCTGGCGGCCATGGTCATCGTGCGCGGCATGTGCCTGGTGGTCACCAAGGGCACGCCGCTGTCGCTGTTCACACTGCCGCCGGCTTTCAAGGCCATCGGCCAGGGCAGTTTCAACAACATTCCCTATGTCATCCTGATCTTCATCGTCGTGGTGGCCATCTTCGACTTCCTGCTGCGTCGCGCCACGGCCTTCCGCAAGGTTTTCTACACCGGCTCCAACGAGAAGGCCGCGCAGTTCTCCGGCATCAGGACCAATCAGGTGAAGTTCTGGGTCACGGTGCTGTGCTCGACCCTCGCTGGACTGGCCGGCGTCATCTACATGGCGCGCTTTGGCGCGGCGACGCCGACCTTCGGCGCCGGCATGGAGCTCAACATCATCGCCGCGGCCGTCATCGGCGGCGCCTCGCTGAATGGCGGCTCGGGCACCATCTTCGGGGCAATCCTCGGCATGGCGCTGCTCTCGGTGGTGACGAGCTCGCTTATCCTGCTCGATGTCTCGGTCTATTGGCAGGACATGATCAAGGGATGCATCCTGCTGGCGGCGGTGTCGATCGATCACTTCCTGCACCGCAAAAAGTCCTGAACCTCAAAGGCGGCGAAGCAAGACCATGGCCCCTCCCAACACCCGCGACGACATCGCCGCTGTCCGCCAGATGCATCAGGCGCTGGTCCTGCATTATGTCGAAGGCAAGACCCAGGCCGAGATCGCCGGGGAACTCGGCATCTCGCACGCCACCGTCAACCGGCTCATCAAGCGCGGCCACCAGCTCGGCCTCGTCGAGATCAAGATCAAGTCACCGATCGACCATCTGGTCGACCTGGAAGCGCGGCTGGTGGCGCTGGGCGGCATCGAGCGGGCGATGGTGGTTCCGTCGGTCTCCGAAAATCCGCACACGGCCCTGCAGCGCGTCGGCGAGGCGGCGGCTGGGCTGCTGCTCGACACCATCAAGGATGGCGACACGATTTCGATCACCGGCGGCAAGGGTGTCAGCGCGCTGGTCGCCGGTCTCAAGCCGGGGCGCCGCTACGACGTCGAAATCATTCCCGCCACCGGGCTGGTCCAAGGCAAGCACTACACCGACGTCAACCACGTCGCCTCGCTGATGGCCGACAAGCTCGGCGGCCGCGCCTATCAGATCCATGCGCCGCTGTTTGCCGATACCGCGCAGCAGCGCGAGATGCTGATGGGCATCAGCTCCGTCGCAGACGTGTTTCGCAAGGCGCGCGAGGCCGATGTCGCGGTGGTGGGTGTCGGCTCCATCCTGACCGACGATTCCAGCTACTACGACCTGCATCCATCCTCGAATGCCGATCGCCAGGCGATCGAAAAGTCCGGGGCGACAGGCGAGCTGCTCGCTCATCTCATCGACCGCGGGGGCAAGCTTTGCAACTACTCGCTCAACCGTTCGCTGGTCTCGTTGACGCTGGACGAGTTCGCGACCATCCCGCGCTCGATCGGCATTGCAAGCGGCCCCAGCAAGGTCGCGCCGATCCTCGCCGCCCTGCGCGGCAACCATCTCGACACCATCGTCACGGACGAGGCCACGGGGCTCCAGATCCTCGAACTGGCCGAACAGGAGGCAGCATGAATTCTCGACAACTCCAGCGGCAGATCGGCAAGTCCGGCATATCGGCGTCGGCCGTGGGCTTGGGCACCTGGGCGATTGGCGGATGGATGTGGGGCGGCACCGACGAGAAGGAGTCGGTCAGGGCTATAGAAGCCTCGATCGATGCCGGCCTCAGCCTGATCGACACAGCGCCGGCCTACGGTCTTGGCCGCAGCGAGGCGATCGTCGGCACCGCCATCAAGGGCAAGCGCGACAAAGTGGTGATCGCGACCAAATGCGGGTTGAACTGGCATTCCGGCAAGGGCGGCCATTTCTTCGATCAGGACGGCAAGCCTGTGCATCGCTATCTCGGCGCCGCCGGCATCGCCTATGAGGTCGAGCAGAGCCTGCGCCGTCTGGGTACCGACTACATCGACCTCTACATCACCCATTGGCAGGACCCGACGACGCCGATCGCCGAGACAATGGCGGCGCTGGAAAAGCTCAAGGCGGCCGGCAAGATCCGCGCCATTGGCGCCAGCAACATCAGCGCCGAGGATCTTGGCCAGTATATCGATGCCGGCCAGCTCGATGCGATCCAGGAGCGCTATTCGATGATCGACCGCGACATCGAGAGCAGCCTGCTGCCGATCACCCGCCGCCATGACATTGCCACCCTCAGCTACTCGTCGCTGGGGTTGGGGCTACTTACCGGCACGGTCGACCCTGAGCGCACATTCGGCGGCGACGACCAACGCAAGGACAACCCACGCTTCTCCACGGCCAACCGGCAGAAGGTCGCAAAGCTGAAAGAGGCAATCGCCCCGATCGCGGAAAGCCACCAGGCGTCGATGGCGCAGATCGTCATCGCCTGGACGCTCGCCCAGCCGGGCATCACCTTCGCCCTGTGCGGCGCACGCAATCCTGAGCAGGCGCTCGACAATGCACGGGCCGGGGAGATCACGCTTGCCGCAAGCGAGCTTGCGGCAATCGACGCCGCGGCAGCCGCACATCTCACCGCGATGGATGCCTGAGAAAAAAAGGCAACAGCCCCGATGAAGCGTAGTCATACAATCGCCGGTCTGCGCGACCGGCCGGACATTGCCGTGCTCGTCATTGGTGGCGGCATCAACGGCATCAGCGTCTTTCGCGAACTGGCCTTGCAAGGGGTCGATGTCGTGCTGGCGGAAAAGGGCGACTATTGCAGTGGTGCCAGTGCCGCCCTGTCGCGCATGGTGCATGGCGGCCTGCGCTACCTCGAAAACGGCGAATTCAAACTGGTGCGCGAATCGCTGCTCGAACGCGACCGGCTGCTGAGGAATGCGCCGCACTATGTGGCCCCATTGCCGACGACGGTGCCGATCTTTGATATGTTTTCCGGCCTCGCCAACGGTGCGGTGCGTTTCCTGGGGCTGACGCGGCGGCCCAGCCGGCGCGGGGCGCTGGTCATCAAAGCCGGGCTTGCCATGTATGACCTTTTCACCGCTGCACGGCGTTTGATGCCGACGCACCGGTTCAGGGGCCGCGCCGAAACCCTGAAGACATGGCCGGCGATCAACCCGGCGATCCGCAATTCGGCGACCTATTACGACGCCTGGGTAAGCCGGCCCGAACGCCTCGGCCTGGAGATGCTGCTGGACGCCACGGCGAGCGCGGCGAACGCCCGCGCCTTAAACTACGCTCAGGTATCGTCGACAGGTGACGGCCTCTCCATTACCGACACGCTGACGGGCGAACAACTGCCGGTGCGGCCGCAACTGGTGATCAACGCCAGCGGCGGCTGGATCGACCTGACCAACAAGGCCATCGGGGCAACGGCGCAGACTATGATGGGTGGCACCAAGGGCTCGCATCTGATCGTCGACAACAGCGAACTGTTCGACGCGCTCGGCGGCCACATGGTCTATTACGAGAACGAGGACGGACGCATCTGCATCCTGTTTCCCTATCTAGGCAAGGTGCTGATCGGCTCGACCGACATCCGGGTCGATGATCCGGACAAGGTCCGTTGCGAGGCGGATGAGCAGCGCTACATCCTGCAGTCGCTCGCCTTTGTTTTTCCCTCAATCAGAGTGGCCGAAAACCAGATCGTGTTTCGCTTCGCTGGCGTGCGTCCTTTGCCGGCCAGCGAGGACAGTTTTACCAGCCGCATACCGCGCGATCACTTTTGCGAGTTCGTGGAAGCGAACGGGCATCTGCCGGCGACGTTGTGCATGATCGGCGGCAAGTGGACCACCTTCCGTTCGTTTGGAGCGCTGGCCGCCGACATGGCGCTGAAGCGGCTCGGCCTCGCGCGCAGCAAGGGCACGCAGGACATGGCCATCGGTGGCGGCCGTGGTTTTCCGGCCGACCCGCAGGTCTGGTGCGCATCATTCGCTGGCGAGCATGGCCTGCCGGTCGAGCGCGCGCACACACTTCTGCAGCGCTACGGCACGTCGGCCGGGGATTTCGTTTCGCATCCGGCAGGCGAACAGATGCTGCCGCAGTCGGACTATTCGGCAAGCGAGATCGGGCGCATCATCGAGCGCGAGCAGGTCGAGTGCGTTGCCGACCTGTTCCTGCGCCGCACCACCATCGCCATTTCGGGTGGCCTCAGCTTCGACCTCGTCAACGCCGTTCTCGACATGCTGGCGGCGCACAAGGGTTGGAGCACCAGCGAGGCCGCCACTGAGCGCTCGACCTTCCTCGCCTTGCTGGCAGACCGGCACGGCATCGACCTCCAGACGCATCAAAGGAGCGCCCTATGCGCGTAAACAAGAAAGTCCGCATGAACCGTCTGTTCGGCGGCGGCCGCTGTCTCGACGTCGCCATCGATCACGGCGTCTGCAACGAGCCGAGTTTCCTTGCCGGGCTGGAAGACATGGCCAGCGTCGTCACCCAGCTGGTCAAGGCCGGCCCCGACGCCATCCAGATGAACTACGGCCAGGCCGATCTGCTGCAGGCCGTGCCGGGCAAGGACAAGCCGGCGCTGGTGATGCGCATCGACATGGGCAATCCCTATAACAGGATACGCCACCGGGCGATGTGGGCGGTGCTGCAGAACGAAGCCGAGCCCTTGCTTGGCGCCATCGAGATGGATGCGGCTTGCGTCGTGGTCAATCTGTTCATGCTGCCCGATGAGCCGGACCTGTTCCGGCAATGCGTGCAGAATATCGCCCGCGTGCGCGCGGATTGCGAGAAATACGGCCTGCCGCTGATGATCGAGCCGCTGGCCATGCTGCCGGTCGCAGAGCATGGCGGCTACATGGTCGACGGCGATTCCGAAAAGATCGTCACCTTGACCCGGCTTGCCCGCGAGATGGGTGCCGATATCGTCAAGGCCGATCCGACCACCGATCCCAACGACTTCCACCGCGTCGTCGAGGCGGCGCGCTGCCCGGTGCTGGTGCGCGGCGGCGGCAAGGAGGATCTGCGTGCCGTGTTCGACAAGTCGGCTGCCTTGGTGGCACAGGGTGCGCTTGGCATGGTCTATGGCCGCAACATCTACCAGCATGCCAACCCGAGCGCCGTCGTGCGCGGGCTGATGGCGATCATTCACGACGATGCCGATGGCGGCACGGCCTGGGATCTGTACAACCAGGCTTAGGCTGCGGCCTCGGGAGGCGCCAATGGCAAGCTATATCCTCGGTCTCGATGCCGGCAACACCGTCATCAAGGCTATCCTCTTCGACCTGTCCGGCCGCGAACTGGCATTCGCCGCTCGTGACGGCCGCTCATCCATGCCAAAGCCCGGACATGTCGAACGCGACCTCGACGAACTCTGGCGCAACGCGGTTTCGGTCATCGCCCAATGCATCGCTGAAGCCGGTATCGACGCCCGCGAGATCGTTGCCATCGGCTGCGCCGGTCATGGCAACGGGCTCTACGCGCTCGATCGCGATGGTGCGCCATTGATCGGCATCCAGTCGCTCGACACACGCGCGGTCGGCATCGTTGCCGAATGGGCAGAGCAGAATGTCGGCGACCGCACCTATGCACACTGCCTGCAACGGCCGTGGGCGGCGCAGACGCCAACCCTGCTTGCCTGGCTCAAGCGCTTTTCGCCGGCCTTGTTCGCCAGCATCGGCACCGTCTTCCTGTGCAAGGATTTCGTCGTCAACCGCCTGACAGGTGCGCGCAGCAGCGATACCTCCGACATGTCGGGCTGCGGCCTGCTGCAGATGCGGGATCGGCGTTACGAGCCGGACCTGCTTGCCGCCTATGGGCTCGGCGACTGCGCGGACCTGCTGCCGCCAGTGCTGGAATCGGCCGACATTGCCGGTCATGTCAGCGAGGACGTGGCGGCCCTGACGGGACTGCGCGCCGGCACGCCTGTCGTCGCCGGGCTGTTCGATGTCGTCGCCAGCGCGGTCGGTTCGGGCGTGACCAGAACCGGTGCCGCCTCGGTCATCGCCGGAACCTGGAGCATCAACCAGGTCATCACCGACGAACCGATCCGCGACCCTTCGATCTTCATGCTGTCGACTTTCGATCGCCAGCGCTATCTGGCGATCGAATCCAGTGCCACCTCGGCCGCCAATCTCGAATGGATCGTTCGCGAATTCCTCGAACATGGCGGCGAAGCCGGCAAGTCGCCGTTCGAATTGTGCAGCGAACTGGTGGCGTCAGTCGATCCTAACAGTGACATCCCGATCTATCATCCCTTCCTGTACGGCTCGCAGCAGAATGGCCATGCGCGCGCCGGCTTCTACGGTATCGCCGGCTGGCACAGCCGAGCACATCTGCTTCGTGCGCTGTTCGAGGGCGTCGCCTTCGAGCACAAGCGCCATGTCGAGACCTTGCACAAAGCGGGCGCCGATTTCGACCAGGTGGTGCTGTCTGGCGGCGGCTCGCGCAGCAGCGTCTGGCCGCAGATATTCGCCGATGTGCTCGGCGTGCCCGTCACTGTGGCGCGCAGCCGCGAAACCGGCGCGCTGGGAGCGGCGATCGCGGCGGGCACCGGGGTCGGCATCTTCGCGGACTACAGCGCAGGTGCCGCCGCCATGACTGCGGCCGCTCGACACTTTGTGCCTGACGAGGCGGTTGCCGACGCGTATGCACGGCGGTATCGACTGTACGGCGAGATCAACCAGGCGATGACCCCGATGTGGGAGCGCATCGCCGGACAGCAGGCGCGCACGTGACCGAAGCTCCACCGTCCCCGTTCGGCAGTTACGATTACGTCATCGTCGGTGCCGGCTCCGCCGGCTGCGTGCTCGCCAACCGGCTTTCGGCCGATCCGCGCAACAATGTGCTGCTGCTCGAGGCTGGCGGCAGTGACCGTTATCACTGGGTCGATATCCCGATCGGCTACCTCTTCTGCATGGGCAATCCGCGCACCGACTGGATGATGAAGACCGAGCCGGAAGCCGGTCTCAATGGACGCAGCCTCAACTATCCGCGCGGCAAGGTGCTCGGCGGCTGTTCATCGATCAACGGCATGATCTACATGCGCGGCCAGGCTGCCGACTATGATGGTTGGCGTCAGGCCGGCAATGCCGGCTGGGGCTGGGACGACGTGCTGCCCTATTTCCTCAAATCGGAAGACTATCACGGCGGTAAAGGCGCCATGCACGGCAGCGGCGGCGAGTGGCGGGTCGAACGGCAGCGGCTGTCGTGGCCGATCCTCGACGCCTTTCGGGACGCTGCCGAGGAACTCGGCATTCCGCGCACCGAAGACTTCAACACCGGCACCAATGAAGGCTCGGGTTATTTCGAGGTCAACCAAAGGAAGGGCGTGCGCTGGAACACGTCGAAGGCGTTTTTGCGCGGTATAGCGGGGCGCAAGAACCTGCGCGTGGTGCTCGGCGCGGAGACCGAACGGCTCGAATTCGACGGCCGGCGCGTCACCGCACTGGTTTTCCGCCAGGGCGGCCGCCTGCACCAGGTCCGCGCTGGACAGACGATCCTTGCGGCCGGTGCCATCAACTCTCCGAAGCTGCTCGAACTGTCGGGGGTGGGCCGCCCCGACCTGCTTTCGAGCATCGGCGTGGATGTTCGTCATGCCTTGCCGGGCGTTGGAGAGAACCTGCAGGACCATTTGCAGATTCGCACCGTCTTCAAGGTCGTCAACACCGCCACGCTCAACCAGCGCTACCACAATCTGGTCAGCCGTGCGTCGATGGGGCTGGAATACGCGCTCAAGCGCAGCGGGCCACTGTCGATGGCGCCGAGCCAGCTCGGCATCTTCGCCAGGAGCGATCCACGCCTCGCAACGCCCGATCTCGAATATCACGTGCAGCCGCTGAGCACCGACCGTCTGGGCGAGCCGCTGCATCGCTTTCCCGCGGTCACCGTCTCGGTCTGCAATCTGCGCCCCGAAAGCCGGGGCAGCGTGCACATGGGTTCAGCCGATGCGCGGGAGGCGGCGAAGATCCGCCCGAACTATCTTTCCACCGAGGGGGACCGCAGCGTGGCCGTCGCGTCGTTGCGCCATGTCCGCAGTCTGATGAAGGCACAGGCGGTGGCGCACTTTGCGCCGGAAGAGATGCTGCCCGGCACGCAGTATGACAGCGATGAAGAGCTCATCCGCAAGGCCGGCGATATCGGCACGACGATTTTCCACCCCGTCGGCACCTGCAAGATGGGTTCGGATACGATGGCGGTGGTCGACGAGGCCCTGCGTGTTCACGGGCTTGGCGGGCTGCGCGTGGTCGATGCCTCGATCATGCCGACAATCGTCTCGGGCAACACCAACTCGCCGGTCGTCATGATCGCGGAAAAGGCAGCCGAGATGATCCTGCAAGAAGCCCGCTGACTGCCATCGGCTTCAAGCCGCGGCAACACCGCGCGATCGCCGTCTCTCGGCCGCCGCGAGCAGATCGACGAAGGTGCGCACCTTGGCGGGCCGGAACCGGGCCGGCGGAAAGACCGCGTGGATGCCGCCTGACGGCAGGCTCCAGTCGGCAAACACCGGCACCAGCCGGCCCTCGGCGATATCGTCGCTGACGCTGTAGTCCGGAAAGACGCCGAGCCCGATGCCGACGAGCACACAAGCCAGGGCGGCGGGGCTCTTGTCGCACATGATGACCGGATTGAGTTCGGTCAGCACCGTTTCGCCGTCCCTGGAAAACAGCCATTGGCCGATGCCGCGCAACTGGGTGTTGCCGACCCAGGCCAGCGATCTTGCCTGGCGCGGCGTCACGTCGGGCGGCAGGCTCCCCGCGAAGCCAGGGCTCGCCACCACGATCTGCCGGATCGTCCCCAGGCGCCGCGCCTGGTTCGAGGAATCGGTGAGCCAGCCGACGCGGATGCCGAGATCGATCTGCTCGTCCACCAGATTGCTGACGGCGTCGTCGAAGATCGCCTCGACGCGCATATGCGGGTAGGTTCTGAGATAGGCCGCCATGACCGGAGCCACCATCTTGGTGCCGTAGTCGAGTGGCGCCGTCAGCCTCAGCGTTCCGCTCGGTTCGACGGCTCCGCGCGAGATTTCGCCATAGGCCGCCTCCGCTTCGCGCAGGATGATCATCGCGCGGTCATAAAAGAGGCGACCCTCTTCGGTCGGCGTGACACGCCGGGTCGTGCGCTGCAGCAGCGTTGCGCCCAGCTCCTCTTCGAGCTTGCCGATCTGATGGCTGACCACGGCCTTGGCGACGCCAAGCCGGTCGGCCGCGGCAGTGAACGAGCTGGTTTCCATCACCGTGGTGAAATAAGCCAGCCGATTGAGGTTCAGAAGTTCGGCCAAGCTGCCTGCCTTTTGTCTGATTAGATCAGACAGTTTGTATAATTGGGTGCCATTTATCGCAAGGCCGCCGTCTGCCACATATGAACGACGGCCTCGATGAGTCCGGTGGCCGGACAGGAATGGCAGCGACTATGAGCAATTCAGAAGTGACCTATCTTTTCGATCCGCTCTGCGGCTGGTGCTATGGCGCCACCCCGATGCTCGACCGGTTGCCGGCCGCCGGCCTGAACGTCGAACTGCTGCCGACCGGCCTGTTTTCCGGCGCCGGCGCGCGGCCGATGGATGAAGGTTTTGCGGCGCATGCCTGGGCGAACGACCAGCGCATCGAGCGCCTGACCGGACAAGTGTTCACCCCGGCCTACCGGCACAATGTCCTCAATGTCCGTGGGACCCTGCTCGACTCACATGCCGCCACACTCGGTATCACTGCCGCCGGCCTGGAAGATCCCAGCCGCCGGCTTGCCGCGCTGAAGACGATGCAGCATGCGCGCTATGTAGAAGGACGCGATGTCGTGACGATCGGCGGTGTGGCCGAGGTGCTCGCCGCCGCCGGCATGGCGGACGCCGCCGAGATGCTCAAGGCGCCGACCGAAACATTGCTGACGGCCCACCGCGAGATGGTCGGCCGCGGCCGCGCGCTGTTCCAGCGCCTGCATGCCGATGGCGTGCCTTCGCTGGCGGTCATCCGCAACGATGCGCCCCGGCTCATCGGTTCGAACGCGCTGTTCGGCAGCTTCGACAACCTTGTCGCCCATATCTCGGCGGCGTGATCCCACCCTCCAGAAAACCTCCACAAGGAACAAGGAAATAGACATGGCAAAAGTCGCTCTCATTGGTGCATCGGGCGCTGTCGGTTCGCGCCTTCTCAAAGAACTCTCCGATCGCGGCCACACCGTCACCGGCATTGCGCGCAACCCGGAAAAGATCGCGGCGCTGCCACGCGTGACGGCCAGGAAGGGCGACGTCTTCGACGAGCAGGGTCTTGCCGATCTGATCCGCGGCCATGATGTGGTGATCAGCACGGTGCATTTTCTGGACAGCGACGCCGACACGCTGATTGCCGCTGTGCGGGCCTCCGGCGTGAAGCGCTATCTCATCGTTGGCGGCGCCGGCAGTCTCGAAGTCGCGCCCGGCAAGCGGCTGGTCGATACCCCCGAATTCCCTGATATCTACAAGGCCGAAGCGCAGAAAGGCGCCGACTTCCTGGACAAGTTGAAGACGGTCGGCGACCTCGATTGGACGTTCCTGTCGCCATCCGCCATGTTCGTGCCTGGTGAGCGCACCGGCAAATTCCGCCTCGGCAAGGACACGCTTCTCGCCTCCGAGAAGGGCAGCAGCATTTCCTTCGAAGACTACGCGATCGTCATGGTCGACGAGATCGAGAAGCCGGCCCACATCAGGCAGCGCTTCACCGTCGGCTATTGAGCGAACGGGTGATGGCGGCCGGAGCTCGATCGAGGCCGGCCGACGCCAGCCGCATCAAGATTTCGCGGACGGCGACGCCCCGGTAGGTCATCGGTGACGACGCCGTCCCGTCTCGGTGCCTTGGGCAAAGCAAATGCTGGGCTGTCATGCCTGCGATCTCACTTTTCGGGATCATGGTCCGGCCCGGTTCAATCTTGGCGCGGCCGCCACCAGCGCCTTGCCGATGGCTGATTGCGGCGCGCCGATGACGGTTTGGGCATCGCCGTTTTCGGCAATTCGGCCGGCGTCGAGAAGGATGACGCGGTGGGCGACCGACCTGATGACGCCGAGATCATGTGAAATGAAGAGATAGGCGATCTTTTCCTGGCGTTGCAGGTCGAGCAAAAGCTCGAGGATCTCCCCGCGCACGGAGACGTCAAGCGCCGACACCGCCTCGTCGAGCACGATCAGCGACGGCTTCGTGACGATGGCGCGGGCAATGGCGACACGCTGCCGCTGGCCGCCGGAGATTTCATGAATGGCGCGCGGCGCGAGATTAGCCGTCAGCCCGACGCGCTCCAGCAACGCGGCGATGCGGCGCGGGCGCTCGGCGCGGGAGGCGATGCCATGGATGCGCAAGGGATCGTCGAGCACACGCGCCACCGTGGCGCGAGGGTTGAAGGCGGCCAATGGATCCTGGAACACCATTTGCAGGCGTGCGCGGCGTGCTCGCAGCGCGGCGCCGCTCAAGGCCAGGAAATCGTCGCTTTCGAATTCGATGCGTCCGTCGTCCGGCTCGATCAATCGCAGCACCAACCGCGCGATCGTCGACTTGCCGCTGCCCGAAGGTCCGGCCAACGCCAGCGTCTCACCGGGGTCGATGTGAAAGGAGACATCGTCGACGGCAGCGATGGTCTTGCCGCCGCGACGGTAGCGCTTGGTGAGGTTGGACACCGCCAGCAGGTTCATGCGTGGAGCCTGGCTCGGTTCAGCAATGGCCTGGTGTCGAGGCCGATATGGGCATCGAGCAATGCGCGCGTATAGGGCTGGGCTGGGGCGCCGACAATCTGCGCCCTCATGCCAAGCTCGACCAACTGGCCATGACGGAAAACAGCGATGCGCTCGGCAAGCTCGGCCGCCAGCGCGATGTCGTGGCTGATGAACAGCAACGTCATGCCGTCCTCGGTCACCAGGCGTCGGATCAAGGCGACGATCTCGGCCTGCACGATGGTATCGAGCGCGCTGGTCGCTTCGTCGGCGATCAGCAATTTCGGACCGGCCGCAATGGCAGCGGCGATCGCCACACGCTGCTTCTGGCCGCCGGAGAGCTGATGTGGGAAGGCGCGCAAGGCCGAGTCCAGGTCCGGCAGGCGGACGCGCTCGAGCAGGCTTTTGGCCCTGGCATAGGACTGGGACCAGGTGAGGCCGAGATGCGTGCGCGCTACTTCGGCAATTTGCTTGCCGATGGTCATCACCGGATCGAGGCTGGCGGACGGGTCCTGGAAGACGAAGCCGATGTCGCGGCCGAGGCGGGGGATTTTGTTGAGTTCGGATTTGAAAGGTTGGCATTCCGTCACACCCCCCTCTGTCCTGCCGGACATCTCCCCCGCAAGGGGGGAGATCAGCAGCTTCGCCGACCGCTCCCCTTCCGCGACATTGGTGATTGGCGAAGGCAGAGGTGAGAGCGTAATCTCCCCCCTTGCGGGGGAGATGTCCGGCAGGACAGAGGGGGGTGCCTTGGCGCCCGATGAGGACAAAAACCAATCGATGCAACCTCCAACCTTGGCAGAAGCCGGCAGCAGCCCGGCAATGGCCAGTGCCAGCGTGCTCTTGCCCGAGCCGCTTTCGCCGATGATGGCGAGGCGTTCGCCAGCGGCGATGTCGAGGCTGACACCCTTCAGCGCCGTCACCTCATTGCCGTCACGGCGGTAGGTCACCGTCAGGTCGCGGATTGAAGCCAGCGTGGTCACGACAGGCCTCTCCTGACCGCCGTCGTCTCGACGATGCCTTCACCGGCGAGATAGACGCCGAGCACGGTCAGCACCAGCGCTATGCCTGGGACGATCGACAGGAAGGGTGCGGTGCGCAGGACGGCGCGGCCTTCGGCGATCATGCCGCCCCAGGTGACCCGGTTGGGATCACCCAGGCCGAGGAAGGACAACGCCGCCTCGGTGAGGATCGCGGCGGCGACGATCACCGACGACATCGCCAGCACCGGTGGCAAGGCATTGGGCAGCACCTCGCGAAAGGCGATCGCCATCGGGTGCATGCCGATGACCCTTGCACCAGCGACATAATCGCGTTCGCGAATGGAGAGGACTTCCGCGCGGGCCACTCTGGCAGGCCCCGTCCAGGTGCCGAGCGCGATGGCAATCACGACGACGCCGAGCGACGGTCCGACGACGCTGACGAAGGCCAGCGCCAGCAGGAAGCTCGGCACGGTCTGGAAGGCGTCGGTGATGCGCATCAGCACCTCGTCAACGAGGCCGCCGGCAAAGCCGGCCAATGTGCCGACCACGGCGCCGACGACAAGGGCCGCGGCCGCGGCCGCAAGCCCGACAGCCAGCGATGTGCGGGCGCCATGAAAAAGCTCGGCCAGCACGTCGCGGCCAAGCCGGTCGGTGCCGAGCGGCAGCGACCAGTCCTGGAACGGCGGCAGCAGCGCCGGCCCGGCAATCGCTTGCGGATCGCCGGGGAACAGCAGCGACGCCGACAGCGCCATGGCGATCAGCATCGCCAGGAGGAGGGCGCCGGCGACCGCCTCGGGCGTGCGCAGAAAGCGGCGGAGCGGGCTCATGCGTCGGCCTCGCCGGCGCCGACGCGCGGGTCGAGGAAGGCATAGGCGATGTCTACGGCAAGGTTGATGACAATGACCAGGACGGCGCTGGTGAGAATAATGCCAAGCAGAAGCGGCGTATCGCGGGAGGCGACTGCCTCCTGCGCCAGGCGGCCGAGGCCGGGCACGGAAAACACGCTCTCGATGACGACGCTGCCGCCGAGCATCTGCGCCGACTGCAGGCCGAGCATGGTGACCAGCGGCAGCAGCGCATTGCGGGCGACGTGGGCGAGCACGATGCGACGGCGTGACAACCCTTTGGCGCGTGCGGCCAGGACGAAATCCTGCCGCCAGACCTCGGCCATGCCGGCGCGCATCATGCGCAGATAGAGCGCCAGATAGATGAAGCCGAGGGCGGAAACGGGCAGGATAAGATGGACAGCGATGTCGGCGACGCGATCAAGGCCGGTCTTGTCAGAGGCCAACGTCTCGATGCCGCCGATCGGCAGCCAGCGCAGATCGACGGCAAAGACGACGATCAGCACCAGTCCGAGCCAGAACCCAGGCACGGCATAAAGCGCCAGCGAACCGATCGACAGGAAGCGATCGCGAAAACTGCCCGGCCGCGCGCCGGCATAGATGCCGAGTGCCGAGCCGAGCCCGAAGGAGAGCGCGGTGGCGCTGACCATCAACAGCAGCGTGTTGGGCAGGCGCTCGAGGATGACGTCGCGGATCGGCCGGGAGAAGGTCACCGACTGGCCGAGGTCGAGATGCAGCAGCGCCCAGAGATAGTTGGCCAGCCGCGTCAGTTCCGACTGGTCGAGGCCCCAGCGATGGCGCAACAGCTCGATCATGCCGGCGTCGCCGCCGGTCGAGACGATATAGGCGTCGACCGCGTCGCCGGGGGCAGCTTCGAGCAGCAGGAAGGTGCCGATGACGACGATCAGCAGCACGAAGATGCTGCCGACGAGGCGACGGCGGATGAGGGTGAGGGTGCGGGTCATGGGAAAAGGACGCCGGCCTGATCGTGAGAGGGGGGTGTGAAGGAACTCGGCCTTCGGCCAAATTCCCCTTTTCTCGCAAACTCTCATCCGCGCAATTCTGTCACGATTCCAAATACGTGTCCGCCCAGTTCGACACCGCCCAGCGCGGGTTGTTGGCGATGTTGCCGACAGTGTCGCGCGCGACGCTGATAAAACTCCATTCGGCGACGTTGATCAGCGGCAGGTCGGTGGCCACCTCCTTCTGGAATTCCTTGTAGAGGTCGGTGCGGGCTGATGCGTCGAGCGTCTCCGATGCCTTGGCGATGAGCGCGTCGAGCGCGTCGTTCTTGTAGCCGCCCTGGTTGGAGAACGGCACGCCGTCCGGAATGCCGCTCTGCACCAGGATGGTGGTGGAAATCGCCGGGTCGCCGCGGAACACCGGCGGGCCGACGGCGAGGTCGAAGGCGTGATCGGTGTAGACCGCCTTGATATGCGCGGCCGAGTCGTTGTTGACGAGCTCTGCGTCGATGCCGATGGCGGCGAGCGCCTGGCGCAGATAGTCGCCGAACTGCTTGGTCTCGTTGAAATAGGGCGCAGGCAGCAGTTTTAGCGTGAAGCGCTTGCCGTCCGGACCTTTCTTGTAGCCGGCCTCGTCGAGCAGCGCGTTGGCCTTGGCGACGTCGAAGGCATAGGTCGGCACATCGGCGGTGTAGAATTGCGGATCGTTCTTCGGCACCGGACCGGTGGCCGTGGCGGCATAGCCGAGGAACACCGTCTTGAGGACGAAATCCTTGTCGATGGCATGCGCGATCGCCTGGCGTACTTTCAGGTCGGCCAGTTCCTTGCGGCGATGATTGATCTCGACGACAAGCTGATAGGTCAGCCCTTCGTAACCCTTGGAGATCACCTTCAGGCCCGGCACTTTCGAGATGCGGTCGAGGTCGGCCAGCGGCACGGCGGAAAAGGCTGCGAGCTGGATCTCCTCGGCCTCCAGCGCGCTCGCCGCTGACGTGCGATCCGGCAGCACCTGATAGATGATCTCGTCGAGATAGGGCTCGTCCTTGCCCCAGTAATCCGTGTTCTTCGTCAGCCGGTAATATTGGCCGGCCTTGTACTCGCCGAATTTGAACGGCCCGGTACCGATCGGCGCGTTGTTGGCCGGGTTGTCCTCGATCTTGCCGACCTCGTAGATGTGCTTCGGCACCACGCTGCTCAGCGCCGGCAGCGCGTTGCGGATCAGCTGGAACGGCGTCGGCTTGGCGAATTTGAAGATGGCGGTGAGATCGTCGGGCGTGTCGACGCTGGCCAGATCCTTGAACACAGTGCGGCCGAGATTCTGCAGCGGCTTCCAGATCTGCAGCGCCGAAAAGGCGACGTCGGCCGAAGTGAACGGCTTGCCGTCATGCCATTTGACGCCGTCGCGCAGTTTGAACGTCGCCGAGAGCCCGTCGGCGGCACCTTCCCAGCTCAGCGCCAGCCGTGGTGCAAGCCCGTCCTTGCCGTCGAAGGAGGCTTCGGCCAGCGTTTCGACGATCTTGCTGGAGATGAAGAACACACCGTTGGAGGCGACAATCGCCGGGTTGAGGTTGCGCGGTTCGGAATCGGCGGCAAGCACCAGCCGCCCGCCCTTCTTTGGCGTCTGCGCCCAGCCCGGTGCCGGCATTGCGGTGGAGGCCAGCAGCATTGCCGAACCGGCAAGCATCGTGCGTCTGGAAATCGTGAAACCTGACATGATCGAACTCCGTCCTCTCCGCGACCCGGTCGGGTGCGCCAATACCCCTCGGACGCCGGCAAGCCCGCCAGCATCCCTTGCGGCGGCGATTATGAGCCTTGCCGAGGGTTTCGCCAGAGACGGAATTGGCGCATCCTCGCTTGGCTTTGAAATTTTCGTCCGCTGGACCAGTTTGGAGGGCGTGGCTCATTTGATCATTCTGGTAGGACCAGATTGATTGAATATGCGACGAATGACAACAAAGAGACATAGAGAGACGACATTTCATCTCTTTCTGGCTGGACCAGAACGGGCAAAATGGTGCAGATTTGACCACTGCCAAGGGATCGGGAGCGGAACAGCGGCGATCCGGCTATTCAGGGAGAGAGAGATGAACATTGCTCCGGGCAAGAATGCCGTCGGCAATATCCCGTTCGACCAGGCAAGGGTCGACCGGCTGATGGAGGACGCCGGCATCGATGTGCTGCTCGCCACCTCCAAGCACAACACGCAATACCTGCTGGGCGGCTACAAGTTCATCTTCTTCGCCGCCATGGATGCGATCGGCCACAGCCGGTATCTGCCGATCGTCGTCTACGAAAAGGGCGGGCCGGACCATGCCGCCTATATCGGCAACCGCATGGAAGGCGGCGAACATCAGAACAACCCGTTCTGGACGCCGACGCTGCACGCCGCCTGCTGGGGCACGCTCGACGCCGCCAACCTTGCGGTCGAGCATCTGCAGAAGATCGGCAAGGCCGGCGCCCGCATCGGCATCGAGCCTGGCTTCCTGCCGTCGGACGCCTATACGCTGATCCGCAAGGCGTTGCCGGATGCCAGGCTGATCGACGCGACCGACATGCTGGAGCGCATGCGCGCCATCAAGACCGATGCGGAACTGGAGAAGCTGCGCACGGCCTCCGAACTGATCACCGATTCCATGCTGGCTACCATTGCCTGGGCGCGCGAAGGCACGACCAAGGGCGAGATGATCGAACAACTGCGGCGCGAGGAAACCAATCGCGGCATTCATTTCGAATATTGCCTGCTGACGCTGGGCTCCAGCCACAACCGCGCCGCTTCACCGCAGGCGTGGAAAAAAGGCGAGGTGCTGTCAATCGATTCCGGCGGCAATTATCACGGCTATATCGGCGACCTCTGCCGCATGGGCATCCTCGGCGAACCGGATGCCGAACTTAGAGATTTGCTGGCCGAGGTCGAGACGGTGCAGCAGGCGGCCTTCTCCAAGGTCAAAGCGGGCACGCTGGGCGGCGACATGATTTCGCATGCCGAGGGCGTGCTGAAGGCTTCGAAGGTCGCGCCCTACACGGATTTCTTCGCCCATGGCATGGGGCTGATCACGCATGAAGCGCCGTTCCTGATGACGAACCATCCGGTCACCTATGAAGGCACCTATGCGGCCAAGCCGCTGGAGAAGAACATGGTGCTTTCGGTGGAGACAACCATGCTCCACCCGACGCGCGGCTTCATCAAGCTGGAGGACACGCTGGCGGTCACCGACACCGGCTATGTGATGTTCGGTGATCGTGGCAGGGGCTGGAACAGGGGTGGTGCGGCCTAGCTGGTACTGAAGGGCGCTGCCCCCTCACCCGGATTGCCATCCGAATTGGCGAAGAGCAATTCGGGGCAATCCGACCTCTCCCCGAGGGGAGAGGAGGGAGCCGGCGATGATGCTCGTCTCTTCTCCCCTCAGGGAGAAGGTGGTCGCGAAGCGGCCGGATGAAGGGGGCCTCCCAGCAAACGCGGGAACGGAGGAAAGATCACTGCCCCGCCGGAAGCAGCCTGAAGTCCGGTAATTCCCGCAAAACCAGTTCGGGCCCTGCCGGCGAATAGACGACGAAAAGCTGCATCGGCCCGTCGCCGGTGTTCAGCGTCGAATGAAAGCGGCTTTCCGGCACATAGATGGTGCAGCCGGGGCCGACTTTTGCGACCACCGGATTGCCCTTTTCGTCCTCAACCATCTGCTCGCCATGACCGGAGATGACGAAGATGATTTCTTCCGCGCCCGGATGATTGTGGCGCGTGTGACCCTTGCCGGAAGGCAGGTCCACCACACCGCCGGAAAAGCGGGTCGCGCCATTCACTTCGGGCGCCACCGTCAGCGCCAATTTTCCCCAGTCGAAGCCGAAGGCGCTGACGTCCTTCGGGTAGACAAATACCTTGCTCGTGTCAGTCATCGTCTCATTATCCCTTCTTTTTCTTCGTGGTCTTGTCACCACCAAGTGTCACCGATTTGAAATCAGCGGTCTGTCTGGCGATCGCAGCTTCCGCCGGCAGCCGTTCCATCGAGCTGGCGCCATAGAAGCCGTGCAGACCCTTGGCCTGGGAGAGGATGTAACGGGCGTCGTCGGGCATCGAAATCGGGCCGCCATGGCAAAGCAGGATGACATCCTTGCGCACCGAGCGCGCGGCATTGGCGATGGCGTCGATCTCCTGAACGCAGTCGTCGAGCGACTTGGCTGAAGTGGCGCCGATCGAGCCGCCTGTCGTCACACCCATATGGGCGACGACGATGTCGGCACCGGCTTTTGTCATGGCGCGGGCCTCGTCGGGGTTGAAGACATAGGGCGTGGTCAAGAGGTCGAGCTTGTGCGCCTCGGCGATCATGTCGACCTCGAGGCCGAAGCCCATGCCGGTTTCCTCGAAGCTTTGCCGCATGCTTCCGTCGAACAGACCGATGGTGGGAAAGTTCTGCACGCCGGAAAAGCCCATGGTCTTCAGCTCGGCCAATAGCAGCGGCATGATGACGAACGGGTCGGTGCCGTTGACGCCGGCCAGCACAGGCGTGTGTCTGACCACCGGCAGCACCTCATAGGCCATTTCCTTGACGATCTCATTGGCATTGCCATAGGCGAGCAGGCCGGCGGCCGAGCCGCGCCCGGCCATGCGGTAGCGGCCGGAATTGTAGATGATGATGAGGTCGATGCCGCCGGCTTCCTCGGCTTTCGCCGACAGGCCGGTGCCGGCGCCGCCACCGACGATCGGCACGCCCTTGTCGATCATTCCCCTGAATTTCTTCAATATGTCCTTGCGCGGTATGGCGGGCATCTTTGAGATCTCTCACTGTCTGGCGATGTCGAGGAAGGCTGATGTTGCAGCCTTTGCGAATTCGGGATCGTTGATGTGCAGCGGCAGGCGCGTCACGCGGCGCTTGCTGTTGGGCTTGATGGTGCGCTCGATGGCATCGAACAGAACGGCGTCGGCTTCCGGGTCGAAGAAGGCGCCGCCTTCGATGTCGAGCGCCGAGACGCCTTTTTCCGGGATGAGAAAATGCACCGGCCCCCCGCAGCGGGCGAGCCTGGTGCCGATCCACTCGCCGATCGCACGGCATTCGTCCGCCGTGGTGCGCATCAGCGTGACATTGGGATTGTGTTCGTAGAACAGCCGATCGCGATAGTGCTCCGGGATGGTCGAAGGCGCCCAGAAGTTCACCATGTCGAGCGCGCCGACGGAGCCGACATAGGGCAGCCCCGTGCGAGCGATGGCGCCGAAACGATCGTCAGTCGCCGGCAGCACACCGCCGAATAGCAGGTCGCAGACTTCGGTCGTGGTGATGTCTACGACGCCGGACAGCAAGCCGCTGTCGGCCAGCTTTTCCATGCTGCGGCCGCCTGTGCCGGTGGCGTGGAAGACCATGCAGTCATATCCAGAACGGAGCTGGTCGGCGATGGCCGTCACGCAAGGTGTGGTGACGCCGAACATGGTGAGGCCGATCGACGGCCGGCCGTCTGGCGGCGGCGCCGGTCTGGCCGCCATGCCTGATATGGCTTGAGCCGCATTATGCAGCACGACACGGGAGAGCCGGTTCAGTCCGGCCATGTCTGTCACCGCCGGCATCATGATGATGTCGGAGACATCGACGTAGGGTGCGGTATCGCCGGAGGCGAGCGTCGAGACCATGATCTTGGGCAAGCCGAGCGGCAGGGCGCGCATGCCCGACGTGATGATCGATGTGCCGCCACCGCCGCCGATGCCGATCATGGCTGCGATGTCGTTGCGCGATTGGGCAAAGCGGGCGAAGGCGATGCCCATCGCGGCGACCGCGGCGCCACGATCATTGCCGCCGAGCACGGCGTCACGGCCGCCGGGATGATGGTCGGCGATTTCCCTCGCGCTGATATCGACGGGGATGGTTGCGCCGCGCGTTCCGACATCGACACGGCTAACGAGGGCGCCCGCAGCAGCGATCGCATCGGCCAGGAAGGCGAGTTCCTCGCCCTTGGTGTCCGCGGTACCCACCACATAGATACGCTTCATTGCGCTCTCCCAATCCTGGCAGGCGCGATGCCGCCTCCATCGCTCATTGCCCGGGCCGCTCGACGATGCGGACGCCATTGCAAATTTTTGAGACGCGCGTATCGTATTGGCATGAATGTCTCACGTCAACAATCCGCTGCGATCGACGACGCTGAACGGGCAACCGGTCCAGTGCCCGAACGTGGGCCGCGCGCGCGGACGAAACGGCTGATGCTGGAGACGGCAACAAGGCTGATGCAGGCGGGCGTCACACCTTCGGTCAGCGAGGTCGCCGAGGCCGCCGAGGTTTCCCGCGCCACCGCCTATCGTTACTTCCCGAGCCAGGCGGTGCTGGTGCAAGCGGTGGTCGACGAGGGGCTGGGGCCGATCCTCACCTGGCAATCGACCTCCGCCAATGCCGAGCGCCGGGTCGCCGATCTGTTCGATACGGCCATGCCGCGCATCGAGGCCTTCGAAGCCACGTTCAAGGCAGCACTGAAGCTGTCGCTCGATCAATGGGCGCGACGTCAGGCCGGCACGCTGGGCGGTGAGCCCGCCTTTACGCGCGGCCATCGCATCGACTTGCTGAAAGATGCGATCGCGCCGCTCAAGGGCCGTTTGCCGCCGCGCGACTTCAAGCGGCTGGCGCAGGCGCTGTCGCTGATCTTCGGCGTCGAGGTGCTGATCGTGCTCAAGGATATCTGGGGGCTGGACAGCCGCCGGACGAGGGCGGTCGCACAGTGGGCGGCCGGGGCGCTGGTGCGTGCGGCAGTCGCGGAATCGGTCGATGAAGGAGGCAGCCTCGATCCGAAGGCAGTCATGAAATAGAGCCTAACTGGTTCGACCAGATTGGCATGCACATTGCCGATCTTAGCCGTTGGGTGGGGTATCGGACAATAGCCAATCATATCACTGAGTAGGAAAATCTTGGTAAAACAGGCAGATAAAGCGGGAATCCGATGGCAATGGCCATGTCAAGCTGCCAAGAAAGGGCTTGACGTGCATGCAAAATTGGTAATACCAGATTGGATCAGAAATGCGGATCGAAAGTGAGGGCTGCGATCCATTTTCCGGCGGGGCGAGGAGGCTCGAAACCGGAAAGGTGCGATCACGGGAGGAACTACCAGGGCCGGCCACGTTGCCGGCTCGCACGATAAGGTAGAACGCGCACAAGGGAGGAAATCATTATGCGCAAGTTAGTGACCAGCGTACTTGCTGGTATCGGCTTAACGCTTGCCTGCGGAACGTCCGTTTACGCGCAGGAAAAATCACTCACCATCTTCTGGGCTGAATGGGATCCCGCAAACTATCTGCAGGAGCTCGGCAACGAGTACGAGAAGCAAACCGGCGTCAAGATCACGGTGGAAACCACCCCGTGGGCCGATTTCCAGACCAAGGCCTTCACCGAGTTCAACGCCAAGGGCAGCGCCTATGACCTGGTCGTCGGCGACTCGCAATGGCTTGGTGCCGCCTCCGAGGGCGGTCACTATGTCGACCTCACCGACTTCGTCAAAGAGAACCAGGTTCTCGACAAGATGGCTCCGGCGACGGTCAAGTTCTACTCCGAATATCCCGGCAACAGCGGCAAATACTGGTCGATCCCCGCCGAGGGCGACGCAGTGGGCTGGGCCTACCGCAAGGACTGGTTCGAGGACCCGAAGGAAATGGAAGCGTTCAAGGCCAAGTATGGCTACGAACTTGCCGTTCCCAAGACCTTCAAGGAAATGACCGACATCGCGGAGTTCTTCAATAGGCCCGACCAGAACCGCTACGGCATCGCCATCTACACCCAGAACCAGTATGACGGCCTGGCGATGGGCTTCGAGAACGCGCTGTTCTCGTATGGCGGTGAGCTCGGCGACTTCGGCACTTACAAGGTCGACGGCATCATCAACTCGGACAAGGCGGTAGCCGCGGCAGAAAACTACCGCAAGCTGTTCGGCTTCACGCCTCCGGGCTGGACCAACGCCTTTTTCGTCGAGAACAACCAGGCCATCACCGAAGGCCTGGCGGCGATGAGCATGAACTACTTCGCCTTCTTCCCCTCGTTGATCAACGAGGCGTCGAACCCGCATGCCAAGAACACCGGCTTCTTCGCCAACCCGGCAGGTCCAGGTGGTGAGCAGTTCGCCGCGCTCGGCGGCCAGGGCATTTCCGTCGTCTCCTATTCCAACAACAAGGAAGAGGCGATGAAATTCCTGAAGTGGTTCATCCAGGACGATACGCAGAAGAAGTGGGCGGCCCTCGGCGGCTACACCTGCAACAAGGCCGTGCTGGAATCGGCCGAGTTCCAGAACGCCACGCCCTACAACAAGGCCTTCTACGACACGATGTTCAAGGTCAAGGACTTCTGGGCGGTGCCGGAGTATGCGGAACTGCTGCAGCAGCTCAACCAGCGTGTCTATCCGTACATCGTAAACGGCGATGGTACGGCCAAGGAAATGCTGGATGCGCTGGCGAAGGATTGGGACGCCACGTTCAAGAAATACGGCCGCGGCCAATAACCGACATGTAGTGCGGAGGAGGCCCGTGCCTCCTCCGTTTTCTTTTTCAGGAATGGGAGCAGGTCTTGGCGACCACAATGATCACACCGCTGAATACCTCCTCCAGAGCCGCCTCTCGCGGCCTCAGCGACATTTCGATACGCAACCTCTTCATCATCCCGACGATCGTGTTCCTGATCGTCTTCAACATCTTTCCGTTGATCTATTCGCTCGGCTATTCCTTCACCGACTTCCGCGCATCGACCAATGCGCCGGCCAATTTCGTCGGACTGAAGAACTATCGCGAGCTCCTCAGCGACCCTTACATCTGGAACAATTTCGCGGTGACCGCGAAATACGTCATCGTCTCGGTTGTCGGTCAGGTTGTCGTCGGCTTTGGAACGGCGATGCTGCTCAATCGTACCATTCCGCTCAAGGGCCTGATCACGACATTGCTGCTCTTGCCGATGATGCTTTCGATGGCGGTGGTCGGCCTGTTCTGGAAACTGCTCTACGATCCGTCCTGGGGTGTCATCAACTACGTGCTCGACCTCGGCAAATTCCAATGGCTCGGCGATCCGAAGATGGCGCTCTACGCGGTCGCGTTCACAGACATCTGGATGTGGTCGCCCTTCGTCATGCTGTTGTCGCTCGCCGGGCTTTCGGCGGTGCCGAAGCATCTTTATGAAGCTGCCGCGATCGACCGCGCCGGGCCGTTCTATACCTTCTTCCGCATCACGCTGCCGCTGGTCGCGCCGATCCTGATGATCGCGGTCATCTTCCGCACCATGGAAGCCTTCAAGACTTTCGATCTTGCCTATGTGCTGTCGACGCAGCCGAGCACCGAGGTGATTTCCATCCGTCTCTACAAGATGGCTTTCCAGGAATGGCAGACAGGGCGCTCCTGCGCGCTTGCCTATATCGTGCTGATCATGGTGCTGGCGATCACCAACATCTATGTGAAATACCTCAACAAAGTTAAGGAGCGCTGAGATGGCGGCCGTCCAGACTTCGGGTGAACGGGCGCTCAACAAGGTCGCTATTGTCGCCGTTCTTTTGGTGACGATCATCTTCCTGGCGCCGATCTACTGGATCGTGGCGACCTCGTTCAAGCCACGCAACCTGGCCACGACGATCCCGCCGACCGTGATGTTCGAGCCGACCATCTCGCCTTTCGTCAAACTTTTCACAAAGCGCTCACAGTTGCGCAGCCCGCCGTCGGCCGAAGAATATGCCGCCGCCCCGTGGTGGGAGCGCGTCGTGTTCGACGGCGGCGAGAAGATCGTGCGCGACGGCAAGGGCCAGGTGCAATGGTCGGGATATCCGAGCCGCTTCCTGAATTCGCTCATCATCGCCATCACCTCGACGGTGTTGGCGGTCGGCATGGGGACATTCACCGCCTATGGCTTCTCGCGTTTCAAGGTGAAAGGGGAGGCGGACCTGCTCTTCTTCATCCTGTCGACGCGCATGTTGCCGGCGGTGGTGGTCGCCATTCCGATGTTCCTGATGTACCGGGCAGTCGGGCTCAACGACACGCATCTGGGCCTGATCATTCTCTACACCGCCTTCAACCTGTCCTTCTCCGTTTGGCTGATGAAGGGTTTCATGGACGAGATCCCGAAGGAGTATGAGGAGGCAGCGCTTGTCGACGGCTACACGCGCATGGAGGCGTTCTTCAAGATCGTGCTGCCGGAGGCCGCCACGGGCATCGCCGCCACCGCCGTGTTCTGTTTCATCACCGCGTGGAACGAATACGCCTTTGCGCTGATCATGACCAACCGCCGCGCCCAGACCGCGCCTCCTTTCATCCCGAGCCAGGTCGGTTCGGGCCTGCCGGACTGGACGGTGATCGCCTCCGGAACCTTCCTGTTCCTGCTGCCGGTCGCCATCTTCACCTTCCTGCTTCGCAACCATCTGTTGCGCGGCATGTCCTTCGGAGCGATCCGCAAATGAGTTTTCGCGCCATCAACCAGAAATACCTCGAGCCCGGATCGCAGATCCTGATGGTGCTCGGCATCATCGCGCTCTGCCAGCCCTGGAGCATGCTGCTGCACACCTATGGCCTGACCATCATCCTGATCGGACTCGTCGGCTTCAACGTAACCTCCAAGATCGCGCCCGAGGAAAAGGCCGGCACCGGCCAGGTGCGCAATCCGGGAGCACAGCATTGACCCAGATCGAGCTTCGCGGCGTCCAGAAATTCTTCGGCGCCGTCCAGGTCATCAAGGACCTTAACCTCAAGATCGCCGACAACGAGTTCATCGTGCTGCTCGGCCAGTCGGGCTGCGGCAAGACGACAACGCTGCGCGCCATCGCCGGGCTGGAAACCATCGACGAGGGCGACATCTTCATCGACGGCAAGCCGGTACAGCATTTGAAGGCCGCCGACCGCGACATCGCCATGGTGTTCCAGTCGTTCTCGCTCTATCCGCATATGAGCGTCTACGAGAACATCGCCTTCCCCTTGCGTGCCACGCGCAAGAGCAAGACGGAGATCGACGGCGAGGTTCGCTCCGTGGCCAAGACGCTGCAGATCACCGATCTGCTGGACAAGAAGCCGTCGGCCCTCTCGGGTGGCGACATGCAGCGCGTCGCCATCGGCCGGGCGCTGGTGCGGCGGCCGAAGGCCATGCTGATGGACGAGCCGATCGGCGCGCTCGACGCCAAGCTGCGCGAGGAGATGCGCGCGGAAATCAAGCGGCTGCACATCAAGCAGGGCTCGACCACCATCTATGTCACGCACGACCAGATCGAGGCCATGAGCCTGGCCGACCGCATCGTCATCATGCACGCAGGCGTCTTGCAGCAGGTCGGCACGCCGGACGAGGTCTATTCGCAGCCGGCAAATCTGTTCGTGGCGCAATTCGTCGGCAGCCCGGTGATGAATGTCACCGATGCCGCAGTCGCCGAGACCGGATCCGCGGTCTCGGTAACGGTCGGCGGCGCGGCTTCCGGCTTCGAATTTCCGCAGGCATTGCTGTCGAAGCTCAACGGCCATGCCGGGCGGCAGCTCGCGCTGGGCATCCGCCCGGAGGGCGTGCTCATTCGGCGCGAGGCAACCGAGGGCTTCGTGCCTGTCGACACGCATATCGTCGAGCCGCTCGGCTCCTTCGACATCGTCGATCTCAAGGTGGGAACCGAGTTGCTGCGGGCCCGCACCAAGAGCGGCTTCGTTGCCGGACCCGGTGAAAGGGTCTTCGCCAGGATCGACCCGACCCAGGCGCACTTCTTCGACAAGGCAAGCGGCAAGTCGCTTGAGGTGAGACTCTGATGGCCCATATCCAGCTCAAGAACATCTCGAAGACCTTCGGCAACCACACTGCGCTCACCGGGCTCGATCTTGATATTGCCGATGGCGAGTTCTTCGTGCTGCTGGGCGAGACGGGCGCCGGCAAGACGACGACGCTGCGGCTTATCGCCGGCCTGGAAAAGCCGAGCGAAGGCCAGGTCTTCATCGACGGCGTCGACGTCGCCGACTGGGGTGCGGCCGAGCGTGACGTGGCGCTGGTGCTGCAGCAATACTCGCTTTATCCGCGCTACACGGTGCGCGAAAATCTAGAATTCCCGCTCAAGCCGAAAATCCGCCGGCTGCCCGACGCCGAGATCAAGGATCGCGTCGACCGTGCCGCCCGTACGCTGCGGATCGAGCATCTGCTCGACCGCAAGACGGATCGGCTGTCCGGCGGCGAGATGCAGCGCGTCTCGATCGGCCGCGCCATCGTGCGCAAGCCGCGTGTGTTCCTGATGGACGAGCCGCTGTCGGCGCTCGACGCAAAGCTGCGCGAGGCGCTGCGGACTGAACTGAAGAACCTGCAGATGCAGCTCGGCGCCACCTTCCTGTTCGTCACCCACGACCAGATCGAGGCGATGTCGATGGGCGACAAGGTGGGCGTGCTCAACCATGGCCGCATCGTCCAGACCGGTACGCCGCACGAGATCTACAACAACCCGCGCGACACCTATGTGGCAAGCTTCGTCGGCTCGCCGCCGATGAACCTCATCGACGGCAAGCTTGTGAACGGCCGCGCGGTGATGGCTCCGTTGAACTTCGAACTGCCTTTTTCGCAGGGCGCCAAGACTTTTGGGGGGCTAAAGGCGGGTGCGGCGACCGACGGTCGCCCGCTCGTCTTCGGCATTCGTCCCGAGGACGTCTATCTCGAGAGCGGCGCGCCGGTCGAGGCGCGTGTCCACGACGTCGAGAACCACGGCGTCGAAAAGATCCTGACGCTGCGCGTCGGCGACGCGACGCTGCGTGCCACCGTGCCGGCCAGGACTGACGTCGCCATCGAGCAGGCGGTGCGCTTTGCCTGGAACCCCGACAAGGTGGTGCTGTTCGACAAGGGCAGCGGCGTCAGCTTGCGACACGCCTCATAGGCTGCATCCCAGCCTATTTCTGGAAGTAGGTTTCGTAGGGCGTGTCGTTGATCAGCAGGATCACGCATTCCGTGTCGGAGACGCAGGCGTCGTCATGCATCTCATCGGCCTTCTGGGTCCAATAGGATCCAGGAGGCAGTTCGACCTTGGTCGCCTCGCCGCCATCCATCTGCCAGTGCGCCCACAGCCCCTTTATGACCACCGCGCGATAATCCGCGGTGTGCGCATGGACCGGTGCACGCCAGTTGCCGGGAACCTTCAGCAACGTGCCTGCCGGGCCCTTGGCCCGCTCGCCCCACAATGGGCCAAGACGATGCGGCTGGTCGGGTACTTCCGCCACATAGGGGATCTTGTCGGCCGGCAGGTAGCTGTCCTCGAGGGCAAAGGCGCGCCCGGGAACCGCAAGCATGACGGCGAGTGCGATGACCTTCGGATAATTTGGCATTGGTTCTCCTCTTCGGACCGACTGGACGCCGGCCTCTGGCTGCTTGGTTCTGGCAAGCTATTGCATGCGGGTGGCCCGGCAATGGCATTGCGTCCGGAAGGCTTGGCAATTCATCCAGACCCGGCAATTCATCCAGACCCGGCAAGCCACGGCCGCGGATCCGGGATCGCCTCAGCGGTTTTCGGAGGTGCAGTCGACGGTGCGCAGGTGGCTGGGCGCGATGCCTATGATGCGCTTGAACGCCCGGCTGAACGATGCTTCGGAATCGTAACCCAGTCTGGCGGCGACCACTGAAACCCGCATCCGATCGTCGATCAGCCATTGCCGCGCCTGGTGCATACGTATCCGGGCGACATATCTCGCCGGTGTTTCGCCAACGATGGCCGTGAAGCGTTCGGCGAAGGCCGATCGCGAGGCGCCCATTTCGCGCGCCAGCGCTTCGACAGTCCAGTTCCTGTCGGGCTGCAGATGAATGGCGGCAAGTACGCGGCCGATGTCGCGATCCTTGATCGCCGCGGTCCAGCCTCTGGTGTCGCCGCCACTGTTTTCTACCCAGGAACGGATGATGCTTGCAGCCAGCACGTCGGCCAGTCGCGCCAGCATGCCGCCAGAGCCGGCCCGGTTCATGGTGATTTCGCCGGCCATAGCTTCCAGCAGATGCGGAATACCTGGCTCGCCAGCCATCAATTCCTTGGCGCGCATCATGTCCGGCATCATGCCCAGCAAGGGGTGCGACCCGTCCAGGTTGAAGTGCATGCTGCCGCAAAACAGCAAGGTTTTCGGGCCGTGGCCGCCGTTGGAGACATTGAAGACATTGTCCTGCAAAGGCTCGACAGTGTAGCTTTCGATCGGCACGGCCGGAATGCCAGGCGCGCTGGCAACGACATGCTCGGCACCGCGCGGCAAGAGCAATGCATCGCCGGGTGTCAGCTCAATCCATTCCCCGGCTGGCGAAAACAGCCAGCATTGGCGGCGGCCGATAAAGTGAAACCTTGCTGCCTTCTGGGCAGGAAACAACACGGCCCATGGTTTGAAAGTTCGCAGCGGCCATAGTCGACGCCATCGAGCCACAATCCGCGCAAGATGTCGGTTAGCGGACCGTCCGAGGCCGGCAGGCCAGTCTTGGGCGAGGTGAAAACCATGCTGATTTCTCTAGCCTGGAATCACCAGTCCGTCACGGCCTCCATGCGTCAGCTCAGGGGCAACAAACTCGGGCCAACGGGTTCCTCCGCCGGGGCGTCGGCTGACGTAGCATCAGACGCAAAACCCACCTGTGCGGCGGGTCACTGGCGCAAATCAGCACCATGGGCAAAAATGTAGCATAGCTGAGGTCACCGAGTCAAGAAAAAATTCCTATCGCGAAAAGCTGCCGGCAAAAAAACTGCCGGGACCGCCGAACTGGGTGCTGCCTTTGTCAAGCTGAGTTCGGAACCCTGTGCGTCAGCTGGCCTGGCGGATATCGGCCTGTTCCTCGGCCCGGAGATGGCTGGGCGCCGAGCCGATGACGCGCTTGAAGGCGCGGCTGAAGGCGGCGTCCGATTCATAGCCGAGACGCGCCGCAACGACGGAGATCTTAATCCGGTCGCGGACCAGCCATTGCCGTGCCTGATGCATTCTGACCTGGGTGACATATTTTGCCGGGGTTTCGCCAACGGTGGTGGCGAAACGCTCGGCAAATCCCGATCGCGAGGCGCCCATCATCCGGGCCAGCGACTCGACCGTCCAGTCATGGTTCGGTTCGAGATGGATGGCTGCCAGCACGCGTCCGATTTCCGGGTCCCTGACGGCGGCGATCCAGCCGGAGGCGTCGCCGCAGCCGCGCTCGACCCATGAGCGGATGACGGTGGCGGCCAGTACGTCGGCCAGCCGCGCCAGGATGCCGCCGGAGCCGACGCGCTCCATCGTCACCTCACGCTCCATCGATTCCAGCAGATGCGGAATGCCGGGCTCATAGGCTTCCAACTCATGCGTGCGCATCACATCCGGCATCATGCCGAGCAGGGGATGCAGGCCATCGAGATTGAAGTACATGCTGCCGCAAAACAACAGGGTTCCCGGCCGGCGGCATTCCGACATGCCTTCGTTCGACGTGCAGTAGACGTCCTTGCAGACCTCCTCGACTTCGTAGCCATGGATCGGCCAGGCCTGGGCGCCGGGCTCGCTGGCCAGCACGTGCGCCGCACCGCGCGGCAGCAGCACCGCGTCGCCTGCCTTGAGTTCCACCCATTCGCCGGATGGCTGCTTCAGCCAGCAGCCTTTGCGGCCGATGAAATGAAACCGCGCCGCTGGCTGGGCTGGAAACTGAATGCCCCAGGGTTCCTTCAGTTCGAAGCGGCCGTATTCGACGCCATCGAGGCGCAAGCCACGCAAAATGTCGGTGAGCGGGTCGCCAGTGATCGGAATTTTGGACGAATTGTCAAGCATGATGGGGTTTCTAGCATGGAAGCTCCAGGTGGTCACTCCCTATGTTGCGTTGCAGCCAGATGCTGTGCTGCAAAACAACTCGGAGACTGACCATGGCCGAACAGGCGACAGGCGTCATCGACGCCACACTTTTGAACCCTGCGGACTCCGACGAACGAACCGAGCCGGCCTGGGGCGCCGTTGTTTCGCTGGCACTTGGTGTTTTTGGCCTCGTCACCGCTGAATTTCTCCCCGCCAGCCTGCTGACACCGATGGCGCGCGATCTCGGCGTCAGCGAAGGCGTGGCCGGACAGGCGGTGACGGCAACCGCGATCGTCGGAGCCATTGCCGCACCCACCATGGCCATCATCACCAGGCGTATGGATCGCAGGCTGGTGATGTGGATGCTGACCGTATTCCTGATCCTGTCCAATCTTCTGGCCACCTTTGCCTCATCGCTGCCCGTGCTTCTGCTTGCCCGTGTCGTGCTCGGCGTAGCACTTGGCGGCTTCTGGGCGATGTCGGCAGCGATGGCGCTGCGGCTGGTGCCGATGCGATTGATGCCGCGCGCCATGTCGATCATCCTGACCGGCGTCTCGCTGGCGACCGTCTGCGCGGCGCCGGTCGGCGCTTACGTTGGTGACATCTGGGGCTGGCGCACGGCATTCATGATTGCGACCGTCGTCGCCGCCCTGGCGCTGCTGGTGCAGCTGGCCACCATTCCGAAATTGCCCCCCGTGGGTGTTGCAAGCTTCCGCACCTTGCTCGACGTGCTGAAGCGTCCGTCGATCAGGGTGGCGCTGCTGGTCGTGCTGCTGGTCGCTTCTGGACACTTTGCCGGCTTCACCTATGTCCGTCCCTTCCTCGAGAAGGTCCCCGTGCTCGACATCGAGACGATCTCGCTGGTGCTGCTGGCCTATGGCATTGGCGGTTTCTTCGGCAATGTCGCCGGCGGTATCCTGGCCGAGCGCAGCCTCAAGGCAGCCGTTGCGCTGGCGCCGTTGCTGATCGCACTGGCCGCCGCCTCGATGCTGGGTTTCGGGGCTTCGCCGACGATCGCCGCTGCCGCCGTCGCGGTCTGGGGCTTTGCTTTCGGCGCGGTGCCGGTCGGGCTGCAGAGCTGGCTGGTGCGGGCAGCACCCGACCAGGCCGAAAGCGCCGGCGGGCTGATGGTGGCGACGTTCCAGGTGGCGATTGCGCTCGGCGCAGTCTTCGGCGGTCTGCTGGTCGACCATACCGGCGTGGCCAGCGCCTTCGCCTATTGCGGCGCGGCGACACTGCTGGCGGCCATCGTGGTGTTCCTGCGCGGCCCGAAGCGCGCCGAGTAGCCTGGACGCGATCAGGCTTCCCTGACACTGCGCGTCGGCCTGAGAACTGTCACGGTTCTCGGGCCGCTGCCGTTGTGATGGCAGGGGCGAACAAACTCAGGCCGACCGCCCGTCGAAATCGAAAACCGACAGGGTCGAGGGGTCGAGATCGGCCACGCAGTTGATGTCGATGTAGGCACTGCGTTCGCTGCCTTCGCGGACATCCTCCGCAAAGGGATGGATGCCGCAGGCCCGGCAGAACCGGTGCGCGATGGCATGATTGCCGAATGTGTAGGTGCCGAGATCGTCGCCCCAGGCCAGGACCTGCAAGGTCCCGTGCGGGATGGCACACAACAGGGCGCCCTTGCGCGAGCAGATCGAGCAATTGCACCGCAAGGCGCCCGTCAGTTCGGCCTTGAATTCGAAGGCGACCTTGCCGCAGTGGCAGCTGCCTTTGTAGAGCATCGGATTTTCCTCGCATTAGACAGGGTGCAAAACCGCCTGCGCCGGGTTAAGTCTCGGCAAGCCATGCCCCAAGGACGTTCAAGGCGTTCGGAGTCCGACACCGAAAATGCAATCCGTTCGTGATCATCTGGAAACCATTCTCGCGCGCCTCGCCGCCCGTGCCGGCGAAGAGCGCGTGTTCACGAAGCTCTATGCCGAAGCCGCACGGGCCGCGGCTGATGCCAGCGATGCCCGCAAGCGGGCAAGTGTGACGCTAGGGCCGCTCGACGGCACCATCGTCTCGATCAAGGATTTGTTCGATGTCGCCGGCGAGCCAACCACGGCTGGCTCGCTGATGCTTAGGACCGCAGCACCTCCGCTGCGCGATGCCGTGATCGTCAGCCGGCTGCGGCAAGCCGGCGCGGTCATTATCGGCAAGACCAACATGACCGAATTCGCCTTCACCGCGATCGGCGACAACCAGCACTATGGCACGCCCGGCAATGCCGTGGACGCCAGCCGCATTCCGGGCGGATCTTCCTCAGGCGCCGGCGTCTCGGTCGGTGAGGCGACGAGCGAAATATCGATCGGTTCCGACACCGGCGGTTCGATACGCATTCCGGCTTCACTCAACGGTGTCGTCGGCTTCAAGCCGACTGCGCGGCGCGTGCCTCTTGCCGGCGCGTTCCCGCTGTCCGCCACGCTGGACTCGATCGGTCCGCTTGCCCGAACCGTCGCCCAATGTGCCGCCGCCGACGCCGTAATGGCCGGTGAAGTGCCGACCGCGCTGACGCCGATTGCCCTTGCAGGGCTTCGCGTCGGCATTCCACGCGGCGTTCTTTTCGAAGAGACGGAAGACGAGGTGGCGACCGCGTTCGACCGCTGCCTTGGCAAGATCGAACAGACGGGCGCGCGGATCGCCGACCTGTCGATCGACGATCTGCTTGCCGATATGCGGGCTGCCACCAAGCGGGGTTCGATCGCTGCGATGGAAGGGGCCGAAGTGCATGCCGACTGGCTGGCGACAGGGGCTTCGGTGCCGGTCGACCCGCATGTCAGCGGACCTTTGTCGCGGGCGGCAATGCTGCCGACGCCTGTCTACATCAGGGCAATGCGCCGCCGCACAGCGCTCGTCGCCGCCATGGACGAGCGGCTGGCATCGGTCGATGTGCTGGCTCTGCCGACCACGCCGGTGACGGCGCCGACCATCGTTTCGATGTCTGACGATGCCGAGTTGCGCGACCGCACCGAAGGCCTGCTGCTGCGCAACACGCAGGTCGCCAACCAGTTCGATCTCTGCGCAATCTCGCTGCCGATGCCGGGCACGGCGCTGCCCGCCGGATTGATGCTGGTGGCGCGCAACGGGCACGACCGGCGCCTGCTGCGGATTGCTGCTGAAATAGAACAGCTGCTTGGCGCGTGACCAGGGCTGACCTGCCTATCAGCGCGACGAACAGTGCTTGCGTTCGCTGTCCTTGGCGGTCCGCACAATATGGGTCGCGACCAGCCAGGGGAGATTGTGCTCCTTGCCGGTGATCGTCTGGGTGCGGTGCTCGATCGAGCCTCTGACGACGATCTTGCCGGCATAAAGCGCGTCGGAAAGATCGGTTATCGCCTTGTCGGCCTGCGGCAATCCGCTGGGGTCGATCGACACGCCCTTGATGATCGTGCCGGTGCCAAGGTCGAGCGCGCTGTTCGATGGGCAGGGCGCCTTGAAGCAGCGCAGCCCGTTGTCACAATAGACATAGCTGCTTTCGGCCGCGAATGACGGCATGGCGCAGAGCGAACACACGACGGCTACCAGGGATGCGAGGCGTGGATCGGACATGGCTCTCAACGTCGCGGAGAATTGGGGCGAAACCGCGATGTGTTACAGGCTCTCCGGAAACCGCCGCCGGTAGTGATCGACCACTTCCGGATTGCGCAGATTGACCGGCAGCTTGTTGGCCAGCACCAGCAAGGCTTCACCCGCCGCGCCGACGCCCATGCGCATCATCGATTCTTCGGTGATCCCGGCCATGTGCGGCGTGATGATGACAGTGTCGAAGCCGAAATAGGGATGATTCGACGGCAGCGGCTGCGTCGCAAACACGTCGAGCGCGGCGCCGCCGATACGGCGTTTCTGCAACGCCTCGATCAGCGCGTCGTCGTCGATGACCGGTCCGCGCGACACGTTGATCAGCAGCGCATTGGGCTTCATTCGGGCGATCCGCTCACGGTTGATCAGGCCGCGCGTTTCCGGCGTCAGCGGGCAGCAGAGCACGATGATGTCGCTCTGCTCGACCAGCGCGTCGATCGACAGGAAGCCGACCTTGTCCGGCGCCGGCTGCATGCTGCGCGTCGTTGCCACCACCTTCAAGTCGAAGCCGTGCGCGGCGATATGGCCGACCGCCTGGCCGACGGCACCGAGGCCGACGATGCCGATCGTCTTGCCGGCAAGCTCGATGTTGGAATTGGCGTGCTCGCGGCCGGCGAGCCAGCCTTTGGTGCGCAGGTCGCGGTCGACGGCGCGGAAATTGCGCAGCAAAGCAAGCGCCGCAAACATGACGTGCTCGGCAACCGAGCGGGCATTGACCGCCGGCACGTTCGCCACCAGCACGCCGGCGACGGTCGCTGCTTCCATGGGGATCATGTCGAGCCCGGCGCCATGGCGGATTGCCGCCTTCAGCAGCTTTGCGCCGTCGAAAAGCTGTGGTGGCAGCGGCGCGCGCACGATGACGATCTCGGCATTTTTAGCCTCGGCGGCCAGCGTGGCCGGATCGATGGCGGAGGCGACGACGAGTTCGCCGGCGCCTGAGAGCATGGCCGAGGCGCGCGGGTGCAGGGCGTGGGTCGTGAGGATACGGGCCATGTCGATCAGGCTCTTTCGAGCGCCGGGCTTTGCGGCTCCTCGCCATGGCCCTCGATCAGGCCTTTCCAGTAGCTCTCAGCCCCTTGAAGATGGGCGCTCATCAGCGCCTGGGCGAGATTGCCGTCGCGGCGCAGCAGCGCCTCATAGATCTGGATATGCTCGGCATGCGAGCGCAGGTTGCGCTCGGGGTCGTTGAAATAGATCGGCAGGCGCTGCTCGCCCATCATGTAGTAGACGCTGCAGACATTGTGGAAGACGCTGTTCTTGGTGGCGCGCACGATTTCGAGGTGGAATTCGCGGTCTTCCCTGGCAAGCCCTTCACCGGCGGCGATGCGCTCTTCCGAAGCCTTCAGGATTTCGCGCAGCCGCTCGAAATTCTCCTCGGTGGCGCGCGAACAGGCAAGTTCGGCCGCCTTGATCTCGTGGATCTTGCGCAGTTCGACCGTCTCGTAGATCTGGATCGGGTCGAGCGGCAGGCCTGCGCGGGCAAAAAGCGCCATGGCCTCCACACTGGCCTGCTTGGTGTCGATGTAGATACCGGACTTGGCTCGACGCTCGACGATGCGCATGGCCTCCAGGATGGCCAGCGCCTCGCGGATCTGACCGCGGCTGACGGCGAAATGCTCCGCCAGTTCGCGTTCCGAAGGCGTTCGGCCGCTCTCCTTGTCCGAATGGGAGAACAGGTAGGCAGCGAGTTCTGCGAGGAGGTTCTTTTCTTTCATCGTCAACCGCGTTGCGCGTGCGCCTCCAGGAACCGCTCCGAAATGGTGAATCCCAGACCCGGTTTTTCCGGGATCGCTATCATACCGTCCCTGGCTTCGACAGTCTCTTCGACCAGATCATGGATCATCGGGTTGGCGCCAAGCGAATATTCGACGGTGAAACTCGACGGCGAGGCGGCGCAGACATGCAAGCCTGCGAAAAAACAGGGCGCGCCGGCCCACAAATGGGGTGCAAAGCGCAAATTGAAGGCGCTGGCGATGGTGCCGATCTTCATCGCCTCGCTGATGCCGCCGCAGAAAGCGGGATCAGGCTGGAAGATGTCGGCGGCTTTGAGCACGGCAAGGTCGCGGAAGGCATAGCGTGTCGCCTCGCTTTCGCCGGTGGCGATCGGGACGGCACCTGACGCCCGCACTTCAGCCATGCCGGGCTTGTCGTCAGCGATAATAGGTTCCTCGAACCAGGCGAGGTCCAAATCGTTGACAAGGTGGATGAAGCGCTTGGCCTCGGCCACCGTGTAGGTGCCGTGCGCGTCGACCATCAGTTCGACATCGGGGCCGAGCGCCTGCCGTGCGGCCCGCACGCGGGTGGCGGAAATGTGTGCCGCGCCATCCATGGCGCCAACGCGCATCTTCAGTGCCTTGAAACCGCCCTTGGCGATATAGGACTTCAACTGCTCGCCGATGGCGTCGGCGGCTGCCCAGCCGCCGGACGCATAGGCCGGCATGCGATCGAGCTTGCGGCCGCCGAGCAGCCGCCAGACCGGAACGCCAAGCGATTTGCCAAGAATGTCCCACAGCGCGATGTCGACGGCGCTGATGGCGGCGATGCTCATGCCGCGCCGCGCCAGTTGCGGCATGGCGTGGCCGCCACGCGCGGCGCTGTCGTGGCGCACGCCATTGTAGAGCATCTCCCATATGACGCCGATGTCGGCCGGATCGCGGCCGACCAGTTGCGGCCCGACCTCATGGTTCAGCATGTGGACGAGCGCACCGTAGCTGCCGGCACTGCCAGCGGCGTTCTTGCCTTCGCCCCAGCCGACCAGCCCGTCATCGGTCTCGATGCGCAGGATGGCGGCGTCGAAGGTCGTCACCTGACCGAAGTCGCTGCGGTGCTGCCGAGCGGCTTCGATCGGAACGCGGATCCACCAGGCTTGGACGGACTTGATACGCATATTCTTCCCCAGCCCCGCCGCCGGTCAGGGCGGAAGGGCGAATTTCCCAGAGGCAGTCGGCTACTTGATCAGCGGCAGCAACGTCTCGGCGTTGATGCGCATCTGGTCGGTGTAGAATTTCTCGGTGAGCACGCTGGAGCCGTGGTCCTGGATGAACTTCAGCTGCTCGGGCGAGATGTCGACCGGATTGCGCTCGACCATGTCGGGATAGGGGGCTGCCGGCGTCCGGTCGACGGGCGCGACGAACTCATTGGTCAGCGCGCCATCGTAGCCGATCTCGCGCAAGGTGGCGACGATCTTCGGCCAGTCGATCTGGCCGAGGCCGGCGGCAAACCGGTTGTTGTCGGCGACATGGAAGTCGAACAGGCGCTTTCCGGCCTGCCGGATCGCGTCATAGACGTTAAATTCTTCCATGTGGATGTGATAGGCATCGAGGCAGACGCCGCATTCGGGGCTGACCGCGTCGGCCAGAGCGAGTGCCTGGGCGCCGCGATTGAACAGATAGGTCTCGAAGCGGTTGAGCGGCTCTACCGCGATCTTGACGCCGACCTTTTTGGCGTGGGTGAAGCATTCACGGGTGGCGTCGACGACCCACTTCCATTCCTCTTCTTCGGTCCCGTCAGGCACGACCTTGCCCACGGTTGCCGGAACCAGCGTGATGATCTCGCCATCGAGTTCGCTGACCATGGTCAGCACATCCTTGACATACTGAACGGAACGCTCGCGCTGGCCCTGGTTCCTGGCGGCAAGGTTGCGCTCGCCCAGCATCAGGGTCACCGCGCCCCAGCAGCGAATACCATGCTCCTTCAGCAGCGCCCGGGTCTCCTTGGTCTTGTACTGCTCGGGCTCGCCGGAAATCTCGATCGACTCATAGCCGAATTTCTTGATGCGCTTGAGCGTCGTCTCCAAGGGTTCCGCGCGCATCCAGTTGTGCGTCGAAAGATGCATGGTCTGTCCTTCCCAACTCGTCTCTATGGTTCGCCTGCGACATGCATCGCCAAAAGGCGACACAAAGGTTCCTCCCCAAGGCGTTCCCAGCCTTTTCTCGCAAACTGGTTCGACCAATTGGGCCTGAAGCGAGGTCTACAGCAAATTCTCCAGATCGGCAAGAAGCGCTGGGATGCAACTTTCGCTGGGGATTATTTGCTTGATTATATTGAGATATATAGGCCTGCACCGGGTGATTTTAGGGTCTTGGTGGCGCATTGCATGGCTTGACCAAATTTCCACATTTGGTAATACCAGAATGGCGGTGCGTGCAAGCACCCGTTGAGAAAAGACCAAAGTGGCTGGCCCTGTTTCCAATCGGCGCTATGCTCGGTCGAGAGAAATGAGGGAGGATGCCGATGCCGACGACAATGAAGGGCCCTGGGCTGTTTCTGGCGCAGTTCGCGGGCGACGCCGCGCCGTTCAACTCACTGGCGTCGATCACCAAATGGGCGGCCGGTCTCGGCTACAAGGGCGTGCAGATCCCGACCTGGGACGCGCGGCTGTTCGACCTCAAGAAGGCGGCTTCTTCCAAGGCCTATTGCGATGAGGTGAAGGGCATCTGCGCGGATGCCGGCGTCGAGATCACCGAGCTGTCGACGCATCTGCAGGGGCAACTGGTGGCGGTGCATCCTGCCTATGACGCGCAGTTCGACGGCTTTGCGCCGGCTTCAGTGCACAACAATCCCAAGGCACGGCAAAAATGGGCGGTCGAACAGATGGAGTTCGGGGCCAAGGCCTCGAAGAACCTTGGCCTCAAGGCCTCGGTCAGCTTCTCGGGAGCGCTGGCCTTTCCCTACCTCTACCCCTGGCCGCAGCGGCCGGCCGGGCTGATCGAGGAAGCGTTCGCTGAGCTCGGCAAGCGCTGGAAGCCGATCCTCGATGTCTATGAGGATAATGGCGTCGATATAGGCTACGAGATTCATCCCGGGGAAGACGTGTTCGACGGCGCCACCTTCGAGATGTTCCTCGATGCGGTCGGCGGCCACAAGCGCTGCAACATCAATTACGATCCGTCGCATTTCCTGCTGCAGCAGCTCGACTATCTCGAATTCATCGACATCTATCACGAGCGCATCAAGGCGTTTCACGTCAAGGACGCAGAGTTCAACCCGACCGGCCGGCAAGGCGTCTATTCCGGCTATCAGAGCTGGACCAACCGTGCCGGCCGCTTCCGTTCGCTGGGCGACGGACAGGTGGATTTCGGCGGCATCTTCTCCAAGCTGACACAGTATAATTATGATTCCTGGGCGGTGCTGGAGTGGGAGTGCTGCCTGAAGCATCCGGAGGACGGCGCGGCCGAGGGCGCGCCTTTCATCGAGCATCACATCATCCGAGTGACCGAAAAGGCATTCGACGATTTCGCCGGTGGCACCACCGACAAGAAGTTGCTGCGCGCCATGATGGGAATCTGACGCGGTTTCCCCTCCCCCTCGAGGGGAGGGTGGCCCGAAGGGCCGGGAGGGGTCGGTTCATGCCGAGCTCTACGTCCGGCAACCCCACCCGATCCGCTGCACGGATCGACCTCCCCTCAAGGGAGGTGAGACAACGAGGGAGAAAGACATGGTCGGCGCATCAAAGTCGGAAACGGGAGGCGGCCCGATCCGCTACGGCATGGTCGGCGGCGGGCAAGGTGCCTTCATCGGCGCGGTGCATCGGATCGCGGCGCGGCTGGACAACGACTTCGTGCTGGTTGCCGGCGCTTTGTCAGCCGACCCGGCCCGTGCCAAGGCATCAGCGGCCGAACTGGGGCTTGATCCCGCACGCAGCTATGCATCCTATGCCGAGATGGCCAAGGCGGAGGCGAAGCGCCCCGACGGCATCGAGGCAGTGGCCATCGTCACGCCCAACAATGTCCATGTGCCGGCGGCAAAAGCCTTCCTCGAGGCCGGCATCCACGTCATCTGCGACAAGCCGCTGGCGACGACGCTCGCCGAAGCAAAAAAGCTTGCGGCGATAGTCGAGAAGACCGGCAAGGTGTTCGTGCTGACGCACAACTACACCGCCTATCCGATGATCCGGCAAGCACGCGAAATGGTCGCCAAGGGTGTGCTCGGCGACATCCGCATCGTGCAGTCCGAATATCCGCAGGACTGGCTGACCGAGGATTTGGCCGCGACAGGCCAGAAGCAGGCGGCGTGGCGCTCCGACCCCAAGCAGGCAGGCGCCGGCGGTGCGCTGGGCGATATCGGCACGCATGCCTACAACCTCGCCCGCTTCGTCTCGGGGCTGGAACTGGACTCCCTGTCGGCCGATCTCGACGCCTTCGTGCCGGGCCGGCTACTCGATGACAACGTCAACGTCATGCTGCGCTTCAAGCCGGTCGGCAAGACGCATCCGGCCAAGGGCATGATCTGGGCAAGCCAGGTGGCGCCCGGCCATGAGAACGGGCTGAAACTGCGCATCTACGGTTCGAAGGGTGGGCTGGAATGGGTGCAGGCCGACCCGAACTATCTCTGGTACACGCCGTTCGGCCAGCCGAAGCAACTGATCACCCGCAACGGCGCCGGCGCGCTGCCGGTGGCGGGCCGTGTCAGCCGCGTGCCGTCAGGTCATCCGGAAGGCTATCTCGAAGGTTTCGCCAACATCTACCAGGAGGCCGCGCGCGCCATCCGCGCGGCACGCCGCAAGGGCGGCAAGCCGGCCAAGGACGTCGTCTTCCCGACCATCCAGGACGGCGTCGAGGGCATGGCCTTCATCGAGGCCTGCGTGAAGTCGTCGAAGAAGAATGGGGCGTGGACGAAGCTCTGAAAT
>NZ_RZRV01000017.1:4651-120877 GCF_004023085.1 Mesorhizobium sp. M7A.F.Ca.US.010.02.1.1 | reverse complement strand
GCGTAGCATCCTCGTAGCGCAACTCCCACCACCACTGGTGCCCGGTCACCCTGATTGTCAGCACAGCCTCCGAGCCGATCGCAGCCAGCGTCCTGTTGGCGAAAAAGCTTAGCAGCGTCAGTCCGATCAGGATGATGGCGGTCAGTCCGACGGCGGACCCGACCACGCGCATCTTGCGGCGTTCGGCCGCTTCGTCGAGTAAGAGGGGTTCATCGCCGGGACGCGATCGCATGACCAGCGGTGCTGCGAGCGCGATCATCACCAGCACCCACACAACCGCGCAAAGCGCGGTGAAGAACCAGATCAGCCAGGCCAACTCGTCGGCTGCGGGGCCTTTCGGGTCCAGCGCCGACTGCCAGCCTGCGCATCCCTGCAGAAGCAGGACACAGAAGGGGGCAAGCGCCATGAAGGCGAGCCGTCTCACGGCGACTTTCCCAGCGTCGCGGCATCCGGCAGGCGGTTTTCAGACGGGTGCACCATCATATCGTCGTTGCGCTGCGGCGCGGCGGAGGAGGGCGCGTTGCCGCTCAGTGCGCGTACGAAGGCCGCAAGTTCCCAGATTTGGTCGTCGGGTATCTTCTGGCGGAAGCTCGGCATCCCGTTTGGTCGCCCGTCGCGGATCGTGGCATGGATGCTTTCGATCGAGCTGCCGTAGAGCCACTTTTCGTCCATCAGCGCCGGGCCCATGCCGCCACCGCCATTGGCGTGACAGCCCGAGCAGTTGAACCAGCCGAACAGGCGCTTGCCCTCGCTAAGGTGAAAGGCGTTCGCCTCGAAGCTCGCCGCCTTGTTGTCACTGGCGGAAGGCCGCTGGCCGCCGGGCTCAAGCGCGGTCACCGGTGTCGGCTGTTCGCCTGAGCCGAGCGCCGATTGTGGCCGGGTATCGCGCTCCTCACGCTGGCAGGCGACCAGGGCCAGCGTCAAGGGCAGCAACATCGCCAGAGCCTGCCTCATCGCGCCGGACTCCCGGCCATGTCCAGACGCGGTACGCCGTATTGCGCCAGAACCGCGTCGATCTCCGCCTTGTGTCTGGCAAGCGCGCTATTCACATCGCCACGCAGCGCATCGTCCTCGCGCCGAACACCCATTGAGATGTCGTACATCAGCGGCAGTTGCGGTCCGTCGATGCGAGGCGTGACCGGCGTGATCCGGAGCGACACCTTTTGCCTCTGGGCGAAATAGCCGGCGAGCGGACCCCAGACCACGGCAAGATCAATCTCACCGTTCGCGACAGCTTCGACGATGCGCGCCGGAGGGTTGGGAGCGGAGTAGTCGCCATAGACGGGATAGCCGATCAGATGTCCGACGATGCCGCGGCGGCCAAGCGCTTGGACAGGCGGCGAGTTGGCGCCATCGTCGCCGATGAGCTGAACACCGATGCGCAATTCTCGCAACCGCGGGTCGTTGAATGAGGCCACGTCCGGGCCGTCCTGGCGGGTCACGAAGACATAGGACGAACGGTAGTAAGGCGTGGTGGTGCGCAGCATTTCGAGATTGGCAGGCGTGCCGGGCACGAGATCGCAAAGGCCTGCCTTCAGCGTGTTGCGGATGAAGCCACGGCGCTGCGCCCACCAAGTATACGTCAGCTTGGCGCCGAGATCAGTGGCGATAATTTCCGCGATCCTGTTCTCGAAGCCTTGACCGGCCGCGTTGGAAAACGGCATGTTGTTCGGGTCGGCGCACACTCTCAACTCACGTGCATTGGCAATAGCCGGCAAGAGCAATAAGGCGAGCCCGGCCATGCCGATCGCCACCCGTTGGAACGCCTTGCGCGTCGGACGGACGGTCAAGTCCAATCGATCAAGGAAGCCGGAACACATAAAGCGTGCCTCCCGCCGTGGTAGCGTTCTTCAGATCCTTCATCGCGTTGACGAAGCCAAGTGCCGCGGTGGCATCGCGTGGGTCGAGGTCGCCCGAAACGATGGCGCCGGCCCAGCCACCGACGCCCGACAGAATTGCGACATATTGGTGCCCATCGGGGCCGCGATAGGTGATCGGCTGGCCGATGATGCCGGACGATGTCTTGAACTGCCAAAGCAGATCGCCAGTCCTGGCGCTGACGGCCTTGAACCAGCCTTCCATGGTGCCGTAAAAGACGACATCGCCGGCAGTGACGACGGTGCCACTCCACACCGGGAAGTTTTCTTTCAGGACCCAGGCCGGCTTGGCCGCGGTAACATCCCAAGCGGTAAAGGCACCCCGATTGCCCCCCGGCCCGGGGATCATGCGTACGTTCATGCCGACATAGGGTGTGCCTGCGATGTAGTTTACCTCGACGCCTTCTTCGTCCATGCAGAGATTGTTGTGGGGGATGTAGAGCAGGCCGGTCTTCGGCGAAAAGGCCGATGGTTGCCAGTCCTTGAGGCCGGACGCTGTCGGGCAAATATCTCGGACCACCTTGCCGGTGCCGGTTCTCTTGTCGGGGTTTGCAATCAGCCGGCCGGTCTTCAAATCGACACCCTTGCTGGAATTGACCGGGCCATAGGCTGTGGCAGACAGCACTTCGCCAGTGGTTCGATCGAGGATATAGAGGTAGCCATTGCGTTCCGGTCGGACCAGGACCTTGCGCGGCTTGCCTTGCCAGGTCATGTCCAGAAGGATCTGCTCGTTGATGCCGTCATAGTCATGGAGGTCATGCGGGCTCCACTGGTAGAACCACTTCGCCGCTCCGGTATCGGGATCACGCGCGAAAATACCGGACGTCCATTTGTTGTCGCCGGGCCGCAAATCCGGATTCCACGGTCCTGGATTGCCTGTGCCGTGGAAGATCAAGTTCAAGTCCGGATCGTAGGAGATCCAGCCCCACATATTGCCGCCGCCGATCTTCCAGGCTTCCGGCGGCCATGTCGTCACGCCAAGGTCTGTGCCCTTGTCCATGTCATAGTGGGGCTTGAAGTCCGGGCCGATCAGCACATCCTTGTCGGGTCCAGTGCCATAAGCCGTCCAGACAACATGCCCGTTTCCGGCATCCAGCGCCTTCACCCAGCCGCGGACGCCCATTTCGCCGCCGGAATTGCCGACCAGAACTTTTCCCTTCACCACCAGCGGCGCCATGGTGATTGTCTCGCCGATGTTGATGTTGCCGATATGAGCGTTCCAGATCGGCTTGCCCGTATCGGCATCGAGCGCGATCGTGTGGCCGTCCAGCGTGTTGAAGAAGATGCGCCCGTGGGCGAAGGCCGCGCCGCGGTTGACGACATCGCAGCAGGCCACCCCTTGTGCCGCCGGCTCGGGGTTGGGCTCGTACTTCCACTTCATCGGCGCGCCGGGCCTGGAAAGGTCGAGCGCGTAGACGATGTTGGGAAAGGGCGTGACGATGTACATGATGTTGCCGACAACCAGCGGCGCTGCTTCCTGGCCCTTGTTCACGCCGGTCGAGAAGGTAAAGGCGACCTGCAGGTTCTTGACATTGCCTTCGTTGATCTCGGTCAGGTCGCTGAAGCGGGTCGACGCGTAGTTCTTGGCTGGCATCGTCCATTGCCCGTCGTCGGGTGGCGCTGCGGCGGCGGGCGGCGCAATAGCCGCTGCCGATGGGGGCTCCGAGGCACCACTCAGGAATGGGCCGCATGCCAGCAGCATCACCGAGAATATGCAGGTGCGAAAAGAATTCCAGATCGCCAATGCGCGGGCGCCTCGTCCTGCGTCAACGCGCGCCGGTGCCGGGTGCAGCATGCCTTTCATTTGTGGATCGAGCCTCCCACGCCGGCGCCTAGCTCCGCCGCGATGTCAGCCTCGGTGCCGGCACAAAGCGGATGGCCCCAGCCCGATGCGCTTTTGCCCCCGGGATCGAGATCGTAGACGATGGCGTCCTTGCGATTGGGATTGACCCCGGCTGGAACCTTGTCGAGGCCGAGCGCCGCGCGAACACGCCAGGCGACATTGTGATCGGCGCATGAGGAATCTCCGGAGACTCCGATGCCTCCGACGATGCTCTTGCCGTCATAGAGGGCAAGCCCGCCGCCAAACACAACGACGCCTCCAATCGGCTTGCCGACGAGGGGATCGCTGGCGCTTCCGAACGTTTTGGGATCGCCCGCATAGGCCGCGGCCTGGTTGACCGGATTGGTCTCCTGCAAGCCGAAAAGCGGCCCGCCCGGCTGCGCCCCCGCGTAGAGATTGGCCGTCGATAGGGCCATCTGCGCCAGGCTGAGTCCATTGGCCGTGTTGGCCTTCTCTGCCGCGACGAGGCGACTGCCTGGCCATTGCGAATCGGCGGTGGGACCGCTGAAAGCGATCGCGCATACGGCGCCGTCGCGGGCGACGATAGCGGCCCATTCGTTGGTCTCAAAGCCACCGTTGGCAGGTCCGCCGCTTGCTTTCACATTGGCCTTGAGGACAGCGAGCAGCTTATCGTGGTCGGCCGGGCAGGGCGCCTGTGCCATGGCTTGGCCCTGTGGGAACAGGCCACCCGTCAACAACACCAGACCAAAGGCTGATAGCAAAAGCTGACAGCGATACATTGTCCTGCCCATTCGTTCGAGCATCAAAGAATCCCGGAGCACTCTGGCAGACTGGAAATGCGAGAATGAAGCCGTGATCCAATGCCGTCGGTATTTAACTTGGGCGATGCAGCTATGTTCCTGCTTCTGCAAAAAATTGCGCAGCCCCCTCGTACGCCGATGCAAGTTGCCGTTATCCGCGGCGAGATTGTGCTGCCTGCTGTGATACATATTGTGATACAAACAACACCCCGCAGGAAGGAAAAACGTGACAAAAACAGTGGGTTGATGGGCGAACTGATCCCAGCCAACGGTACCACCGGCTTTCCTCATAAAGCATTGGATTTAGTGGAAATGATCGCCCTCCGTTGCAGGAAGCGGTCGGGATCATGCTGCCCAGAGAGGTCAGGGATCACGGAAGGCGTGTGGTTCTCCGTATACCAGCCGTGACGGAGGAGAACGAACGGCAGACCCGAGGTCCGCAACGCAGCTTGACCTTTTGCAACGCTGCGCTGAAGCGCTTGAGGGGTTTTGAGCTATGGCGTTCCGGATGGGTGTCGCATCGGCCCGAACTGCGAGGTCGATCCTGGCTGCGTAAATTAAACTCGTTTGACGATGTCCGCTTCTGGCTGTTGGGACGCTTGGCCTTATCGTCCAACTCGGGATCGTATGGAGAACGGCAGCTTATCTCAAATGCCTGCCGAGACCTGACAGTCCGGTTACGGCCCGTTGCCGCCGGACTGCTTGCGCCCGCTTTTGGTCAGGCGAAATGCGTCAAAAGATGTTCGATGACGCGCTGTGTAGCATCGATGTCTGCCGTGCTCAGCCCTCGGCGATGATCGCTAGTGCCTTTGCAAAGCTAGCATCAAGGGAGGTCAGCGCCTCAATCGCTCCGTCATATACGCTGTCGAGTGTCGCTCCCCAGCCGTCTGCTGCGCCACGAGTATCGATGCCAAAGCGGGCGAGCGCCTCCTCGATGCCGGCGTCGATGCGCCCAGCCAATTTTACGCCAGATTCATTCCAACTTTGTGCGGCGTCTCAGTTGGGCGAACGCCGATAGATACTCGTTTGACAGGAAGAACAATGACCGTTCTCACTTGGTCACGAGCGTCTGTTGGTAGAAGGATCGTTGACAGAGGCGCTCTGGGGCCATAGCGTATTGGTATAACAGGTATGCCAATGATCGGAGTTCTGATCAAGCCGCGGAAGCTTTCGGACGAGGTTGCAGCGCACCTTGAGCGGATGATCCGCGAGGGAGAGCTGGCCGAAGCCGACCGGCTCCCATCCGAACGGGAACTCATGCGGCAGTTTGGGGTCGGGCGCCCTTCAATCCGCGAAGCCCTGCTGCATCTGAGCAAGATGGGCCTTGTCGAGGTGAAATCCGGCGAGCGCGCCCGCGTCACTCGGCCAACGCCCCAATTCGTGATCGACGCCCTCTCGGGGCCGGCGCGTCACATGATTTCGGCCCCCGGCGGGGTTCATGACTTCCAGAGCGCGCGTTTGTTTTTCGAAGTCGGTCTTGCCCGCAACGCCGCCATCAATGCCACCCCAGAAGATATTGAAAGTCTCAAAGAGGCGCTTGAAATCAACCGACAGTCGATCGGGGACCTGACGCGCTTCGAGCGCACCGACGTGGACTTCCACTACGTGCTGGCGGTGATCACCCGCAATCGAATCTTCACAGCTATCCACGCGGCGTTGGCCGAATGGCTGCTCGAACAGCGGCGCACGACTTTGGCCAAAGGTGAAGACCGCAAGGCCTATGAGGCTCATCGCGAAATCTTTGATGCCGTCGCCGCGCGCGATCCAGACGCCTCCGAAGCGGCTATGCGCAGGCATCTGGAATATGTGTCCAGGCGCTATCTGGAAATTGCAGGTGCCAAGTGATGAGGGGCTTCGTGGTCTGGGTCGATTTCCGCCTCAAGCCGGGTGCCCGGGGCAGATTCCGCGAACTTGTGGACGCCAATGCAACCGCGTCGATGCGCAGCGAGGCCGGCTGCCGCCGCTTTGACGTGACGGAGGCGCGCGGCGAACCGGACCGGGTCCTGCTCTATGAGATTTACGATAGCGAGGCCGCATTCGAGGAGCACTGCCGCACCGCTCACTTCGACGAATTCAATACGCAGAGCGCGCCGCTCGTCGTGACCAAGTTGGTGATGACCTGCGACCTCGTTCTTGAGGCCACGCATTGACGAGAACTAGGCGGATTGGCCCTTTTGGGCGAACGGGAGGAAGTGCATGTCAGAGCCAAGTCTCAGGGCGTTAACTTCTCACAGGCGGGTCAAACTTGGTACGCTCGTCGCCGAGTTCGCGACGCCGGGTATAGGTCACATCCTGAAGTCCGCTGGCTGTGACTTCGTCTTTTTCGATATGGAGCATTCGGGCTTCAGCCTGGAAACGGTGAAGAGTGCGATCCGCTATTTCGAAGCGGCCGACCTGCCGGTTATGGTGCGTGTGCCATCGCAGGACTACCATTTCCTTGCCCGCGCCATGGACATGGGGGCCGAAGGCCTGATCGCCCCGATGGTGAGTACCGTCGAGCAGGCGCAGCACATCATCAATTCCATGAAATATCACCCTGCCGGCGTCCGCGGCGTGGCGCTGCAGATCGCTCATGACCGCTACCGTCCGGGCTCGGTCGCTGATAAATTCTCAGCCGCCAACAAGCGCTCGACATTCATCTGCCTGATCGAGACCGCCGACGGCGTCAAGAACATTGACGGCATCGCGGGACTGGACGGGGTCGATTGTCTGTGGGTCGGACATTTCGACCTGTCCGTCTCGCTCGGCATTCCTGGCGACTTCGCCCACCCCACTTTCTCTGCTGCAATGGCCAAAATCGTTGCCGCCGCCAAGAAGCACAACAAATCGCTTGGACGCTTGGTTCCCAACGTCGCGCAGGGACACGACTTCTGCGCACAAGGCTTTGATTTTATTTGTTATTCAGGCGACGTTTGGATTCTGCACGACGCGATCGCCGACGCGGTTTCCAAGATCCGCGCCGGGTGCGAATAGGAGCGGAGGAGACGATGGACAGCGTAAAATTCAGGGTGGCGCTTTCCGGTGATTTCCGCAAGCCGGACGGCTCGCCGACCTACCCAGATTTCGATCTGGTGCCACTGCGCAATGCGACGGGCGTCGAGATGGTGTTCCTGGAGTCAAACAGTCCGCTTCGCGCCGACCAACTTGAGGATTTCGATGCGCTGATCCTCCTCGCCCATCGCTTCGATGCCACGAGTGTCCCCAGGAGCGGACGCCTGGCCGTCGTTGCCCGCTTCGGGGTCGGCTACGACACTGTCGACGTTGAGGCCTGCACCGCAGCCGGCATTGCCTTGGTCATCACGCCCGATGGCGTGCGACGCCCCGTCGCCGTATCCGTCATCACCTTCATGCTGGCACTGACCGGCAAACTGCTGACAAAGGACGCGCTCACCCGCAAAGGGTCTGTTGGTTTCGAGAAGCGCTCCGATCACATGGGGGTCGGCCTCGTCGGGCGTTCGCTTGGGTCACTGGGCATCGGCAACATCGGTGCCGAGGTCTTCCGCTTGGCGAAGCCCTTTGACATGCAATTCATTGCCCATGACCCGTTTGCCGACAAGAGGGTTGCTGCCGACCTGGGCGTCGAGCTGGTCGGGCTGGAGGATCTGTTTCGCCGCGCCGACGTGCTGTCGGTCAGTTGCCCCCTGTCGCCTCAGACCCACCACATAGTCAACGCTGAGCGGATCGCCCTGATGAAGCCGACAGCTTACCTGATCAACACCGCGCGCGGCCCGATCGTCGACCAGAAAGCGCTGACGCAAGCGCTGCAGGAGCGCCGCATCGCCGGCGCCGGTCTCGACGTGCTGGAACAAGAGCCTCCCGACGCAGACGATGCGATCCTCAAACTCGACAATGTGATCCTGGCGCCGCACGCACTTTGCTGGACCGACCAGTGCTTTGCCGGCAACGGTGCCGCCGACGTCAAAGCGGTAATGGAGGTGCAGCGCGGTCGGGAGCCGCGCGGCGTGGTCAATCGCGAGGTTCTTTCGAGCGAGCTGTGGAAGACCAGGCTGTCGGGGCTCGCCGCCCGCTTCGGAACCTAGGAGGACACTGATTTTTGGGCGCGCCGCCGCGGCCCCTTTGCGGCGACCTTACGGGAGGAAATGCTTGACCGCAGCGCCGGCGGACGAGTGAAGCAAATGGAAATGGGAGGACCAAGCACTATGAACGATCGTGAAAAACGTGACTTTCAGGCAGGTCTCGAAGCAGAGGTCGACGCCTTCATGAGCGGCGAAACCACCCGCCGAACTTTCATCACCCGCTTCGGTCAGATGACCGGCATGTTGGCCGTGTCCGGCCCGATGCTGGGGATGATGACGGATTGGGCGATGGCGCAGCAGACGCTGGAACTGGCGGACGCCACCTCGCCGCTCGGCCAAGCGCAGGCCGCAGCCCTAAAAGCATCGAAGGAAGGGCCGGCGGACGGTTCCGCCTTTCGCGCGGCGGAGGCGGCCAAGGCGCATTCGGGCGTCACCCTCAACATGACCTACGAGGCTGGCCTGCAGGCACTCGATCCGCGCAATTTCAGTGGGCCGATGTGGGAGCAGCTTACCGGGATGAAGTCGAATGTCGTCGAACTGTCGAACCCTGACCAGTACTCCAAGGCAGTCGCCGAGCACATCGCCGGCTCGGGTGCCTATGACGTTCTCGACATCTCGCCGGCCTGGACACCGTCGCTTGCCGATGGCGGCGTCATTGCCCCTCTAGACGACTACATCGCCAAATACATGAACCCGGCAGACCTCGAGGACTATCATCCCCTGTACAAGGCGCTGCCGACCTACAAGGGAAAGATCTGGGGGTTCTTCGACGACGGCGACATGTTCGCTCTCTACTACCGCAAGGACATCTTCGAGGATCCGAAAATGGTGGAGGCTTACCAGGCGAAGTTCAACGCCAAGCTTGGACCGCCGAAGACCTGGGAAGAATATGCCCAGATCGCCCAGTTCATTACCGACCAGATGGCGCCAAAGGTTTATGGCGCGGGACATTTCCGCAAGGCGGGCAGCCCTGGCAATCAGTTCGACTTTCTGCAGCAGTACCGCGCCAACGGCGGAAAACTGTTCGGAGACGACATGAAGGCCGGCTTGGTGTCGGATGCCGGCGTCAAGACGCTGACAAACATGCTCGCCGCAAACAAGGCCTCGATCCCCGGCAACAACGAGCTCGACGCCGTTTCCTTGTGGGCGGCTTTCCTGACCGGCAAAGTCGCGATGATCTATTCCTGGCCTCCTAGCGGCCGTATGGCGGCGAACTATTCGCAGTCCGCCACGGCAATCAACTTCATTCCGCAGTCGCAGATCGCTGGCAAGGTCGGCTATGCCGTCGTTCCGGGAAATCCGGAACATGCGACCGGCTACAACAAGGCACTGTCCGCGGATTCGCCCAACCCAGAGGCGGCGTATCTGTTCATGCAATGGGTATGCTCGCCACCCGTCTCGCTGGCACGTTGCATGCTGCCCTATGCGCTACGCGACCCATACCGCATCTCGCACTTCAAGTCCGAGCTCTACGGCGCGCTCTTCCCCAGTGCCAAGGAGTACCTTGCCAACCTCAACAACTCGGCAAATGTCGGTCTGCTCGATCCGATCATGCCAGGCGCGCAGGACTACTTCTTGAGCATCGACCGCATGTGCACCGCGGTGTGGGCTGGGGCGGATGCGAAGGCGTCGCTTGAAACGGCCGCCGCCGAGTGGAACGAGACGACCGACCGACTGGGTGTGGATTCGCAGAAAGGCTTCTACACCGAGTTCTTGAAACTGCCTGGCGCCACTGCCGACAACACGGTGGAAAAACTTGGCCTGGCGGTCACCCTCTGAGGGGAGGCATGCTGTCTGGAGCAATTGGTGTTGCGGGCGCTTGGCTCGCAACACCTCCCCGCTAAGCGGCGATTTTTGGATACGCCTATGCAGCCCACCGCCACGATCCGTCGCTTGAAGGCCGCCGGCGCACCGCCCCGGCTGTCTGCCTTTGCCCAATGGGCAGACCGTCACTTCAAGTGGCTGCTGGTGGCGCCCGCGGTGCTGCTGATATTGGCGCTCTCGATCTATCCGCTTCTGTTCTCGCTGGTGGTATCTTTCATCAACTACGACTTCCAGGTGCCGGGCCACGCCTTTGTCGGATTGAAGAACTTTGAGCGGGTCGTGTTCGATCCAGTAGCACGTTGGTCGCTGTTGCTGACAGCATGGCTGTCGGGCATCAGCGTCGCTATCGAATTCGTGCTCGGTCTCCTGGTGGCGCTGACAATGGTGCGCAGCTTTCCGGGCCGCGGTGTGATCATGTCGATCCTGATCGTGCCGCTGTTCATCAGCCCGGTCATCGTCGGCCAGGCCTGGACGCTGCTTTTACAGCGGCCTTTCGGACCGACCAACTATATCCTGACGCAACTATTGGGGCAGGAGGTTACGATAGGATGGATGACGGAGCGCCCGTGGCTCTATATCTCGCTGATCATCGCCGATGTCTGGCAGTGGACGCCGTTCATGTTCGTCATCCTGCTCGCTGGGCTGACCGCAATCCCACCCAATCTCTATGAGGCGGCAGAACTTGACGGCGTCAACGCCTGGCAGGCTTTTTGGGCGATCACGCTCCCGCATCTCGGGCCGATGATGCTGCTGGCCCTGACCTTCCGTCTGCTCGACGCAATCCGTATGTTCGATACCATTTTCATCATGACAGGCGGTGGCCCGGGAACACAAACTTACACGGCCTCCTATTATCTCTATACCGTCGGCTTCACGCAGTTTCATCTATCGCAAGCAACAGCAGGAAGTTGGCTGTTCCTGATCTTTACGGCGCTCATCGTGACGTTGCTGGTGCGTCGGCTCTTGAAGGTAGAACCGGTCTAATGGCCGCCGTCGCGCCCGCCCGCCGCAGGAAACGCCGGTCGTTGCCGATCGGCCGAATTCTGCTGCTGGGGTTCTTCCTGGTGTTTGTGCTGTGGCCGCTCTACTGGATGTTCAACACCTCCATCAAGCCCAGCGACGACTACCTCACCGTACCGCCTGTCTGGTTCCCTGCCGCACCGACGCTTGTCCACTACGAAGCTGCGCTGTTCACCTATCGCGGTCTCGACGGGCTTATCAACAGCCTGATTATTTCGCTTTCGGCGACGGTGCTTTCGGCACTGATCGGCACGCTGATGGCTTATAGTCTGGCGCGCTACAACACGGGCGGCCGGCATCTGTCCTTCTGGGTCCTGTCGCAGCGCTTCCTGCCACCGATAGGCATCGTCCTGCCGGTATTCCTTATCTATCGTGGCGTCGGGCTGTACGACACCCATATCGGGCTGATCCTAGCTTACACGGTCTTCACGCTACCGGTGTCGGTTTGGATGATGTTTGCCTATTTCCGCGGCATGCCGAAGTCGATGGAGGAGGCGGCCCTCGTCGATGGCTGCACGAGATGGGAGGCGTTCTGGCGCGTTGCCGTGCCGCTCGCAGCACCAGGCATCGTCGCGGCGGCTGTCTTCGCCTTCATTGCCTGCTGGACGGAGTTCTTCTTCGCTCTGATTTTGACCAGCCGAACTGCCTTTACGCTGCCAACGGTCTTCCGAGCCTTCATCGGCTTCCAGGGCGCACAATATGGTGAAGCCGCAGCCCTTGCCATTGTCTCCCTTGTGCCATCGATCGCCCTTGGAGTGCTTGCTCAACGACATCTCGTGCGCGGGCTGACGCTCGGCGCCGTTCGCGGATAGGAAGGGAAGGCATGGCCGAAGTCAGAATCACCGGCTTGCACAAGCGCTACGGCGCCTTCCATGCGGTGCGCGGCATTGACCTCCACATCCCCGACGGCGAGTTCACTGTCCTGGTTGGACCCTCCGGATGCGGCAAGAGCACTCTGCTGAGGACCATCGCAGGACTGGAGGAGAGCTCACAAGGCACGATCGAGATTGGCGGCGAAGTGGTCAATGATTTCCGGCCGCGCGATCGCGACGTGGCAATGGTGTTTCAAGATTATGCGCTCTATCCGCATATGAGCGTGGCCAAGAACATTGGCTTCGGCCTCAAGGCTCGCAAGATGCCGAAGCCAGAGGTCGAGGTGCGCGTGGCCGAGGCGGCACGCATGCTTGGCATCACTCCCTTGCTGGGGCGTTTTCCGCGTCAGCTGTCCGGTGGCCAGCGCCAGCGCGTCGCCATCGGCCGCGCCATAGTCCGCAATCCCCGCATCTTTTTGTTCGACGAGCCACTGTCCAATCTCGACGCACAGCTTCGCGACGAAATGCGCGGCGAAATCAAACGCCTTCACCAGGACATTGCCACAACGATGATCTACGTCACCCATGACCAGATCGAAGCGATGACGTTGGCTGACCGCATCGTGCTGATGCGCGACGGGTTGATAGAGCAGCAGGGCGCGCCACTCGAGTTGTTCGAGCAGCCGGCCTCAACCTTCGTCGCTGGGTTCCTGGGTTCGCCGCGGATGAGCTTCCTGCCAGGCATCCTTGCCTTGGACGGACGCGCCGCCGCCATCCGGCTCGCGGACGCGCTGCTGCCCTTAGCGCCGGGCAGGGGGCTGAAGGGCGTCGCAGACGGACAGCAGGTGCTGCTCGGGTTGAGGCCAGAACATCTCACTCGGGCGCACACTGCCACGCCGGAGCAGGGCACGTTTCGCTATGAGGCAACGATCGACCTGCTGCAGCCGACCGGCTCGCGCAGCTACGCGACGTTCCGACTGGCCGGCGCGCCGGTGATGGCTGAGCTGCAGGCGCACGATGTCAGCCGTCCGGGCGAGAAGCTTGCGATCGACATCAACATGAACCGGGCCTCGATCTTCGACGCCACGACGGAGCGAGCAATTTGACCTCGACAGCTTCTCTGGCAGTCCGCTTATGTGGCACCGAACAGCACGAGGCACCGCTGCGCACACTGCGCGCCGGCCCCTTGTCGGTCGCGTTCGACAATGGGGCGTTGCGTTACATCCGCATCGGGACGATCGAGATCTTGCGCGGAATCTCGTTTCTTGTACGGGACGAAAACTGGGGAACATGTACCCCCGTTCTCGATGATCTGCGGATCGACGAGAGGCCGGATGCGTTCGCCATTGAATACCGTGCAACATGTGCCGCAACATCCGGCCGCCTGGTTTACCGGGCACGCGTTTCGGGCAGTAGCGATGGTGCGCTGTCGTTTGTGACAGAAGCAGAGCCTGAGACCGACCTTTTGACCAACCGGACCGGCTTTGTCGTGCTGCATCCCATAGCAGATTTGGCCGGCAAGCCGGTGCGGGTCCTGCATCAAGATGGTCTCGAAAGGCTTTCGCATTTTCCGGACTTTATTGATCCGGAATGTCCGTTCACCGACGTGCGCGCGTTGTCACATGAGATCGCGCCTGGGATCTGGGCCACCTGCACCATGGATGGTGATGCCTTTGAGATGGAGGATCAACGCAATTGGTCTGACGCATCCTATAAAACCTATGTTCGTCCCTTGCGTCGCCCGTGGCCCTACAGACTGCCCAAGGGCCAGAAATTCACCCAGGCCGTCCGGCTGCATATGTCGGGGACGCTTCTTGCGCCGATGTCTGAAAATCCTGACCCGCCGATCAAAGTGACGATTGGCGGACCGGCCGGCCGAGTGCCTCGCATTGACAAAAGGAAACTTGTTGGGGCAGCACCCGTCCCCAAATGGCCTGCCTCTCCAGGAGCCCGCTGCCGAAAGGTGGCGGGCTTTTTCGCGCGTATAACCAGTCACTTTTCGGAGGGGTGAAAAGGCTCCAAACCTGCCCGCTGGCCTCGCCGATTGTTCTATGTCCGGGCTGCGGTCTCCGCATACAAGCTTTTGCGGGTCCGTTGCAGCAAGTGGTGCATGTCCGCCAAAAGTTGCGTGGCGTCCGCCGTCGGACTGCCTTCGTGATCCAGCAAACCCACGATGATATCTTGCTTGGAAACGATATTTTCGGTGTGAGCAAGCTGGCTCATCAAATACGCGAGCCGGATCTGTGCCGGTGTTGACATCGGCTTTCTCCCTGGTCGGGCGAAAGCCTGATGATCGCTCCCAAACGCCTCATGCCTGTTTGTTCTTGCTTTTGAAGCGACCGATTGAGTTTGCGCCCATTGGGAGAGCATGGCAACCCGCATCTCGTCCGACGTGCCGGCTCACCTCTGATGGAACATCATGTAATGCTAATAGTTATGGCTTGGCAGGGACCGCCCTCCCGGCACGTCCTCTTTTGGACACGCCCGCTGCCGCCGTGAATGGGGCAGCGGGTTCTACTCTACCAGCGACAATAGCGGCTTGTGCTTTGGCTGTTCGTGCCAAATGACTTGGCGAAGGTCACGCATGTCGACCTGCTGACCGCAACTCGGACAGGTATAGAAGTTGTCGTCCTCGTCGGCAGGCTCGCCGCCGTGCTGCTTGCCGGGGATAGGTGGTCCAAGGTCCGATAGATTGGTCATTTACTACCCAGAGCTTTTGCTTCTCGCTCCAGCGTCTCCCGATCATGGCCGTGTTTTTCGATGAGTTCCCGCACTTCGGGGATCGTAAGCTGAAACCTGCTGGCGAGATAACCGACCTCATATTCTTCGTCGCCTGATACCCGGTCCCGGTCGCGGAAATCACGCTTGCTCTTGTCGTCGGCCATTGGTGTTCCTCCTAGGGGTTGTTGATCCGCAACGCGCACCGGTCCGCATTGTTCATCCTTTCTGGAACTATTTTAGCTAAAGCTGATTGAATCGCCGGTGTGGGTCGGTTCATGCATTTGAAGTTCATCAAGCCGATGGAGCCGGAGCTTGTCGATAACCCGCCAGAGGGTGACGACTGGATTCACGAAATAAAGTTCGACGGGTACCGCACGCAGATCATCAAGGACGAAGACGGCATCCGAGTGCTGACCAGGAGAGGGTACGACTGGACTGCACGGTACAAGGTTCTTGCCGACCAAGCTGCGGCGATCGAAGCCGACGACTTCATCATTGAGGGTGAAGCCATCGTGGTTGATGAGGCTGGACGCTCCGATTTCCATTCGCTGCAGTCGGCGGTCAGCAGCCGCGAGACCTATCAGGACTATTATCTCGTCGCCTTCGATTTGCTGCACCTAAAGGGACACGACCTGCGCAGCATGCCGCTCGATGACCGGCGCGAGATCCTGCAGGGAATGATCGAGGGCGGCGGCCGCATTCAATTCAGCGAGGCCATGCCCGGCACGGGCGACGCGGTCTACTACCTTGCCGACCAGACCGGACAGGAAGGTATCGTCTCAAAGCGCCGGGACAGTCTCTATCGCAGCGGCCCGACGATGAACTGGCGCAAGATCAAGTGCTATGATGAAAAGGAGATGGACATCATCGGCGTCCAGCGTGACCCGGGGCAAGCGGCAAGGGTGCTAATGGCGGACAACGGCCGCTATCTCGGCACCGCCAATGTCAATTTCAAATTCGACAAACGCAAGCGCCTCTGGGAGCGCGTGCAGGGAAAGGTGGGCGGCCCTGTGCCGAAAGGCCTGAAGAGGGACAAGGCGGAATGGCTGAAGCCGGGTCTTGTCGGCCGCGTGAAGTTCCTGAAAGGTGAGGAGCAACTACGCCACGCGAAGCTGCTCGATTACCGTGAGGAGGAATAATGGCGGTTGCCAAGAAAGACCAGGAGCGCATCACCTATGCCTGGATGTATGGCGCCCAAGCGCGCAAGGACGGTAAGGAGCGCTCAGTACCGGAGTATTGGGGAGAACAGGCCGACGCTTGGCTGCAGGGTTTTGATGACCTTCCTTTGGCCGACGCCGGCAAGGTCAAGCCTGTCAGTGATCAGATGGAAGCGGAAGTTGATGAGGCCGGCGTCAGCGAGCGTTAGAGCGGCTTGCCGGCGCGCAACATGGCCCGCGCAATTGCGAGTTGCGTCTCCAACTTGGCGTTCTCCTTCTGGGTCATGTTGTCGGCGGCGATGAGCCGCTTCAGCGACCTCAGAACCTCGCCGCGTGTCCAACCGACCTCAATCATGCAGTCGACAATGGCCTGAAAGCCGGGCTCCATTGCCTCTTGGCAGTCGATGGCCCGGTCCTGATATTCGTCCTGTCTTTTGGGCGGATTGATCATGAGCTGCGTTCTCAGTTGGCGGGGCCTTTGGGCTTCGTCTCGGATGTAGATCCGTCGAGAAGATCGAGAAACGAATGGATCGCCTTCACCATCATCCGCGCGCCGTTTTCGCTCAGAGTGAAGGAACGCTTCCCCTCGGCGGTCAACAGCCCGACCAGGCAGACCTTGGGATTGTCGCGGTCATCGATGTCGATTGTGACACCCGATACCGCTGGCAGCATCACGTCCTTTGGCTTCTTCGGCATAACTACGACAGCCTTGACTCGTTCTCACTCCGTTCCCATTTTGGGCGGGCCTCGATCCTTGTCAATGAGACGACCCTAAAATGTGTGGACGCGTTTTCGTAAAATCGACAATCCCGGACATGGTGCGGCGCTTCGAGTTCGCGCACCCTGGCGACATCGAGCGCTTGGGCAATGGGTTTCCGATCTGGAACGGTGCGCCCAGCCTGACCTATCCAATCATTATCCGCGAAGAGCTTTCCACGAGCATGGCCGGTTTCGTTTCTGCGAAGTGGGGACTTGTTCCCGGCTGGGCGCGCGATGGCGGCGGCCGTCCGCCGCCTGTCAATGCGCGCTGCGAGACCATTGCCAGCAACGGCCTGTTCCGGAAGGCATATGCCGCGCGCCGGTGCCTGGTGCCTGTCGACGGCTATTTCGAATGGCAAAAGCTCGACCCTTCGGGCAAGAAAAAACAGCCTTACGCTATCGCGATGAAGGATGACGATCCTTTTGCCATGGCTGGAATCTGGGAAGAATATGCCGACAAGGCGACCGGCGAGTTGATCCGGACCTTCGCTGTCGTCACCTGCGAGCCAAATACGTTGATGGCGACGATCCATGACCGTATGCCGGTTATTCTGGCGCCGGCTGATTACATGCGCTGGCTCGGGCCGGAAACAGATCCTCGCGACCTCATGAGGCCCTATCCATCCGACCTAATGAAGATGTGGCCGATCGACAGCAAAGTCGGGAAACCAAGCAACAACACGCCCGACATCATCGACGAGATCGGTTTGGGGCCGACGGATTTGTTCGACGTCTAGAGATACTGATCGCCGTCGCCGCGGTGCTCATAGCAGAACCAATGTGATTCCCTGCGCGGCCGGGCAAATCCCCAGCCGGCGACCTTGCCACAGCCGTCACGCTCGCACGTATGGCCAAGCACCTTCACGCGGTCGCGCTGTGCCGGCGTCATGCCTTCGGCTAGTCTCGCTGCTTCGTCGCTCATGGCAGAAAGATTCCACAGTCATACTTGACGGGCAAGGAAAATGTTCCTTTTCTGTTCTCATGGCACACGAACCGATCGACACGCTCGGCAAAGCTACCCGGCACAATATGCTCGTGAAAGCGGAATGCAGCTGCGGCAATGTCCGCTACTGCCGATCGGCCGACCTGATGATGGTCTACGGCGGCGGCGTCGATCCGCAGACGCTGAAGTTCGATTGCAGCCGGTGCAAACCTCAGATCAAGATCACGCTGCTGGAGGTGCATCCAGAGCATTTGCCAAAGCGCCTGGTGATCCACAAGCCCATGAGGATAGATGGCAAGATCCACTGGCACACCGAACGCTTCCGGGGGTGACAAAGACACTCGCCGATACCTTGGCGGCCCGCGAAACCGTCTATGTGAATTGCGGTCACGCCATGTGCTGCAAATCAACAAGGCTCGACATCCGGGCGCTGATAGAGAGGCTTGGTCCTGGCCACGGCTCGATGCATTGGGATCTTGTCGGACTCTTCGCATGCTCGGATTGCAAGGCAGCAGGGCGCGACCGACGACCGGTGTTCTTCACATGCATTCCTGACTATGCAGGCCAGCAGCGGGAGCGAAATCGCGACTGGAAACCGACATTCGATCGGGACAAGCCGGCTTGAAGGAACATTAGCCACTTCTAACTATTTATGCTCGCGGCAAGCGATGCTCACCCCATCACTGCCGAAGATCGGGACCTTCACCGGCCTCCCGATCGGCCCGCGCCTCCCGCAAGTGGCGCGGGCTTCCGCCTAGCAAGGCGAGGGCGCCTGGCCGCAGTTGCAGCAGGGTGCCACGTTATGGGCTGTGCAGGGCTCATGGAGGTGGCTTGTCGCCGCTTCGCCGACGTGCGCGCGCGGGGTGTGTTCGCGGTCACGGCTTCTGCATCCTTACCCCGACTCCGCCGCCATTCTCTGGGATTAACTCCACGCCAGCTGTCTCGAATGCGCGCTGAAGCACGTCAAGCGTGGCATTTTGTGGCGTTGATCGACCGGCCTCGAAATTGCGGATTGTCGCGTTGCCAATCTTCGCTGCCTCGGCGGTATCCTGCTGGGACCAATTGAGAAGGGCACGAGCAGCGCGGCATTGAGCGGGGGTCATCATTCTTCTCCAATAGTCCATATGAGCGATAAACGCCAGCCATATCGAATAACGCTTGCGCCTTGGTTAATAGCGTTTATAGTTACCAATAGCGAAAATCGCTAACACCCGATGGAGGAAATCATGCCGAACTCACATTCGGGCAGGCGCCGAAGGCAAGCCCATTTATCCCCGCAATCCACACCGCTTCGACTTTGTACGTAAGGTGCTGATGTTCTGGCATGCGCGTGCGGGTCGAGAGCCCGTTGTCTCGAATTCTGTACCGGAGAGTTTCATGAACCAGCATGTCGATCGTCGCGCCCTTCTCGCGTCATCAGCAATCGCCACGGCTGCTATAGCTGTCGCCGGCCAAGAGGCCAGGGCAGGGCACGCATCGGCCCCTATGGTGTCTCGTGAGCTGCAAGGCCTCATCGAGGCAAAGCACGCTGCCTACGCTCGCTTCATTGCCGCGATCGATGCGACCAACGGCCTGGAAGATGCATATCTGCCGAAGACCGCCGAACTCTACGTCCCCTTGTCCATTGGCGGCGGCCAGTCGCGCAGTCTTCGCTACAGCGAACTGGAGAGCATCGAGGCCGATCTGAGGGATGACATCAAGCGCCGGTACGCCGAGCAGCAACAGAAGCTGACGACGCTCGCCAAGGTGGCGCCGGATCTCGGCAAGCAGTCGACCGTTGCACTTCGCAAGGCCGAACAGGCCGATCTGCGAACGTTGAAGAGGCTGATCAAGGAAGAGCGCGCACGGCGGAGCGCTGTGGGGCTTGAACAGGCGATCAACGAACGCAACGAGTCTTGCGACGCCGAACGCTATGCGATCAATGCCGTATGCGCCTACCGTTGCACCACAATGGAAGAACACCGGTTCAAGGCCGAGTTCTTGAAGGAATTCGCCACCGGCAAATTCGGAGACCTCCAGCCCGAGGACGTTGATGCGCTGCTCTGGTCGTTCCTGCCGGAAGAGGCATTGGAAGACGCGGTCAAGGCCTCGGAAAGCGGCGCAGCCTGATACGCGCTGTCGTATTAGCCCGCTGCCTCACGGTGGCGGGCTGCTTTTTTCTCGGCCAGAGCCCATCATTGGCGAATCACATTTTGGGCGAGGCATTGCGAAATGGTTCAGTGCTGCGTGGATATTGCATCACAGTCACCGTGCCGGGTCTGCGAGACGGCTGTGCCTCTTCTAAGCGCCGAATGTCCAAAGTGCTCGACGCCCACTTATCGCCTCACGTTCACAGACTTCTTCGGGGAGCTGGAGGCTATGCGCATTACTGATGCGCGTCTCGGTGGGCTCGTCGTGGGTCGACATGGAACAAACGACGATATTCCGATGTACGTTCATGTTGGGGGAGGCGTCTTTGAATTGAGCGGTTTGATGCACGGCGGTGAGTTCATAGTTTCGCACGAAGCAGCTACAAAACACCAAGAGGCAATCGAGAAAATCAATGCTGAGAAAGGTGCGGCGGGAGAAATGCCCCTGCGCTACTCCAGCAAGACATCAGTCATCAACACAAACCTAATGCCACCGGGGGGCGGCCTTTGGATCAACCATGGCCAGTTCATCGTTAATTGGTTTGCCACCGCGAAGCACCTTGAAACGCTCGAACAGCTGAACGCAGATGGCAATCCCGATAGCTTCCTGTCGATCGGCCTGCCCTTGTAACGTGAATACGCACGTCAGCTATGGGACGGGTTCATCGTTTGCGAACGCTAGGAACTGAGTTAGGAACTAATATCGGACAGATCAGAAAGCACAGTTGAATCAATACGATAGCCGATTTTATGGCGGAGGAAGTGGGATTCGAACCCACGGTGAGCTTGCACCCACGCCGGTTTTCAAGACCGGTGCCTTAAACCGCTCGGCCATTCCTCCATCGTGATTTTCCAACCACTTGGTTACGCGGGCCAACCCGTTTGGCCTGTTGGCACCGGATTGGCACCGAAGGCGCTCCCGGCTGGTTCACGCCTCATTCCTGTAAAGCGGCATTGAGGGCTGCGTCAACCACCGCTGCGTCGCTTCTGCTGTCCTGGGCAGACTCTGAGCTTGTCGGGATCGAGCACCGGGACCATCGCGGTCCAATGGTGCATGAAGAAGAAGCCCGCCGCGGGCGTTGCCCGAGATTGTGAGGCGCTGCAGTGCTTCCATGCAGCGCCCCAGGCAAGGGCGCAGTCCAGCTATCGCCAGAACCATCCTTGCAACCGGGCGGGGCGGGTTAATCCCTATAGGTCAACCTCTTGGGAGAGCTGCGGCATTTCCCCAAAAAATTCAGTTCGCCAAGGGAACAGCTGCTCGTGAGGAAGGCCGAAGCTGCAAATCGGCTCCGGCCTGCGTGTTCCTCAGTCTTTGCAGCTTTCGTCCGCCTTTGCCGCCGCGGCCTTATCACCATGCTGCTGCGCCTCAATGTCCTGCTGCGAGGTTGCAAGATTCTTGTCGCCGCCGCCTTCGGCGCCCGCCAACGGCATCGTGGCGCCATCCTTGGCGGCTGGCTTGCCCGTGCTGTCCGACGCTTTTGGGGTCTCTAAAGGCGCATGAGTTCCATCTTTCGAAATACCGGCGGTCTGTTCGGAATCCGTCCCTGCGTTGGAAGCCGACTTGTCCGGGCATGCGGCGATCGCAGACCCGGCAGAAAGTGACATTGCGATCGCGATTGTCAATGAAGCCATTTTCATCATGCTCGTCCTTCTGTTCGAGTGCCCTGCGGAAGAAACTAGCGGCGCATTTCTTTGTTCCGACGGTCGGTCCGCTGCCCGTCAAAGCTTGGTCAACGGCAGGCATGGGCGGCAGGAGCGAAGCCAGGCTCTTTGTGGCAGAGGGCATCACATCTCTCGCGTGGAAGCACGAAAACCGTTACTTTTCAGAAGGCTTTCACGGTGGAGACGCCACAATCTTGCCCGGTTGCAGCCACAATCGGTTAATACCGTGATAAGCAATTCCTGCGCACAAAGGATCGGGGTTCAAAGGCGTCGTTGTATTGGTCGGGTGAGTGTTTCGGCTTCTTCGACGGTTGGACACGACGTCTAGGTCAAGACTGAAGGGGACATCAGGAAAATGCAGGCTGTGACGCAACCGCGTCTTCGTCGCGCTGCTGCAGTCGCGTTGTTCGCCATGTCGGCCGCCTTGCTGGCGGCTTGTGCGTCGCAGCCCGAGCCGAAAGCGATGGTCTACAAGAAGACCCGCTCCAAAGAATATTTCGCCGAATCCGAATATGGCGTGAAGGCAAGCCCGCGTGTGATCTCCCAGAATGGGCGCATCCAACGTGGCGGCGGCAGGGATCAGCTCGGCAAACCCTATCAGGTCCGCGGCAAGTGGTATTACCCCCGGGAAGACAAGCGCTACGCCAAGGTCGGCCTGGCCTCCTGGTATGGCGACGCCTTCCATGGCCGGCTTACCGCCAATGGCGAAGTCTACGACATGACCCATCTAACGGCGGCGCACCCGACCATGCCGCTGCCGAGCTATGCCCGCGTCACCAATCTCAAGACCGGCAGTTCGGTCATCGTTCGCGTCAACGATCGCGGCCCATATCACGAAGGCCGCATCATCGATGTCTCGGAGCGCGCTGCCCAGATGCTTGACTATGCCAACACCGGCACCGCTCAGGTGAAGGTCGAATATGTCGGCCGCGCGCCGCTCGACGGCGATGACGACCAGTATCTGATGGCTTCCTACCATCCCGGCAACAGGGCGCCAGACCCGTCGGATGGACTGCCGACCGGCGTCATGGTCGCCATGAACGGGCCGTCGCCAAGCCTGCCTGCGGGCGCCGCCGCCGTGCCGTTTCCGGGCCAGTTGACCGATTCCGGCGCTGTCCAGCCGGTCATGTCGACGCAGTCCTCGGCCTATGGCGATCTGGCGCTTCCGGATTTCGGCCCGATCGTGCCGGAGCGCCCGCAGATCAATCTGCCGCCGCAATCACCGTTTGCCGTGGCCTCGCTGTCCTATGCCGACGAGCGGGTCGAACGCGCCTCAAATGCCTTCGCCGCAATGGGTGGCGACGGCATGTCGCCGGCCGACGTGCTCCAATCGTGGAAGCGGCAGCCGCCACCGGCCGGTCCGTCCACCGACTACGTTGCTGCCGGTTCGTTCGAGGATGCCGGAGAAGCCAAGCGTATTGCCGCTCAGCTTGCCGCCTTCGGCAAGATCGAGATCCAGCGTTCGGAACTCGACGGCGAGGATTGGTATTCGGTCAATCTCTATCCCGATGGCCATCACAACCTGGATGATTTGCTGCAGGCTGCCTGGTCGCATGGCGCGCCCGATGCGCTGGCTGTGCGCAACTGAGCACAAGCCAGGCTGGATTTCAGCGACGCGGTTGATCCGCCGTGCAAAAAGCCCGATACTTTTTGCGGGCTTGCCGGCGGTGCCGGCCAACGGGTCGAACATCATGCAATTGCGCTTGCTCCCGCTCGCCGGGCTTCTGGTTTTTGGCCTGCTGCTGTTTTTCCAGGCTCCGGCCGGTGCGCAGCTGTTCGAGACCAAGGCCGCACAGGCCTTCATGATCGACGCCGAGACCGGGACGGTGCTGTTTTCCAAGGATGCCGACAAGCCGATACCGCCGGCCTCGATGGCCAAGCTGATGACCATGGAAGTGGTTTTCAACGCCATCAAGTCCGGTCGCCTGAAGCTCGACGATACGTTCGTTGTCAGCGAAAACGCCTGGCGCAAGGGTGGCGCGCCTTCGGGAACATCGACAATGTTCGCCAAGCTCAAGTCGTCGATCCGGCTCGAAGACCTGATTCAGGGCGTGACCGTGCAGGCGGCCAATGACGGCTGCATCGTCATCGCCGAAGGCATGTCGGGATCCGAGGACAATTTTGCCGCGCAGATGACCGAACGGGCCCGCCAGATCGGCCTCAAGACGTCGACTTTCGTCAATTCGACCGGCCTGCCGGCGGATGGCCAACAGACGACCATGCGCGAGCTGGCGCAGCTCGCCCTGCACCTGTGGCGCGATTATCCGGATCTCTATCGCTATTACAGCCAGAAGGATTTCACCTGGAACAAGATCTCACAGAGGAACCGCAATCCGCTGCTGGCGATGGACATCGGCGCCGACGGCCTGGCGGTCGGTGCGAGCGAGGCAGCCGGTTTCGGCATCGTCGGTTCGCTCAGCCACAATGGTACCCGCGTGATCGCGGCGATGAGCGGGCTGGCCTCGGACAAGGAGCGCGCCGAGGAAGCGCGAAAGCTGCTCGACTGGGGTGTCCGCTCGTTCGAGAAGACTGAAATTTTCGCCAAGGACGAGGTGGTTGGAGAAGCCCAGGTTTTCGGCGGAGCGAAATCCGGGGTGACGCTGAAGGCCAAGGGTCCGATCGACATTTTCCTGCCGATCACCAACCGCGACAAGCTGACGGCCAGGATCGTCTACAACGGCCCGGTTGCTGCACCGGTGGAGGAGGGGCAGCCGGTGGGTGCGCTGCGCGTCTGGATCGGCGATACGCTCAGCCAGGAGACACCGCTTTTCGCCGCCGAATCGATCGGCGTCGGCACGCTGCCGCAGCGCGCACTCGATGCCGTCAAGGAACTGGCGGTCGGCTGGCTGCGATAACGCATATCACTCAAAACCAGCCATGGTTTTGGGGGCGACTGCACAAGGGCAAAAATTGACGGCATGGACGTTTGGCCGAACGCGGACTATCTAGAGCGCTACAATCCCATTCAGCCATGGACAAGAAGGCCTCTCGGTTGGCACGCGGTTTTTTCATCACCTTCGAAGGCGGCGAGGGGGCAGGCAAGTCGACGCAGATCGAGCGGCTGGCCAGGAAGATGCGCGCCAAGAAATACGATGTGCTGCTTACCCGCGAACCCGGCGGCTCGCCGGGCGCCGAAGCCGTCAGGCATGTGCTGCTTTCGGGCGCGGCCGAACCGTTCGGACCGAAGATGGAAGCGCTGCTTTTCGCCGCCGCGCGATCCGATCATGTCGAGCAGCTCATCCGGCCGGCGGTCGAGCGTGGTTCCATCGTGCTTTGCGACCGCTTCCTCGATTCCTCGCGCGTCTACCAGGGCGTCACCGGCGGCATCGATTCGGCGTTCATGGATGCGCTGGAGCAGGTCGCCATCAACGGCATGATGCCGGACATGACGCTGATCTTCGACATCGATCCGGCGGAAGGCCTGAGGCGCGCAACGCTGCGGCGCGGCACCGAGGCAGTCGCCGACCGCTTCGAAAAGGAGACGCTGGCGATCCATCAGGCCCGCCGCGAGGCGTTTCTGGCGATCGCCAAGGCCGAGCCGGAGCGCTGCATCGTCGTCGACGCAGCCGCCGAGCCCGACGCGGTCGAGAACGTCGTCACCGCGGCGGTGTTCGCGGCACTGGCGGCGAGAACGCCGGCACGCGACAGGCAGGCAACGCCGGCATGATCTTCGAACGCATCGCACCCGAGCAGCACGACACGCTCGACGGCGTGCCGGAGCCCTGCGAAACGCCCGTTCTGGTCGGGCATAGCCAAGCTGCAGGCGTGCTCACCGCCGCTTATCGTGCGGGCAAGCTGCCGCATGCGCTGATCTTCTCCGGGCCAGTCGGCATCGGCAAGGCGACGCTCGCCTTCCACCTTGCGCATCATCTGCTGAAGCACCCGGATTTTGCGCAGGCGCCGGAAAGCCTTGCCACTGCCGATCCGGCTTCGTCGCTGTTTCGCCAGATCGCCACCGGGGCGCATCCTTCCGTGCTGCATCTGACCCGGCCGCTGAACGACAAGACCAAGAGTTTCAAGACAGTCGTCACCGTCGATGAGATACGCAAGGTCAGCCGCTTCCTGTCGCTGACCTCGCACGACGGCAGCTATCGGGTCGTCATCGTCGACCCCGCCGATGACATGAACACCAATGCGGCCAATGCGTTGCTGAAAAATCTTGAAGAGCCGCCGGCACGGACTCTGTTCATCCTGATTGTCCACGCGCCGGGCAGCCTGCTACCGACGATCCGGTCGCGCTGTCAGGTGGTGCGATTGAACCCGCTCGACGCCAACGACCTGATGACGGTGCTGGAAACGACCGAGCCCGCGCCGCCTGACGATCCGGCGGCTCGCGCGGCACTGGTCGGGCGGGCAGGGGGCAGCGCCCGGAACGCGATCCTGTTGACGCAGTATGGCGGGCTGGAGATCGCCTCCACGCTCGACGCTCTGGTCACCGGCAGAAAGAGCGATGTCGGCGGCGCGTTTCGCCTCGCCGAAGCCGTGGCTGGCCGCGATCAGGCGATCCAGTTCGATATCTTCAACCGCCGGGCGCTGGACCTGTTGTCGGACGCGGCAAGTCAGGCAGCACTGGCGGGCGATCTCGCACGGGCCAAAAAATTGTCCGACACTTGGCATGAGGCGCTGGACGCTATATCTGAGACCGATACCTACAATCTCGACAAGAAGCAGCACGCCCTGATCATGATCGACCGCCTGAATTCTGCAATGCGAATGTGACGGTTTTCCCGATGCATGCCGTTGCCCCCAAAACCGGGGCCACTTTTGGGCGGCATGCATTGGCATCGGGATGGCAAATGCTGCCTCGATACTATATCCACCGCCACGCCTTTCCATTCAGACATTCATGACGGTTCCTTCATGTCACGCGACAAGTTCTACATCACCACCCCGATCTTTTATCCGAACGGCAAGCCGCATATCGGCCACGCCTATACGGTCATTGCAACCGACGCCCTGGCACGCTTCCAGCGCCTGGACGGCAAGGACGTATTCTTCCTGACCGGCACCGACGAACACGGCCTGAAGATGCAGCAAACGGCCGAGAAGGAAGGCATAACGCCGCTGGCGCTGGCCGACCGCAATTCGGCGATTTTCCGCGCGATGACCGAGGCGATGGGCGGCTCGAATGACGACTACATCCGCACGACGGAACCGCGCCACTACGAATCCTGTCAGGCGATCTGGAAGGCGATGGCCGCCAATGGCGACATCTATCTCGACCGCTATAGCGGCTGGTACTCGGTGCGCCAGGAAGCCTATTTCGACGAGAGCGAGACGACGCTCGGCGAGGATGGCGTGCGTCGCGAACCGCTCGGCTCGCCCGTCGAATGGAACGAGGAAGAAAGCTACTTCTTCAGGCTTTCCGCCTATCAGGACAAATTGCTGGCGCTTTATGAGAGCCAGCCCGACTTTGTCGGTCCGACCGAGCGCCGCAACGAGGTGCTCAGCTTCGTCAAGTCCGGGCTCAAGGATCTGTCGATCTCGCGCACGACCTTCAAATGGGGCGTGCCGGTGCCAGGCGACGACAAACATGTGATGTATGTCTGGGTCGACGCCTTGACCAACTACATCACCGCCGCCGGCTATCCCGACACAAAGGCCGAGCAATGGCGCTATTGGCCGGCTACGCACATCATCGGCAAGGACATTGTCCGCTTCCATGCGGTCTATTGGCCGGCCTTTCTGATGTCGGCGGGCATCGAGTTGCCGAGCCGCGTTTTCGCGCATGGCTTCCTGTTCAACCGCGGCGAGAAGATGTCGAAATCGGTTGGCAACGTCGTGGATCCATTCGCGATGGTCGAGCACTACGGTCTCGACCAGGTGCGCTACTTCTTCCTGCGCGAGGTGCCCTTCGGCAACGACGGCAGCTACAGCCATGACGCGATCGTCAACCGCACCAATGCCGACCTTGCCAATGGTCTCGGCAACCTGGCGCAGCGCTCGCTGTCGATGATCGCCAAGAACTGCGGCGGCGTGGTGCCACAGCGCGGCGACCTGACGGATGCCGACAGCGCGATCCTGGACCAGGCCGTCGCCGCTCTCGACACCGCGCGCAAAGCGATGGCCGAGCAGGGCATCCATCTGGCGCTGGCGTCGATCTTCGGGGTGGTGGCGGAAGCCGATCGCTACTTCGCCGGCGAGGCACCATGGGCGTTGAAGAAGACCAACCCGGTGCGCATGGAAACGGTGCTGTGGACGACCGCCGAAGTCGTGCGCCGCGTGGCGGTGCTGTGTCAGCCCTTCACTCCGGGATCAGCCGCGAAACTGCTCGATCTGCTGGCGGTGCCGGCGGACAGCCGCGACTTCGTGCATGTCCACGCGGACCATGCGCTGGTGCCGGGCACCGCGTTACCCCTGCCGGAAGGGGTTTTTCCACGTTACGTCGAACAGTGGGACGCGAACGTCTGATGCTCGTCGACAGCCACTGCCATCTGGATTTTCCAGATTTCGCCGAGGAGCGGGCTTCCATTGTCGCCCGCGCCAAGGCAGCCGGTATAGGTCGCATGGTGACGATCTCAACCCGCGTGAAGCGATTTCAGCAAATCCTTGAAATCGCAGAAACTTTCGATGAAGTATATTGTTCGGTCGGTACCCATCCGCACAATGCTGGGGAAGAGCTGGATGTGACGTCGGCCGATCTGGTACGGCTGGCTGCCCACCCGAAAGTGGTGGCGATCGGCGAGGCCGGTCTCGACTATTTCTACGACAAGGCGCCACGCGATGCGCAGGCACAAGGCTTTCGCAATCACATCGCCGCCGCCCGTGAAACGGGGCTGCCGCTGGTCATCCACTCGCGCGACGCCGATGCAGATATGGCTGATATTCTTGAGGCCGAAACGGGGAAGGGCGCCTTCCCCTTCATCCTGCATTGCTTTTCTTCCGGGCGTCGGCTTGCCGAAATTGGCGTCGCTCTCGGCGGCTACGTGTCGTTCTCAGGTATCCTCACCTTCAAGAATTCGGCTGAGTTGCGCGCCATTGCCGCCGATGTGCCGCATGACCGGCTGCTGGTCGAAACCGACGCGCCCTATCTGGCGCCCGTGCCATTTCGCGGCAAACGCAACGAGCCCGCCTATGTCGCCCATACCGCCAAGGTGCTGGCCGAAACCATCGGCGTCAGCGAAGCTGAAATCGCCGATTTGACGACGGATAATTTCTTCCGGCTGTTCGGCAAGATGCCGCGGCCTGTAGAGCAAAGTGCCTGAACGATGACCGACCGGCTGCGCCTCACCATTCTCGGCTGCGGCTCGTCGCCAGGTACGCCGCGCATCACCGGCGACTGGGGCAATTGCGACCCCGACAACCCCAAGAACCGGCGCACGCGTGCCGCCGCACTCGTCGAGCGGATCGCGGCGAACGGCAGCCGCACGACTGTCGTCATCGACACAGGGCCGGATTTTCGTCAGCAGATGCTGCTGGCCGGCGTTAAACGTGTCGATGCGGTCGTCTATACCCACCCGCATGCCGACCACATCCATGGCATCGACGATCTGCGCGGTTTCGTTCTCGATCAGCGCCAGCTGATCGACGTCCATGCCGACAGGGCGACGATGCTTCGGCTGCGGGAAGCGTTCGGATACTGTTTCGAGACGCCGCAAGGCAGTTCCTATCCGCCGATCGTCAGGCCGCATCTCATCGACCACACCAGGCCGGTGGTCATCGAAGGAGAGGGGGGTACCCTCACCCTCGAGCCGCTGCCGCAGATCCACGGCGACATCGTATCGCTCGGTTTCCGCATTGGCGGTCTCGCCTATTGCCCCGACATCAGCGACTTTCCGGAACCCACCGCCGAACGGCTGCGCGACCTCGACGTGCTGATCATCGACGCGCTGCAGTACCGGACGCATCCTAGTCACCTGTCCCTTGGCGAAGCGCTTGAATGGATCGAGCGGCTGGCGCCGATACATGCGGTGCTGACACATATGCACGTGCCGCTCGACTACGCCACGGTGATGGCCGAGACACCCGCCAACGTCGAGCCGGCCTATGATGGGATGGCGATTGAAATCCCTTACGAATCAGCGTGATGCGAATAGACTTTCATCCAGGCTTTCGGTTCATTGGTGCGAATATCAGCAGCGTTCCGATCCGTTCGTAGCCCATCCGGGGATAAAGCAGAGCCCCGGCGTGGGTTGCAGCCAGCACCGAGCACCTCGACCCGCGCGCCCGATCGTCGTGCAACATTTTCGACGTCAAAGCCTGGCCAATGCCGCGACGCCGGTGCGAAGGCTCGACATACATGCTCGAACACCACGTGGCTTCCACGGCATCCAAGCTGCGCACGCGCCCAACGATATCGGCGCCATCGACTGCCACATACTGGCGCAACGGCGCGCTGTCGCCGAGCAAATGATCCGGGATCGGCTGTCTGCGGATGATCTTTCCCAACTGCGCCGCCCGTTCGGCTGTCTGCACGCGTTCGACCGAAGCAACCGCAACCGCTGGCGGGCTCGGAATCCGGCGCAACCGGTGGACGAAAAAGCCTTCGGTCCGAAGCAGCCGGTAGCCGAGAGCTTTGTAGGCGGTTCGTGTCGGCCCGTCCGGATCCTCGTTCGCGATCACAACGGAAATGGCAAAGCCCGGCCGTGCATGCTGCCGCACGACGGCATCGGCTTCTTGAGCGGCGACGTCATGGACGACCCATTCTTCGCCGCGGTAGTCGCGAAGATTCTTGCGCTCGGCATCGCGCATCAGCCACAAGCGTCCAACGCGGCTGGCCTCGTAAGGAAAGGTGCGGCTTCTGTCGGCGCTGAAGCCATGCACGAACACTTCGATCGCCGCTTCGATCTCGCTGTTTGCCATCTTCATTTCGACAGCCTAGCGTTGGCCATCTGCTCAAAGCAATACGGCACAATCGGCTCAAGCCTATGAGAATCAGCGGCAATTTCCAGTTCTTGACCGATGCATTAGTTCCATAATCTATCTTATGCGACTTTTGGATGCGGCGGCAATAGCAATAGAGTGTATGCGTCACCGGTCTCATGGTCTTAGTCTCAGTATCTGCCCGAATGTACAAAGGCGTCCAAATATCGATTGGTGGTTCCAACGCGCGGCTGTCGGCGGCGTGCTCGACCCCATGTCAGTTGGGGCGATCAGGCTCCCTATTCCAGAATAACGGTGGCTTCCACCTCGAAAAGCATGGGGTCGATTGCAAGCTTGGGAACGGGAACCAGTGTCTGCGCCGGCAGCGCCTCGCCGAACATGTCCTTGACGTTCCTGGTCAACACATCGAGCTTGGACATGTCGTGGTCGACCACGAAGACCGTGAGCTTCGCCACCTGATCCGGCCTGGCGCCGATGCCCTCGAGCGCAGCATGCAAATTTGCGTAGGCCTGCTTAACCTGGACGGCGAAATCGGGTGACAAGGCTCCTGTGCTGTCTTGGCCGCCCTGCCCGGAAATGTAGGCAATCCGAGCTCCGCGCGGTGCGATCACGGCGGTGCTGTAGCCATTCGGCGACGGGTCGCAGAGCGTCTGCGGATTGATGATGGTCAGCTTGAACTCGTTCGCCGGCGACGCAGTGGGAACTGCAATGGTCATGATGATTAGCCCTCTGATAAGCAGATGCTTGATTGCGCGTGACATGATTTCTCCTGGCTCTGCTGACTGCGAATAACGCACTCGCCGCCGGCATGAACTTTAACCCGATCTCATACGATGAATCGTGCGATGTACGAGTCATCGTATGGTACATCGTACTAGTCAAGCGATCAGCGTCGACATTCCTGACGGTGCCTGCCAAAATCGACGTTCGGCCAGCAAGGAAGACAGATGGCAGCCAAACCCCGCAGTGCCAGCAAACGATCGCAACGGACAAAGCTTCAACCCATCCAGGAGGCGAGCAGCGAGCCGCCGCTGTCTCGAGAGCGTATCGTGGCGATCGCGGTGGAATTGCTGGACGCCCAGGGCATAGACGGATTGACAATGCGTCGGCTGGCCGATCGCCTCGGCTCGGGTGTGATGAGCCTGTACTGGCACGTCGACAACAAGGAGGATGTCTTTGATCTGGCGCTGGATTCGGTGCTCGAATATCGCGGATCGCCTGAAACGGGTGAGTCTCCGGACTGGCGCGGAGACGTCGTTTATATGCTCGAAGACTGGCGCGCCAGAATGTTGCGCCATCCTTGGTCGGCATCGCTGTTGCCGCGACGGGCGCTTGGCCCGAACATTCTCAGCCGCCTGGAAATGCTGAGCAAGACCTTGTCCAGAGCCGGTGTAGCGGACGCGGATCTCAACGCCGCGATATGGTCGCTCTGGAACTATGTGATGGGCGCCACCCTCACCCGGGCAAGCTTCGACCTCTCGGAAGAAGACAGGGCAGCCGCACAGCAGCGTCTTACACACCTCAGCGAACACTACCCGACAATCGAACGCTCTCGTCTGCTGTTGGACAACGATTGGGATGGCGCCTTCCGAAAAGGCCTCGACTTCCTGCTCGATGGGCTGTCGCCAAGATAGAATTCCGGCGGCTACGCCCGGAGTAGACCGGATGGCGCTGCTTTGCCAGTTTGACGCAATAGCTTCCCAATCCACATCATCACGTTTGGCTCGCCGCCAAGGCGGCGCAGGCAGCGGGCAAGCCCCGGTGCTCGATCCCATCGCGGCGGTGGCTGGCGCGGCTGCATTGCAGCTGAATTGGTGCAGCTGGCGATGTCGTCGTTACGCGTTGCCAAACGCTGGCCGGAATCCTCTCGGCAAGTCGATCTTTTGCGCAAACCTTTTTGCCTGACATGCGTTGTTTCCTCTCCAAGCCAAGGAGACGATCATGCAGATGAAGTCAGAAATAGCCGGTGAAGCGGCCAAGCAGCGCCATATCCAACGTGGCGTCGATGCCAAGGACAAATCGAAAGGCGGTGGGAAGCAGCAAGGCGCCATGCAGGCTGGCGCCCGTGAATATCCCGAGCCCCCCTTCCCCGAGCAACATCAGCCCAAACCGGGGCACGAATGGGCGCTAGAGCCGGAGCCGCTGTACGATGCGCCGTACTATCTCGGATCGAAAAAACTCGACCAAAAGGTAGCACTCATCACGGGCGGCGATTCCGGCATCGGCCGCTCGGTGGCGGTGTTGTTCGCCCGCGAGGGCGCCGACGTCGCGATCGTCTATCTGGCCGAGGACAAGGATGCTGAAGAGACCAAATCAGCGGTGGAAAAGGAGGGACGACGCTGCATCCTGGTCAAGGCCGATGTCAGCGAACGCAGCCACTGCCACAAGGCGGTCATGGAGACCGTTGAAAAATTCGGTCGCATCGACGTGCTGGTCAACAACGCTGCGTTCCAGATCCATTCCAGCGATTTCGGCGAGCTGACCGAAGAACATTTCGACACGACGCTGAAGACCAATCTTTACGGCTATTTTCATATGGCGCAGGAAGCGGTGCCGCACATGAAGCCAGGTTCGGCGATCATCAACACCGGTTCGGTAACCGGTATCGACGGTTCAAAACAACTGGTCGACTATTCGATGACCAAGGGCGGCATCCATGCCTTCACGCGGGCCCTGTCGGGCAATCTCATCGGCAAGGGCATAAGGGTGAATGCGGTCGCACCGGGTCCGGTGTGGACGCCGCTCAATCCGTCGGACAAGGAAGCCGACGACGTCTCGAAATTCGGCGCGGACACGCCAATGAAACGACCCGCGCAACCGGAAGAACTCGCGCCGGCCTATGTGTTCCTCGCTTCGCCGCATTGCTCGAGCTACATCACCGGCGAAATCTTGCCGGTCGTCGGAGGGTACTGAGGATGGCCGGAATGAAATCCATGAGCAAGGAGTAGGATGGATGGGCCGTCTGCTTTTCATGGTGGCGCTCACTTGTGTAGCGTACCGCATCTACACGGAAATCGCAGGATCTGCTCGGCATGCGCCGCAGGATGACGATGAGGCGCTGCGCAAGCAATCAACGGCCTTGGGCGTCGACCCGTCTCGCTGACGGAGTGGAAACCTGCCAGCAATCCGGCCGGCCGAGTTACCAGCCGGCCGGATTGCAGCCCTATTCGGCTGCCTGCAGGTTGATCTTGCTTTCCGCCATTTCGGTGAGCTTGCGATCGGTCGCCTGTTCTTCCCTCAGGTTCTTGGCCAGCACATTGGCGCAGTCGGTGCGGCCGAGTTGCTTGGCCCAGGCGATGAGCGTCCCGTAGCGGGTCATCTCATAGTGTTCGACGGCCTGCGCCGAAGCAATCAGCGCCGCGTCGAGAACCTCCTTGTCATCGACGTCACCGCTCACATCGTCGGCCTCCTCGAGAATACCGTCGATTGCCGGACAGTTGACCTCCTTGGCCTTGACGCCATGCAACTCAAACACCTGTTCGACGCGCTCGATATGGCCTCTCGTCTGGTCGAGGTGTTTTTCAAATCCGGCTTTCAATTGCGGGTCGGTTGCCTTGTCGATCATCTTCGGCAGCGCCTTCTCGATCTGCTTTTCGGCGTAATAGATGTCGCGCAGCGTGTGCACGAAGAGATCGTCGAGTGTCTTGATGTCCTTCGAAAAGAAGCCCATGGCCTTACCTTTCATTGCGCTTGGTGTGGATTTCGGCGACGGGGTTTGCACGCCGCCAGCAAAGACCGGGACGGTTCCCGGCTTGTCTGGTCAACGTACCGGCACCGAAGGAGTTCCTGATTTCCGAGGGCGAACCGCCCCTCCTCCACCTACGATCCGGTCGGTGGGGAGCCTTTGTCTCGATCACACGTTCTAGCCACAGGGCAACCGGAACGAGAAGGGTCGGCGGAATGTATTTCATTGCATTGGCGGCAGACTATGACGGCACGCTGGCTCATGATGGGATCGTCGCCAAGAAGACGCTCGCCGCGCTTGAGCGGTTCAAGAAAAGCGGCCGCAAGCTGGTTCTCGTCACCGGGCGTGAACTGCCCGATCTCAAGCGCGTCTTTCCCGAGCTTAGCCTCTTCGACAAGGTCGTCGCTGAGAATGGCGCGATGATCTACACGCCGGCCAGCGAGGAAGAGCGGGTGATCGCCCCATCGCCCGAGCCCAAATTCATCGCCAGATTGAAGCGGCAGGGCGTCAAGCCGCTTTCGGTCGGGCGATCGATCGTCGCGACCTGGGAACCCCATCAGGTGACCGTGCTCGATATCATCAAGAAGATGGGTCTCGAACTGGAAATCATCTTCAACAAGGGCGCGGTGATGATCCTGCCGAGCGGCATCAACAAAGCCACCGGGCTCGCTGCGGCCCTTCAGGACCTTCGACTTTCGCCGCACAACGTCGTCGGCGTCGGCGACGCCGAGAACGACCACGCGTTCCTGCAAGCCTGTGGCTGCAGCGCCGCCGTCGACAATGCAATTCCGGCGGTCAAGGATACAGCCAACCTGGTCATGCGTGGCGCCCGCGGCAAGGGCGTGGAGCAATTGATCGCAAAGCTGATAAAGCGTGATCACGCGATAGTGCCGAAGCGCCATGACGGCATCGTTCTTGGGTCGTCTGGCGGCGATGATGTCTACCTGTCGCCGAGCGACACGATCCTCATTGCCGGGAGTTCCGGCATTGGTAAATCCACCTTGGCCACCGCGCTGACGGAACGCTTCGTCGAAAGTGGTTTTCAGTTCTGCGTCTTCGATCCCGAAGGCGACTATGACGGCCTCGAAGGCGCCGTTCGCCTGGGAGACGGCTCAAGCGCGCCGACAAAGGCGCAGGTGCTGGATCTGATCGCCAAGGCCGACAGCAACATTGTCGTCAACGGATTGGCCCTGCGCGTCGACGAGAGGCCGGATTTCTTTGCCGACCTGCTGCCTGGCCTGAGCAGTTTCCGCCGGCGCACCGCGAGACCGCACTGGCTCGTCATCGATGAAGCGCACCATCTTCTGCCCAAGCGGCGCGACGATACGCGGGCGGTCCTTTCATTGGAATTGCCGGGCACAATCTTGATCACCGTTCACCCCGAGGCGATCTCGACAGACGCCTTGCGCCTTGTGACAGCCATCATTGCGCTTGGCCCCAAGGCGAAGGACGTGGTGAAGGTCTTCTGCAAGGAGACTGGCATTGAGCCGCCAAAGGACATCCCCAGCCCCAAGGGCGCGCGCGTGCTGTTCTGGCGGCCGCAGGCGGGCAAGAAAGTCAAGACGGTCAAGGTGGTGGAACCACGTCAGTCACTCAAGCGGCACAGCCGGAAATATGCCGAAGGCCAGCTCGACGAAGCCGGCAGCTTCTATTTCCATGGCCCTGACAATGCGATGAACCTCAGGGCTCACAATCTGATGATCTTCGCTCAGATCGCCGAGGGCATAGACGACAAGACTTGGGAGTTTCACTTGCGCACCGGCGACTATTCCAAATGGTTTCGACATCAGATCAGGGACAAGGACCTGGCGCGCGAAACCACCGAGGCGGAAGAGGACAAGACCCTGTCGGCGCAGGAGAGCCGCAAGCGGGTGCTTGACGCTGTGCGCCGACGCTACACGGCTCCGGCCACAGCCCCGGAGTGACACTCGAGAGCCAAGGCAACTAAGCTATCGCTGCACGCGAAAACTTTTTCAGTCAGGCAACGCCGCCATCGTGACAATTTCAACGACGATGTCGGCTTGGGCAAGCGCTGCAACCCCGATCACCTCGGAGGGCGGCGGGTTGTTATAGCTGCAGTGCTTCGGGCAATGCTCGGCAAAGAACTCGTCCAGTACGTCGAGACGAAAATGGGGTGAACTTAGAACGCCGCCATCGGGAAATGGCCCCTTGATGAAGAAGGTCAGCCGGATGAGATAGTCGAGCGCGCTGCCGAGTTCTTCCAAATCTGATTTGATGTTCGCCAAAATTGCGCGCCACTGTGCCGCCGCATCGCCAGGGAAGCCCCCTCCTCTCTTTCCGGCAGGATCGTAATTCTCGGCGGTTGCGGTATTTCCGCAGAGGTAGACAAATCCCTTTGCTCCGGTGACGACCGTGCCTTTTCCCCACGGCATCAACCTGCCGTTTTTGAATTTCCTATGGGTTACGAGTTCCATGCTCCGTCCAGAGCTCTTGATCGTCAGCCTATCAAATTATCTATTCTGATCGGCAGATCGCGAATGCGCTTGCCGGTGGCATGATAGACGGCACTCGCCACGGCAGCAGCCGTTCCGACATTGCCGAGTTCGCCTAAGCCCTTGACGCCGGCAGGATTGATCTGGTGGTCGATTTCGGGGACCAGGATTACGTCGACCTGTTTGATGTCGGCGTTGACCGGCACGAGATAGTCCTGCAGGTCGCGATTCACGTAGCGCGCGTGTCGCTGATCAATTTCCGTGGCCTCGTGCAACGCTTGGCCAACGCCCCAGATCATGCCACCCATCAGCTGGCTGCGCGCGGTGCGCGTGTTCATGATGCGCCCGGCAGCGAAGGCTCCGACCATGCGCGGCACCCGGATTTCGCGTGTATAGCTGTTGATGCGCACTTCGACGAACTCGGCGCCAAACGCATATTTGACCGAATCTTCGTCGTTCTCTCCACCATGAAACTCCGATTGTCCGGCATAGAGTTTCCTCAGGGCTTCAGGCGAAGAACCCTTCGGCGCAAACTCGGCATATTCTTCGATGGCGCCGACTTGCATGGCCTTGAAGACATCGGCCAGCTTGGCGGACTTGCCGGTCTCGGTGACGACCTCTTCGTCCTTCAAATCCAGCTTCGCATTGGCCGAACCTGCCAGCGGAGCCCCCTTGCCCGCAGCGGCGGCAAACAGTTTTTCGCGTATCGCGTCGCAGGCTTTCATGACCGCGGAGCAGACGCTGGCGGTCGAGATCGATCCGCCCGACACGGGAGCCGGCGGCAAGGCACTGTCGCCCATCTCCACGCTAATCTTGTCCATGCCGACCCCCAGCCTTTCGGCCGCCATTTGGCCGGCGATGGTGCGAACGCCGGTGCCAATTTCATGGGAGCCGCACTGGACCCGAACCTCGCCATCCGCGGTGAGACGAACCCGGGCCGCGCAAGGTGCGGCGGCAGTCGGATAGATTGCCGTCGCACAGCCCATTCCGACCAGCCAATCGCCGTCGCGCATCGAGCCGACCCTGGGATCGCGCTTCGACCAGCCAAAGGCCTCGGACGCCTGGTCGTAGCACTTGATGAGTGAGCGGCTGGAAAATGGCTTGCCTCCGATCGGCTCCTTCTCCGGTTCATTGATGCGACGAAACTCGACAGGATCCATACCGAGGGCCACGGCCATTTCGTCCATGGCGTTTTCCAGCGCGTAGACATAAGGCGTCTCCGGCGGCGATCGCATGTAGCCAGGCGTGTTGCGGTCGGCATGAACCAGCGAAACATGCGTCAGAACGGAGCCGTAATCGTACATGCGCGCGGTGGCGGACGTGCCGCCGACGACATAAGGGTCCGGGCGTGACGTCACCTCCCAGGCCTCATGTCCGAACGCCGTGATGCGGCCGTCCTTGCCGGCGCCCATGCGGATCCGATGCCGCGTTTCGGCGCGATAGGTCTGCGTACCGAAGGCTTGCATGCGATTGACGACGCAGCGAACCGGCCGGCCGATGCGCCGCGCCGCGACGGCAACGATAGCAGTGCGTGCCGTCATCGGCCCCTTGGAGCCGAAGGCGCCGCCGATATAGGGACTGACGATCCGCACATTGGCCGGATCGAGCTTCAGTTGGCGTGCCAGTTCCACCTTCCAGCCCGTAACGTTTTGACTGGGTTCGTGTATCGTCAACTGGTCGCCCTGCCATATGGCGGTGGTCGAAAACAGCTCGATCGGATTATGATGCTGGGTCGGCGTCGAATATTTTTCGTCGATCTTCACCGTCGCATCCGCCCAAGCGGCGTCGAAGTCACCGGCCTTCGCATCCTCCTTGAACATCGGGCTTTTGCCGGCAGCCGGTTCCATCTTCACGCCCTTGGAATCAAAGCTGGCGCTGGGCCGTTCGTCCTCATAGTCGGCGCGGACCAACATCGCTGCCTCCTCCGCCGCCTCGAAGGTTTCAGCGACCACCAGAGCGATGATCTGACCATCGTGAAAAACCGTCTTGTCGTGCAAGGGCCCAATCGAACTTGCACCGGTGTTGCCGAATTTCGGCATGTCGGTCTTGTCCAGATCGCCATAGGTGACGATGTCCAGCACACCGGGTACGGCATTGGCGTCTTTCGTGTGAAGTTCGGAAACCTTGCCCCGGGCAATGCTGCTGGTGGCAAGGGCACCGTAGGCGACGTTGGCCGTAACGATGTCGGCGGGATAGCCGGCCTGTCCGGTAACTTTTAGCCGGGCGTCAATGCGAACAACGGGATCGCCCTGGTTTTCCCTTGGAGCGGGTGCAGCTTGGTTCATGGCTCAGCCCTTCATATCCCGGGTTTCGAGCAGCGCCCGCACCAGCGTGCGCTTGCCGAGCGGTATCTTGAATGCGTTATGCTCGCGCGGTCTGGCATCGGCGAAAGCAGCCTCGGCGGCCTCCTGCGCCGTGGCTTCGTCAAGCACTTTGCCCTGTAGCGCGTCCTCTGCTTCGCGCGCACGCCACGGCACCGTCGCCACTCCGCCAAGCGCAATGCGCGCACTCCTTACCGTCTCGCCATCCATGTCGAGCGCGACAGCCGCGGACGCCAGCGCAAACGCGTAGGATTCGCGATCGCGTATCTTCAGATAGCGCGACCGGCTGCTCCACTGTGCCAGCGGCACTTCGATGGCGGTAATGAGCTCGTCGGCGGCCAGATCCGTCTCGATGTCGGGCGTTTCGCCCGGCCGTTTATGCAGCTTGACAAAAGTGAGCGTGCGCCTTCCCCGCGGACCTTCGACATCGACGGTGGCGTCCAGCGCAACCAGCGCCTGCGCGAAATCGCCGTGATACGTGGCAATACAGGCATCGCTCGTACCCAGCACGGCATGCTGGCGATTGGACCCTTCCATCGCAGCGCAGCCGGAGCCCGGTTCGCGTTTGTTGCACGGCCAAGATATCTCTCGAAAATACTCGCAGCGCGTACGTTGCAGCACATTGCCGCCCAGGCTCGCCATGTTGCGAAGCTGACCGCTGGCAGCGAATTTCAAGCTGTCGGCGAGGACCGGGCAACGGCGCCTGACATCATTGTTGTCGGCTGCTTCACCCATACGGACCAGCGCACCAAACCGGATCTTATCATCGTCTATCCTGATCTGCCGCAAGGCCGGCTCGGCAAGAGTGTTGAGGTCGAGCAGTCGCTCCGGCCGCGCGACACCGAGCTTCATGTAGTCGGCCAGATTGGTGCCGCCGGCGATGAACTGCGTGTCGGCGCCGGTTGGCGGAACATGCACGGCATCGGGACGGGACGCCATGGCGATCGCCGTGGAGACGCTGGTTGGTCTTTCATATACGAACGGGCGCATCCTAAGCCCTCCTGGTCTCGTCGCGTGCCTGAACGATCGCCGAAACGATGTTGGGATAGGCCGCGCAGCGACATAGATTGCCGCTCATATATTCGCGAATATCATCTTCCGATCCAGCATGGCCTTCGTTGATGCAACCGATGGCGGACATGATCTGACCCGGTGTGCAATAGCCGCATTGAAAGGCATCGTGGTCGACGAAGGCCTGCTGGACCGGATGCAGTTCCCCGTCCGCCGAAGCCAGGCCTTCCACCGTTGTGATCTCCCGGCCCTGGTTCATGACGGCAAAGCTCAAGCACGACAGTACCCGCTTTCCGTCGATCAGCACCGTGCAGGCACCACACTGACCGTGATCGCAACCTTTCTTGGTGCCGGTCAGGCCGACATGGTCGCGCAGCGCGTCAAGCAGGCTGGTTCGATTGTCGAGCGCGAGGTTGTAGGTCTGCTTGTTGATACGCATCGAAACCGCCGACAAATCGCGCGGTTCGGCCGGTTTTGCGGACGCGGGCTGGGCAGCTCTCGTTGGGGAATTCACAAGCGGCATCACCGCCGCCGCCGAAACAGAGGCCGTCATGAACATGCGTCTGCTCAAGCCGCTGGAAATTTTGGCATCGGACATGGCTGGCTCCGGGCTGGCTGGGTCTCAAGCGGCCCAAACCACTCGCGGAGGGCAAAGTTCCCTCCTCACGAGCCTGTGATCCTTTTTCTGCTGGCCGGATCGATGCAATCGGAACCTCCCCGGTCAAGCGATGGTTGTGTGCCAAGAGCCGGAAGGAGGCGATCATGAGCGATGGTCGGCATGGCAAGGACGGCGACAATGGACCTGTATTCTCTGCGGAGCAGGCGAGACAAGGCGAGATCATCCTGCGAACGCGCACCCGTCGGGTCATCTTCATAGCCGGCTTGGTCGGTGTCGTGATCCTGGCCCTCGTCGTGAGGTTGGCAATCGGCTGAACCAATTCCCCTCGCCTGCTGCTGCGCTCTCCCCGGCCCGAAAAGCGTTAGCCTGCGCGCGGCGGTGTTTGGCCATGCCGGGCGATGGCATTGGCTACGCGAACTTCTGTTGGAACCAGCGCGTCAAATCGACGTTCAGCCCTTATTCAATAGGAGCAGGCCATGCCACGAGGCGACAAATCGAAATACATGACAAGCAGGAGCGTAAGGCCGACCACATTGCCGAAGGCTACGAGAAGCGCCGGGTTTCGGACAAGGAAGCAGAGCGGCGTGCATGGGCTACCGTCAACAAGGACGATGGCGGTGGCAAGAAGGAAGGCGGTTCGGGCCGCGGCAAACACACGGGCCATCTCGCGGCGCACAAAGGCGGTAAAAGCGGCGGCAAGGCATCGGCATCACGGTCTGCCGCAAGCCGATCCGAATCGGCAAAGAAAGCTGCAGCGACCCGCAAGCGCAATGCGGAACACCGCGCCCATTGATCTTGGCGACGGCCTTGGGCCGAACGATGGAAGCACAGGGATGAAATCTCAGCTCGTCAATGAGATCGGCGGACAACGGACATTCGTCGTGGTGCTCGACCCAGGCGAAGAAGCGTTCGCGGCACTGACCGCCTTCGCGGTCGACCAGGAGATCGGCAGTGCGTCCTTGACCGCCATAGGGGCTTTCGAAAAAGCCACCGTGGGCTGGTTTGATCCGACCGCGAAGACCTACCGCAAAATCCCCATCGGCGAACAGTGCGAGGTTCTGAGCGCGATCGGCGATGTTGCACTGGGTGATGATGACAAGCCCAGCCTGCACGTCCATGCGGTGCTTGGATTGAGCGACGGCACCACCCGGGGTGGACATCTGCTTGACGGCATCGTTCGACCAACGCTCGAAATCACCCTGGTGGAAGCGCCCGGTCATCTGCGCCGCAGCAAGCGTCCGGACCTCGGTGTCGCGCTGATCGATCTGGCCGACTGATCTACAGCCCTCTGTCTCGTTCTCACGCTTTTTTGCTCCGCTCAGCAGGCGCTGTGTCCGGCGCAGCTTCCCACCCGAACACGCTGCGCCCGCCAAGCAGATGCGATTGGTCGAATTCTCCCGCGACAATTTCCTTCAGGCTGGGGCCGGTCACGTATCGCTCGACTTGCCGCGACTGATCGTCGAGCCGCCTCAAGGCGCCGATTTCTTCATCGCGACCGAGCTTTGCCTTCTGCACGGCCGACTTCAGAACCCCGATCGTCTCGTCATAGACCTTCAGCGGTACCGGAAATGGATGCCTGTCCTTGCCGCCATGCGCCAGCGAGAAGCGGCCGGGATCGGAAAAACGGCAAGGAGCGCCATGCACCACCTCGGCAACGAGGGCCAGCGCGCGCACTGTGCGTGCGCCGACGCCGGGGACCAGAAGGAGCTCGGCGAAATCGGTGGGACCGCGGTCCGCGGCGGCTGCGATATTGCCGTGTAGGCGATGCATGACGACATCGCTTTCGCGAACGTCATGGTGGGCCGGCATGACCAAATGCGGCAGCAGCGGTTGTTCCGGTTCCTGCCGGCGCGTCGGCTCCGCGCCACGCTCCAATGCCGCCAGCTCGCCCAGGATGCGATCCGGTCCGAGATTCTGCAAAAGGTCAAGTTGCCCTTGGCGGGACGCCTCGGCACGCCGGTCGGTCAGGTTGACGATCTCGCCTTGATTGGCCCCTTCGATAGCGGCATGCGGCTGGTCGACAAAACTCTTCAGGCCCTCGGAGAGCCAATGGTAGCGGCGCGCCACCTTGCTGTCGCCGTTCATGCCTTGCTGCACCACAACCCAGTGACCGTCATCGGCGACGATAAAGCCATGCAGATAGAGACCGAAACCGTCCTGGACGGCGGCGCTGTCGACCTTGGCGACCAGCCGGCTGGCGGTTGCCAGGCCCGCTCCGTCGAAGCCGACGCGTTGGCCGATGGCTTCCAGCTCATGCGGGGTTTTGCGCGAATGCGCGCCGCGACCACCGCAGACATGGATGCCGAGCTCGCCGGAAAGCGGCGTGAGGCCACGCTTCAAAGCGCCCACGACGCTGGTCGTGATTCCTGACGAGTGCCAGTCCATGCCCATGACAGCACCAAAGGACTGGAACCAGAATGGATGCGCCAGCCGCCGCAGCAGCTCGTCTCGACCATAGTGATGAATGATCGCCTCGCACATCACGGCGCCAAGACGCGTCATGCGGTCGCCGAGCCATTTTGGCACGCGCCCGCCATGGAGTGGAAGATCAGCACTTCCCGATCGTTGCGTCACGTCCTGCTACCTGTTCTGGTGTCCGTCATTCTCTTAACAGATAGGCAGCCCAACCGCGCAAGGAAGCATGGACGCTCCCACCCGGGCCGGGTTAGCGGACGTCAAGTCCAGTTCGAGAGAACCGTTTCCATCTCAACCGTCTCGACCTGCTGCGCGAAACGTTGGTGGTAAACCGTCAGCAGTGCGTCATGGGTTGCGTCGGAAGAACTGCACAGCGCGTCCGTGACGAGAACCACGCGATAGCCGAAATCGATGGCCCCGAGCACCGTGGCCAGAACGCAAACATCCGTTTCGCCGCCGGTGATGACCAGCGTATCGATGCCGCGCTCCACCAGGAGCGCTCTGAGACGCCCTTCGAACCAGGGCGAGTAGATGTGCTTGTCGACGATCGCCGCTGGCGGACAGTAGCCGGCTAAAGACGGCAACAGTTCGGTCATTTCGGGCCCGATCGTCTCGATCGTCAGGGAAGCCCAGCGCTCATAATAGCGCTTCCATGTGCCGACGCCCTGCCCCGGCTTCCCGGCGGGCAGGAAGCGTGTAAAGACCGTCTGTGGCGCGCGTCTTTCGACCAGCCTCTCGATCTGCGGGAGAACCCGGGTGATCCAGGGTGTTGCCCATTCGGACGGCTCTGCAAACAGCCGCTGCATATCCACGCAGATATGCATGCATCGATCGCCGAGAGGACCGTATGCCAGCCCCGGCATCGACATCAGCGCTTCTCCGACCGACGATGCATTTTCCCTGTTTCCTCCCGTTGTCGGCAAAGACACGCAACGCCGCGCGCAAGCACTGGTTCCTGAGATAGCCACAGGAACCGACGTAAATGGCTGGCGTTTCCGCTGAGATGAATGGAGGTGCTCGCATGAGACCGCGCGAGAGGCGTTGGAGCGGCAAGTCAGCCGGGGCGCCAAAATGGAACTGAGCGGAGGATGTCTCTGCGGCACGATCCGCTTCCGCGTTGGAAGCGAACCGTGCATTACTGCCATTGTGATATGTGCCGGCGAGCGACCGGCAGTGCGTTCGCGGTTCTGGCCTGGGTGCCTTCCCAAAGCGTGAACTGGACCAATGCGACGCCGACCTATCGCAGGTCTTCGCCGATTGCCTGCAGGGGGTTCTGCTCCGCCTGCGGATCGCCCCTCAGCCTTGCCTATGACGCATCGCCCGGAGAGATCGCGCTGCATATCGGAACGTTCGACGATCCGGCTCGGCTGGAACCGCGCTACAATTATGGATCGAGGCAGCGACTTGGCTGGGTTTGCTGCGGAATAGACCTGCCGCACCACGATACTGAGGAGCGATGGTGAAACCATGTCTGAAGGACAAGCCAGATGAGCATGTTTTACCGGGCGGCCAAGATTGCCGAAGAGGTCCACGCAGCACAGCGCGACAAGACCGGGCGACCGTATATCGAGCACTGCCGCCGTATCGTTGACGCGGTCGAACCAAGGACCAGAAGGTCGTCGCCTATCTCCATGACGTCCTCGAAAAGGGCGAAGGCTGGGACCGGACCAAGTTGGAAAAGGCCGGTTTTGGCCCGACGATCGCTTCGGCCGTCGACGCCATGTCGCGCAGGTCCGGTGAGGATTACTTCGCGTTTGTGCGACGAGCGGCATCGAATCCATTGGCGCTGCCGGTGAAGCGCGCGGATCTGGCGGACAATATCTGGCAGGCACGACAGGTCGGGGCATCGACTGTCAAATATGAGGAGGCACTATGCATCCTTGATGACGAGTTTCCGCGCCGTCAGCACCAGCCTTGAATTCAGATCGCCCCGCTGCGAACGGGCAATCTACTCCGGGACGTGGGGCGTGTGCCGTCTGTCCTCCGCGGGCTCGGCATCGATGCGCGCCTTTTCCGGATCGAATGCACCATGACGTGCAATGGGCCGCGCCGCGGTTTCAGGCGTCTCGTATGCCCACATGACATCGTCAGCCGAGCTGCCCACCGCATGGACGCGCCAGTAGCTTGCGGTGCCTTTCAAAGGGGAGCGGCTGGTGGTGTTCGTCTTTTCGAAAAGGTCGAAATAGATGTCTTCGAAAGGGATGTAGAACACGGGCTCATGTCCTTCTTCCTGAAGCACTTTCGCCCGTTCCGTGGCAGCGACTATGGCGTCGGAAAATCGTACCGTCACCGTGCCGGCAAACGGTTCTATGGCCAGTTGGCCAGCATGGTGTGTTGAGATTGCGCCTGAAGCTTGCATTCAAATTCTCCCTGGCTGCCGATTGATTGCGAGACCGCATTTCGGTTCGTCATGCATGGAGACGAAATGCACGGCGATGCGTCAGGTTCCGGCCTGTACTATGAGGTCGAATGACGACCCCACTTCAGCGCTTGCCATGGCTATCGAGAAACGCAGCCAACAATCGCGAAACCTGATCAGAAGCCTCACGCGTCGGGAAGTGTCCGATGCCATCCAGCACCACCCGCCTGTAGAACGCGGTGAAATGCTTTTCGAGCCCCTCTGAGGACTGGGCAAACACAACGCGGTCGTCGCCACCATGAAGCGTCAGGATTGGCACCGTGATGATCTTGACCGCTGCTTGCCGGCGGGCGAGTTCGGCATAGCGTGGATCGGGCTCGGCCTCTTCCCATCTGACCCGATAGGAATGCAACGTCACATCCGCCCAGTCAGGATTTTCGAACGAACTCGCGACACCATCGAAAATAGCGTCGTCGAACCAGCCTAATGGGCCCCAGCTATCCCACTGGTATCTGGCGAATTTTTTGCCATTGTTTCGTACGAACTCAGCGCCCCGGGCCGTCGCCATGAACCATTGATACCAAAATGCTTTCGCTTGTCCGGGCGCCGGCGTTGCTGGTTTGCCTGGTTGCCAGCCGAGCGACAGCGCAGCACAGCACTTGATGCGGTCCGGGAAAACCGACGCGAGCAGATAGGATATCCGGGCGCCCCAATCGTGTCCGACAACCGCAAAGCGGCTGAGGCCAAGCGCATCGGCAAAATCCAGCACATCCTGCGCCATCGCGGCAATCTCGCCCGAGCGCATGGTTTCTTCTGACAGGAACGATGTCGGCCCAAAGCCTCGCAGCCAAGGCGAAAACGTCCGAAAGCCAGCTTCATGAAGGGCTGGCGAAATGCGAGCGTATGTCGTCGCGTCGTCGGGCCAGCCATGCAGCAGGATAACCGGGGCGCCGTCTCGCGGTCCACCATCGAGATAGGCGACGCGCAGCAGAGGTGTGTCGCAATGTGAGACCGAGTTCATTTGCCCTGAGGCACAGTGGCTGGCTGATCACCACCAGTCGTGGACTCTAGTCTGGCGGCCTGGTCAATCTGTGGGTTCTTGTTGATGGTGCCGGTGTTGGCTTTCATCGGCTCGATATTGTTGTCGCAGGCGCCGAGCGCAAGGACGGCGGCCAGGACCAGGAGTAAAAAGAACCTCTTCATCGAAACCTCCTCTGGTTGCTGTCCGGCAAACGAGGTTCCACCAATTTGGTTGCCTGATCGTACTCTCCAAGACGCCATGGATTTGACGATCAACGCTTCGAGCTATTGGAATCGGCTGCAACTGTCGGATCAGGCAAAACCGGGCCACGTTCAGTCTCCGAACCCTCAGCCTCGATCTCCTGCACGGCCTGGTCCCAGTGCTCCTGCTCGCGGCCAGCCGGCCGGCCCTCCTGCTCCCAGATTTCATGGGCTCGCAGTTTGATCTTTTCTTCCTTGCTGTCCATGGCTAGATCCTCCAATTCGTCAGTCTCAATTCCGGGCCATATTTTTTGTTCCTCCCCATATTTTTTGTTCCTCCTCTGTCGGGAACAGCGCTGCCGGAGTTGCGATTTCGGGGAAGGCGCTTGTGGATTGCGTGGGATGAGCCGCTTGGTAATTTTCGTACCGATATTTTTTCGTGACACACCGATGCCCGCAGCTTTATGAATCTGGCTATCGGCCAGCGCCGAGCACGTCCCTCTCCGATCCTCTTGCCCGGCGCTCAACGCCTGATCGCCCGTCGCATCGACATGACGGGCCTGTTGCTTCGAGAGAAGGTGACGCCCATGCGGGAATTGCCGAAAGACATCGACGCCGATGTGGTCATCGAAATCAGCAAGCTGCTGGACGACAGCCCGCTTTTCGTCCCGGTGCGGGTTCATGAACTTGCGGCCAAGGTGAGGCAGAGGGTGAAGACCGGCCTGCCGGATTTTTCGATCGAAGAACTGATCGTGGAGATGGCCTCCGTACGTCAACTGGCCATGGCCTTTGATCTGCCTGGATCGGAGAACGTCGTGCAAATCCCGGTGCGGTATCGCCGCTAGCACTGCGGCATCACACGCTCCATCCGGAGGTCAGAACAAGCGATGCCTCAAACATCTGCGCACCGATCTCATCGCGTACTTTGACGGTTACCTTGACGAAATCGCAGTCGGGCATTTCGTCTTGGGCAACATCCTGCAAAATACGAATTGCTTCCGCTCTGGCTTGTTCCCGGGATTCGAACAGCTGCCCGTCATCGTCGGGTACCGCGCCGTCACCGTTTTGAAGATCGAAATAGTACCGCTTCATTTTCGAGCCACGCTGGAAACATCGGGCGGGTCAGTGATTTCGCTTCATTGGGGTTCCTGCCCGCTCGGCGGCCGTGCTGGTGAAGACGTGGTCGTTCAACGCACCGCAGCGCGAAGCGCCGATAGGAAAAGCACAAGCAACGCCAAGGCATTGAGGCCAGCGGCGATGGCATGTGAATACTCCCATTGGCGCCGCAGCAGCTCCCAGTTTTCAGGCAGGACAGTCCAGTTCCGGGTCGCCTGATTGATTGGGTAGGTCAGCGTCCAGAAGGCAAATTGCGTGGCGCCGATGCTGAGAAAGGCGACGACAACCAAGCCGAAAGATGCACTCGCTCGGTAGAGCAGGATCGCCAGGGCGGCCGTAGAGAGCAATGCTCCCAGCACCACGATTCCGAACAGGCTCCATCCATCATAGGCGCGCTGCGCAGCCAGATAGTTTGGCCCGTCGAGCTTCATCTTGTTGAACATCGCGAAGAGATGCGCGGCGGCCGGAACGAAAGCCAGTGCCACGAAAATGAAGCTGACCACCCTCAGACTATAAATTGCCATATCCGGCCTCCTCTCAGGAGAGAGCTAGGGCAATCGGCAAGGTTGAAAAGGTCATTATAACGACGGCTTCCGCCCGCGATCATGTGGTCTCGAGTGAGGTCGTTTTTTTAGACCTCACTCAACTATCTCGGAACATTTTTTTTGGGTTCTGGTTCTACGCACTGAAGGGACGAACCTTACCCAGGGAGATTTCCCCATGAAACATGTTCTCATTACCAGCATGCTGGCGATCGGGCTCGGCTGTGGAACGGCAATGGCTCAGACACAACAGCCCGAAAGCCAATCTGGCGCAGACGCCAATTGCGCTTCCGGGCAGGCTGACTGCCAGGGCGGTTCCAAGATGGGCGAGCAGGCCCAGGGCAAAGCCAAGCTGAAGACCGACGAGCAGGCTCAGGGCAAGGCCGGCACCTCCACCGACCAACAGGCTCAGGACAAGACCAAGCTGAAGACCGACGAGCAGGCGCAGGGCAAGGCCGGCACCTCCACCGACCAACAGGCTCAGGACAAGACCAAGCTGAAGACCGACGAGCAGGCGCAGGGCAAGGCCGGCACCACCGACCAGCAGGCTCAGGACAAGACCAAGCTGAAGCAGGCGCAGGACAAGACCAAGCTGAAGACCGACGAGCAGGCGCAGGGCAAGGCCGGCACCACCACCGACCAGCAGGCTCAGGACAAGACCAAGATGCAGACCGACGAGCAGGCTCAGGGCAAGGCTGGCACCACCACCGACCAGCAGGCTCAGGACAAGACCAAGATGCAGACCGACGAGCAGGCTCAGGGCAAGGCCTCGAGACAGGATACGACGTCGACCGGTTCCATCAACAACGTGACGGTGGAGCAGAAAACCGAGGTCACTCAGATCATCCGGGAGACGAAGGTCGAGCCTGTTTCCAATGTCGATTTTGACATCACCGTCGGCGTCGAAGTCCCACGGCAGAAGGTCAGGCTGCATCGTTTGCCGGCTCGTATCGTCAAGATCGTTCCCGCTTACGAAAGTTACGAGTATTTCGTGCTTGCGGACGGCCGGATCGTCATCGTTGATCCGGATACGTTCAAGATCGTCCTGATTTTGACCTAACATCTCCAACGAGTGGTCCGCCCTCTAGAGGGCGGACCGTCATTGCTGGACTGCTATGGATTCAAAGCAACCCAGAAGGACCGCAAGCGGCAGGTGATACATTCTGCCACCCGCATCGCGGACTCGGCTAGAGACGCCCGAGCACGACCAGGATAATGACTACAAGCAGCAGCAGACCGAGGCCGCCGCCGCCATAGTAACCGGTGCCGTAGAAAGGCCCGCCGCCAAGACCACTAAAACCGCCAAGCAATGCAATGACCAGAATAATGATAAGAATCGTGCCGAGACCCATGACTTGCTCTCCTGTTTGCGGCTTCGCGCCGTATAGACGGAGCGGCGGTCGCCGGCTGATGAGAATATGAACTCGCTACAAGCCTTCCTGTTCCCGACTGAGACCTCATCGACGCTGCCAAGGTAGTGTTTAGGTGAACAAAGGTCACCCCGAGACGCCCGAGTAGTCCCGCTCTTTCAGCAATCCAGCGAGATGGGCGGCGTTTGAAGCTGCCATTTCGATCGCACCCGAGACTTTTTCCGGAGTTGCCGGCAGGTCGACGTAGTTAACCTCCTGCATGGCCTCGCCAACCCAATAGACCCCGCCATTGGCCGGGATGGTGAAGCCAACATCGTTCAGTGCCTGAAAGCATTCCGCGTGGCAGTGATGCGCACCGTCCTCATTGCCGACGATGGCTACCAAGGCCACCTTTCCTGCTGCCGGCATGCGCCCTCTGTCATCGGTCTCATCGAGAAACGCATCCATCCGCTCCAGGACGCGCTTGGCCACACTCGAGGGCTGGCCAAGCCAGATCGGGAGCCCGAGCACGAAAATGTCGGCCGCCAGTATTTTCTTCCTGAGTTTCGGCCAATCGTCGCCCTCGCCCATGTCGGAGAGCACGCCGGGCTTGATATCGTGGCTGAGCGCACGCACGATCTCGCCCTTCACCTCGTATTGCATCAGCGCCGCCAGGACATCGGCGAGCAACCGATCGGTGGAGGATTTTTCCCTGTCGTTCGAAGCTTTGAGCGAGCAATTGAGTGCGAAGGCCGTAAGCGGCATCTGGATCTCCCTGCATTGTCCTAATTGCAAATCGCCGCCGCGACGACTTCGCGACAGCCCATTCGCCCGTTGCGGGACCGCCCGGCATTTTAACGTCAGGATTAAATGCTTGTTCCGCCAAGCGGACCAACAGGCCGGTGGCGAGAGTGGCCCCCTCCTCCCGCCGGGTGACGGTCCAGCCGGCTGAGCGAGCAGGCTGGGTTCTTTGAGCACTGGCCACTGCTGGAGAACGGGCGGCGGTGAGCAGCGACGCCGGCGGAAACCGGTCGGGCAACCTATTCGTTCGCTCATCGTTTTCTCCTGAGTTCCCGAGAATGGATAGACGATGCTCGTCCGGACCCTCGAAGCAGGCAATATGCGGCTGGCGGTATCCATGGCCGGCGATCCGGGCCGACCGGCCTTGATCCTTCTGCACGGCTGGCCCCATTCCCGGAAAATCTATGAGGGTGTGATCGATGAACTCGGCGCACGATGCTTTACGCTGGCTTTCGATCTTCCGGATCGGTGAATCGCGTGGCACGCCGCCGTCGGCGGAAAATAAGGTTCTTATGCTCATGCGGAGTTGGCGCGCAATGTCCGCAAGGTGATCGAGTATCGATGCAGGTCAACTGGCGGAATGCTATGCTCCCATTCCGTGCGTGATGGTCCGGTCATGAGATACGCCGACCTTGGTTCGACGACGATGGTGCGGCGATCCCACTTGGTGCCATTCTTCCGCCGGAGCCGGAAGCTGCAAGGCGCCAGCAACGAAACACCCGCAACGTCTTCGAAATGAGGCTTGTCTCGATGCCAGCCAATGCCGGCGCCAGGCCGATACTCATTGATCAACACCTGCGCGAAAGCCTCGGCGGGCCTGCCTGCCAGCACCGCGATCTTGTCGCGCAGGGCCAGTAGGAAGTCAGGGATCGGCGGCGCTTCGACGACCTGACGCCTGTCATAGTCGTAGCGCAGGCCAAAACCGACCACGCGCCGGTTTGCCAGATGGCCATGGAAATCGAACGCCTCGAAAGGCAGGCCTTCGAGGCGCCGGGCGAGTTCCGCTTCTTCTTGCGCCGCGATCAACTCGGGCTGGTAGAGGAAACCGTCCGGCAGGTCGTCGGCAGCACCAAAGAGATCGTGCTGAAGCCTGGATGAGCCGGGTGTTTTCGATGTGGGTGTCGACATCCCAGCTAGATGGTGAAGGCCAGCCCGCCTGGCAATATCGGAACCTGGCCAGCAAATCTGCACCCTACCCGCGGACATCACCGCGCCGACCGGACAAAGCCTGTCAATTCGGAGTTATCGGGTGCTGTATTCAACCTAGGATTCCGCAGGCAGGCCTTGAATGCGATCGAGGGAGGTTGCGTGTATGTACGTACGGTTCTTACCAAACCGTGAGCCCTCGTTGCCAGTTGCTTGTCAGCAACTAAATTGGCAACGCGGCATCCCCAAAACATGCCGCAGTGGCCGGCGCGGGTTTGGGCAACGGTGTCTCACCGGCATCATCGCGTCGGCCACTCGAAATGTCCTCCTGGCGGTTCAGTGGCGGAGAAGCCTCTGTCGCCCTCCAGCGCTCAAACGAGAGGCCGCTGCTGCCTCGCAGGATGCTTCGAGCCCAGATCTCCGATCAGCCGGCGGTACTGGGTTTCGGGTGGACCGTAAGAATCTCGCGCCAACTTCACGAGACCGTCTCGATCGCGGATCGTGATCTCTCCGCGGCGCGCTCGGATATAACCATAACTCTCGATCATCTGAAGGCCAACGGTAACCCCCGGACGCCTGACACCAAGCATGATGGACAGAAATTCATGGGTTATCATAAGTCTGTCGCCGACAGTGCGGTCGCTGCACATCAAAAGCCATCTCGCCAGCCGGACTTCCAGGCTCTGCCGTGCGTTGATCGATGCCGTGTAGCTTGTCTGAACGTGGAAATATTGGACATAGCGCAACAGGAACGACCGCAACGTAGGGCTGTTCTCCAGGGCTTCGACGAATGGGGCGGCCTCTACCCGGAGGGCCTCGCATGTCGACTGGACGTAGCAATCAAAGTTGGCCTGGTCGTCCCCCATGATCAGGGCCGAACCGGTCATTCCTTCGAACCCGATGATTCCGACTTCCGCTTCGGTCGCCGCCGAAGTCCTGGCCACCACCGATGCCAGTCCGCTTTCCAGAAAATAGACGGCTTCGATCTTCTGCCCCGCAGTCTCCAGTGGCGCGCGCAACTCCAGAAAAACGCTCGCGAGATGTGGCCTCAGCCGCGCGAAATCGTCCGCACTCATGCGGCGAAGCAATTCGCTCTTGGCTTGCAGGATCTGGTAATCCACGAGACTCTTTTCCCTTGGGCAAGAGCACTGGGATCTCTTAGCCGGTTGCGCCCGTCGAACGAGCGGACGGTAATGAACCATAGACTTCGTCTCGCGCAGCACTAGACGGGCCGGCGTGTTGGTATGAAACCAACAGTTACTGCTGAAGACTCGAAGGCCTTGTTGGCTGACCATCTTTCGCCAGCAAACGAGCCTCCCGCAGGATAGAGGCGCGATCGAACCCGAGGAGCGATATGATTTCACCTATCTGCTGTTCAATGGCGCCTGTATCCCGCGCCAGCGCGGTTATCGCGTCCAGTGGCAGACCGGGGTGCTCGGGCTCCTCGCCATGCAAGGCCATGCCTCGTGATGGGCAAGAGCGATGGTCACTCCCAAGCGTCAGCGCCCAACTGTGCTGCTGACGATTTTCCTTTGTACGCTTCCGTACGGAGCTTTGCGAGTCAATTCGGGCCGAGGCTGATTTTGAGGGTTCTTGCATCCTTGTGTCGTCCGTCCGTCGCCCCCGAAATTGTTCGGAACGATTGCTCGGCTGAGAGGTTCAGATATTCCACCCAACAGGAGTCTCGAACGATGGATCACACCAATCACGTACGCCTCACAAGCACCGAACTGACGCCCGACCTTCTCGAAGACGCCACGATTTACGACGCGGACGACAACAAGGTCGGCAGCGTTTCGCATGTCCACGGCTCTGGAGCCGCCAGTCAGGTCGTCATCGATGTCGGCGGCTTCCTCGGCATAGGCGCCAAGCCAGTGGCCGTTCCCGCGAGCCAGTTGGAATTCATGCGCGATGAAGACGGCGACGTTCACGCGGTGACGAACTGGACCAAGGATCAGCTCAAGAGCATGCCCGAGCATCACGATGCATGATTTCAACGACTTCACCTTGAATGGGAGCGGCCGTTCGGCCGCTCTCTGAACGTTCCTTGGGCGCGACAGGATGGACAGACGATGCGGCGCGAGACCGGAGCCTGCTTCTGCGGACGGATCGCGGCAGCCATGGATGGAGAGCCTTTCTGGATATGCTACGATCACGACGACGATTGCCGCCGGGCCATCGGAAGTCCGCTGACGATCTGGGTCGGTTACCGGCCGAAGCAATTTCAGCTTCTTAGGGGAACACCGAAGGTCTTTTCCAAAACGCCAGGCGTCACCCGCACGTTCTGCCCAGACTGTGGAAGCTCGATAGGCTATCGCGACGAAGGTCTGCCGGACGAGTTCTATGTGACGATCGGCTTCCTCGACAAACCTGAAGGTTTTCGGCCGCAAGCCCATGCCTATTGGGACCTGAGGCTACCGTGCATCGAGTTTGATGACAGCCTGCCACGCATCGACCGATATTCGAGGAAGCGCGACCCGACGTTCGGCAACCCGCGCGACCGGTAGTCGCGGTGCGAGCCGCGAGGGCATCGGCGGAACCTGACTACCGCTAGCGGGTTATTCGGGCAGACCCGTCGGGTGCCACTATGCCATCGACCGTGATCCAAAACACACAATACGATCCCGCCACCAAGATCCTCTCGGTCTGGTTTGTGCCGAGCGGCAGACGTTACGATTATGAGGGTGTTGCGCCGGCAACTTATGCCGCTTTCACCAAAGCCTCCTCAAAAGGCCGCTTCTTCAATGAATTCATCCGAGATCGCCATCGATACCGCCGCGTGGCGTGACAAGTTCAGCCATGAGCAGGCGATGCACGGAACCTGACCGGGACCGTCTCGTTGACGTCTCGTCGAAGCAAACCAGGCAACGACAGTTCATCTGGATATGCTCGGGCGTTCGCACCGGCAAAGATCGATCGGAACAGGCTTCAAGGGAGTTCAAGAGCCATGACGGCCAAGAAGCAGAAGACCGAAAGCAAGGACAAGAAGGCGCTGCGCTTGGCAGAGACCACCGACGTCTCACCCAAGCAGGCCAAGGAGCTCATGCGAAAGCATGGCAAGGACAGCCCCAAGGTCGAGAAAGAAGCCAGAAACTTCAAGGCGGAAGGATAGGATCCGCATTGAAGCCCGACCCGTATGACCCTGCAAGCGATCGGCCGCCAGGCAATTCGGTATTAAGGGGGTGCCCCGGCCTTTTCGGCCGCGAGCGCAAAGGGGAAGCGCAGCACCAGGTTGCGGTTCTCGTCAAAAATCTCGAAGGCCAATCCGGTACGCAGCGGCTTGCCATGCAGCAGCTCTTCGGCCAGGATTTCCTTCGCCGACGCCATCGCGTTTTCCTCGGCGCTCGCGAGATCAGGAAATTCCTGGCCCTCCGGATCCTCCTGCAAGCTTCCGCTCTCATCTCGAAGGTCGAAAAAGTATCTGGACATGCCGACTGAACTCCTGCTCATCGCGATGGTGGCCTCGGAAGCGCCAGCCTCAGATTTCAGTGCCTGATATACCCGGATTGTCGAAGAGCACGGCGAGGCCATGCTCTATGGCGCAGGCCGCAATCAGATCATCGAAGGCCTTTCCCGAAAGCGGGCAACTTGGCATCACCTCTCGGATTGCGGTTCCGGCGTTGGCTGTAGAGATCACATCGTGGCGCTTCTTGCGTGTCTCGACATATTGCTCGACCAGGATTTTCAGGCGCCTCACCGCAACGTCGTCCGTAAACATGGATTCCTCAGCCAAAGCCTGAAGTAAGGCTGTCGGCCTGATCATCGTGCCGACGGTCTCGGGGTTAGCCGGGATTGCTCGCACAATATTTCCATGGGCAGTTGGTTCCCCCGACCGCTCGCTTGGTAATTTTCGTACAGGGATACCCTTGCCCCGCGCTTTCATCGGGCCGAACCGACAGCCGATTCCGAAATGGCGAGCCTTCAGGCTTGCATCACCTTGCGGCTGTGACGCGCAACGACACTTTCCTCATCGGTCGCAATCACGCGCACCTCCACCTTGCTCTCCGACCGACTGATGATTTCGGCGTGGGTGTCGTTGGCGTGTTCTTCAAGCACCACGCCAAGCCAGGTCAATTTTTCGCATATGGCGTTGCGGATAGACGCGGATCGTTCGCCGATGCCGGCGGTGAACACGAGGCATTCAAGACCACCCATCGTGTTTGCAAGCGCCGCGGCCTCTCTCGCGGCGCGAAAGGCGAAAAGCGCCATCGCCTCATGAGCGCGAGGATCATTGCTCGCTTCCAGCGTCCTCATGTCGCCCGAAATACCGGATACGCCGAGCAGTCCCGACTTCTCGTAGAGCATTGTCTGCAGTTCCTCAGCCGCGATGCCTCTTTCCAGCAGGAAGTACAACAGCACGCCGGGATCGATGGCGCCGCACCGCGTGCCCATGACGAGGCCATCCAGCGCCGAAAACCCCATCGTCGTATCGATGCTCTTGCCCTGCTGCAAAGCGCAAAGGCTGGCACCATTGCCGAGATGGGCGACGATGGTGCGTTTCGCCGCAAGAGTTGGCGATATCACGCTGAGCCGCCCGGCGATGTATTCATAGGAGAGACCGTGAAACCCGTAGCGGCGCAAGCCTTGCCCTTCATACTGGCGCGGAAGGGCGAAGCGCCGCACGAGCGGATCGATCGTCTGGTGGAAAGCGGTGTCGAAACAGCCAACCTGTGGCAAGTCCGGTTGCAAGGCAGCTATCGCGCGGACCGGCGCGAGACTGCGAGGCTGATGCAGCGGAGCAAGCGGCGTCAACCTGTCGATGGCGTCGATGATGTCTGGGGTCAGACGGACAGGTTCGATGAATTCGCTTCCGCCATGCACGACGCGATGGCCGGCGCAGAGCAGGTTTCTTTCGCCAATTTCGCCCTGCACCCAATTCAGCATCTCGCCTATGGCCGCATCACGCGGCTTGTCGGCGGCGAGCTGCCGCTCGCACTGCACCGTTCCGTCGGCCGCCTTTGCGCGGAGCGTGGGTGTGTCGCCCAAGTCCAACGTGCCGCGTGAAACGAGCTGCAGATCCTGCGACGAGGCAATATCGTAAAGCGCGAACTTTATGCTGGACGAACCGGCATTCAGCGCCAGGATCGACCGGCGGGTCATCGGCGCGCCTTTGCCGCGCTTTTGCCGGGCCAGCTCCATTCCTGGATTTCGGGCATGTCTTCGCCGTGCTCGCCGACATAGGCCCTGTGCTTCACCAGCCGGTCGTGGAGTTCGCCCGCAAGCCCTTCGGCCCTTTCGGCCAGTCCCGGCACGCGTTCGATGGCGGCGAGCGCGAGGTGGTAGCGATCGAGTTCATTGAGCACCACCATGTCGAACGGCGTCGTCGTGGTGCCCTCCTCGCGGAAGCCATGCACATGCATGTTGTCATGGTTGGCGCGACGGTAGGTCAGGCGATGAATGAGATAGGGATAGCCGTGATAGGCGAAGATGACAGGCCGTGTCTTCGTGAACAACGCGTCGAAGTCTCCATCGGCGAGGCCGTGCGGGTGCTCGGTGTTCGACTGCAGCGTCATCAGGTCGACAACATTGACGACACGTATTTTCAGGTCGGGGATCGCAGAGCGCAGAATGTCGGTCGCGGCCAACGTTTCCAGGGTCGGCACGTCGCCGGCGCAGGCCATGACCACGTCGGGCTCTTCGCCCTGAGCAACCGTACCGGCCCATTCCCAGATGCCCGCCCCCGCCTTGCAATGCGCTTCGGCTTCTTCAATGGACAGCCATTGCGGTGCCGGCTGCTTGCCGGCGGTAATGACATTGATGCGATTATAGGTTCTCAGGCAATGATCGGTGATCCACAGCAGAGTGTTGGCATCCGGCGGAAAATAGAGCCTTACCGTATCGGCCTTCTTGTTGGCGACCAGATCGGCAAAGCCCGGATCCTGATGGCTGAAACCATTGTGGTCCTGCCGCCAGACATGGGAGGTCAAAAGGTAATTGAGCGAGGCGATCGGCTTGCGCCAGGCAAGCTCGCCGGAGGTCTTCAGCCATTTGGCATGCTGGTTGACCATCGAATCGACAATGTGGATGAAGGCTTCATAGCAGGAGAACAGGCCGTGCCGGCCGGTGAGCAGATAGCCTTCGAGCCACCCTTGGCAAAGATGCTCACTGAGCACTTCCATGACACGTCCGTCACGGGAAAGATGGACGTCGTAGGGTTCGATGCGCTGCATCCAGATCCGATCGGTAACTTCGAACACCTCATCGAGGCGGTTGGATGACGTCTCGTCCGGCCCCATCAGGCGAAAATTCCGCGCCTCGGCATTGAGGCGGAACACCTCGCGAAGATAGCTTCCGCAAATCCGCGTCGCTTCAGCGATGACGCCACCTGGACGCGGCACTTCCAGCCCCAGGCTTTTCCAGTCTGGAAGCACAAGATCGCGCTTCAGCAGTCCGCCATTCGCGTACGGGCTTGCACCCATGCGCTTTGTCCCTGTTGGGGCAAGTGCCGCTAGCTCTGGCAACAGGTGTCCGCTTTCATCGAACAGCTCTTCCGGTTTGTAGCTTCGCATCCAGTTTTCGAGGATCGTGCGGTGGTCCTCATTTCCGCGTGCGTTCGACACCGGCACTTGATGCGAGCGCCAGAAACCCTCAACCTTCTCGCCATCGACCTCCTTGGGACCTGTCCACCCCTTGGGGCTGCGCAGCACGATCATCGGCCATTGCGGGCGTTGACCATGCCATCCCGGAGCCCGTGCCTGCTCCTGAATGGACCGGATGCGATCGAGCACCGTGTCGAGCGTCGCGGCCATCGACTGGTGCATGGAAAGCGGCTCGTGGCCTTCGACGAAGAACGGTTCGTAGCCATAGCCGGCGAAAAGCTTTCGCAATTCCTGGTCGTCCATGCGGCCGAGGATCGTTGGGCTGGCGATCTTGTAGCCGTTGAGATGCAGGATCGGCAGGACGGCGCCGTCCGACATCGGGTTCAGGAACTTGTTGGAATGCCATGCCGCCGCGAGCGGACCGGTCTCGGCTTCGCCGTCACCAACGACGCAGGCAACCACCAGGTCCGGATTGTCGAAGGCCGCACCGAAGGCATGGACCAAGGCATATCCCAGTTCACCGCCCTCATGGATTGAGCCGGGCGTCTCGGGCGCGGCATGGCTTGGCACGCCGCCGGGGAAGGAAAACTGCCGGAACAGTTTCCTGAGGCCGTCTTCGCCCTGCCCGATATCGGGATAGATCTCGCTATAGGTGCCCTCGAGCCAGGTGTTGGCAACCATTGCGGGACCGCCATGGCCCGGGCCGCAGATAAACAGAACATCAAGGTCGCTTTCGCGGATAACGCGGTTCATATGCAGGTAGAGAAAATTCAGCCCCGGCGTCGTGCCCCAATGTCCAAGCAGCCGCGGCTTGACATGTTCGGCCTTCAACGGTTCGCGCAACAGCGGATTGTCGAGCAGGTAGATCTGGCCGACCGAGATATAATTCGCGGCGCGCCAGTAACGGTCCAAGAGGTCGATCCGTTCGTGGCCGATAGCCTGCGGCGTCGCGGCTGCCTTGTCGTTCATCGACATCTCCAGCTTCGGTTCGCTGGTGATAACTGGGGCATTTTTGCGCTTGAGCAACCCCCGACTGCCGCCGTCCGGGGCGGCGTCGCGACCCGCGCAGCCAAGAGACCGGACGCTATCCCGGCGGGCACACGGCTCTGTCCGCAGATAGTCGGGAACCTTGAAGTCTTCTGGCGGTTAGAAACTGGAATCGCGAAGGCAGGCTCAAGGCAGGTACCGCGAAGGATCGCCTCGAAGCGTTGCACCAAAGGGGAGCTAAAAGATGCTCGATCTTCCTCGTGCCCGTGATCGAATGGTCAAAATCCATGTCGGCCGGCGCGGCATCCATGACCGTGAGATTCTGCAGGCTATGCGCGAAGTTCCACGCGAGGCCTTCGTCGAACCCGGCTTCGAGGAATTTGCTTATGAAGACACGCCGCTGCCGATCGCCGACGGCCAGACCATATCGCAACCCTACATCGTCGCGTTCATGATCGAGATGGCGGATGTCAAACCGGGTGACCATGTGCTCGAAATTGGCACCGGCTCGGGGTACGCGGCCGCGGTGATGAGCCGGATCGTCGAACAGGTCTACACGATAGAGCGTCATCCCGGTTTGGCCGAAACCGCGAAGCGGCGGTTTGAAAAACTCGGCTACCAAAACATCGAGGTTCGGACGGGCGATGGCACCAAGGGCTGGCCGCAGGCGGCGCCGTTCGATGCCATCGTGGTGACAGCCAGCGGTCCCGGCGCACCGCTCGCCCTTCAGGAGCAACTCGATGTCGGCGGCAGGCTCGTCATTCCGGTCGGCGACGACCCGGATTTGCAACGTCTGCTCAAAGTCACCCGGACAGGCGCCGCAACCTATAGCGAGGAGGATTTCGGTGGTGTGCGCTTCGTCCCTCTGATCGGCGAGCAGGGTTGGTCGGAAAACGGCACGGTCACCGACGTCGGTCGTCCGCTTCGACATCCCCATCCGATCAGCCTGCCTGATATGATCGCGGCCGCGGCCGAACCCCTGCCCGATTTCGACGATCCGGCCTTCGGCGCATTGTTCGATCGGTTCGCCGACCGGCGCATTGTTCTGCTTGGCGAGGCAAGCCATGGCACGTCCGAATTCTACAGGGCGCGCGCGGCAATCACCCGCAGGCTCATCGAACGCCACGGCTTCACCATCGTCGCGGTCGAAGCGGACTGGCCCGACGCGGCGGCGATCGACCGCTACGTTCGCCATCGTCGGCCGCGAACCGGCACTGATGCGCCATTCCAGCGATTTCCGACGTGGATGTGGCGCAACACCGATGTCGCCACCTTCACCGACTGGATGCGCCGTCACAACGAGAAGCTAGAGCCTTCGGAGCAAGCAGGGTTCTACGGCCTCGACATCTACAATATGAGCGGTTCCATCGGCGCGGTCCTCGACTATCTCGACCGGGTCGATCCCCAGGCAGCCAAGATCGCGCGCGAACGCTATGGCTGCCTGACGCCCTGGCAACACGAACCGTCCACCTACGGCCGCGCGGTGCTCACCGCCGGCTATCAAAAATGCGAAAAAGCGGTGCTGGAACAATGCCGGGACTTGCTCGCCAAACAGCTCGAATATGCAAAAAGGGACGGCACCGACTTTCTCGATGCCAGTCAGAATGCCCGGCTGATCGCGTCCGCCGAACACTATTACCGGATCATGTACTATGGCGGCGCGGAGTCCTGGAACCTGCGCGACACGCACATGTTCGAAACGTTGGAACATTTGCTGCATGCCGGCGGCCCCAAAGCCAAGGCCGTGGTGTGGGCGCACAATTCCCATATCGGCGATGCCCGCTTTACCGAGATGGGCGTCGTCAGGGACGAACTGAACATCGGCCAACTCTGCCGGCAGCGTTTCGGGGATGAGGCAGCGCTGATCGGTGTGGGCACGCATTCCGGCACTGTAGCGGCCGCCAGCAACTGGGATGGCAAAATGGAGGTGAAGCAAATTCGCGCGTCGCACGCCGACAGTTACGAACGGCTTTGCCACGATTCCCTTGTGTCGCGGTTCCTGCTCGACCTCGGGCGCGACACAACGCTGCGTGAGCGGTTGCTGGAACGCAGGCTGGAGCGATTTATCGGCGTGATCTACCGGCCGGAAACCGAGCTGGGCAGCCACTATGCGGACGCTTCCCTGCCCCGGCAGTTCGACGCGTTCCTATGGTTCGACAAAACCGCGGCAGTGACGCCGCTTGGCCCGGAGCATGCAAGAACCGGCGTTCCCGACACCTATCCATTCGGGCTTTAGCCGGCGCGCTGCGAACCAATGAAGAAGCCGAGGCGTGGAACCGGAACGAATTATCCGCTCTGCGATTTCAAAACTGCAATCCCCGTCGAAGGAGTTTTCTCATGACCGGAACCAAACATCCGAAATGGAAAAAACCGAGCGATGCCGACTTGGCGAACAATCCTGGTATCGGGACTTCCAAGGGAACGATCAAGGAAGGCGAAGAGTTCGAGCTTGAAGGCGAGAACACGGTCGAAGGTGACGTCGAAAACGACACGACCGCCGCTGGCGGAATCGATCCAAGACAAAAGATGCGGACCAACAAATAGCTGCCCTGCGCGTCGCTGCGATCAACTTCGCCGGAGGAGTGAACCATGCCACTTGCCCTTAGCAGTGCCGCCTTTGCCGAAGGCGGACAAATTCCCGAAAGATACACACGAGACGGCAAAAACGTATCGCCGCCGCTGAAATGGTCTGGAGTGCCAGATGAAGCAAAGAGCCTTGTTCTCGTCGTTCAGGATCCTGACGCGCCGAGCGGAACGTTTGGTCATTGGGCGGTGTTCAACATCTCCCCGGACACAAGGGAACTTCCCGAGGCCGAAAGCGGCAAGCCGGGTCCGGGCGCCCTCAGGCAAGCAACGAATGATTTTGGCAACGCCTATTACGACGGCCCTGAGCCGCCGGTCGGACATGGCGTTCACCATTACCATTTCCGGCTGGCCGCGCTCGACATCCCGAGCCTTGCCATTCCAGCCAGCGTGGGCATCGAGCGCATCTGGCGGGAGGCGCAGAAACATTCGCTTGAGCAGGCTGAACTCATCGGAACCTACGAGCGCAATTCGTAAGTTAATGACCAGGGGCGACCGAGGTGGCCTGCTGCGCGGAACGGTTCTCCTCCTCGCCGGTTGTCTGGGAAAGGAGATGGCGCCATGTTTGGAGATATCATGTGGTTGGTCGTCGTTGCCGGCGGCCCATTGCTGCTGATCGTGCTGATGGCCTATGCCGTTATCGCACGCCGTCGGCGTGGACCCGCCGAACGAAGGGAGAGCGACCGAGCGACCGACCGGCTATACCAGGACAAGCGTTGATCCGCGTCGGCGAGACCTCCGATTGGCAAGACATCCAATCGGCAAGACATCCAATCGGCAAGACATCCAATCGGCAAGACAGGGGATCGTATGCCGCACCGAAGCGACGACGATCCCCAACTACGGTCAGCGCATTATCCTTTGCCGCAACCACGCAAAGAACCTGCCGCTGATGGCTGAGCGGACCCGCGTCGCAGCCCAGCGCGCTTTCATGGTTGAGCCGACGTGGCAATCGCAGACGATGTCGTGCAACTGCCAGTCGTTCAACTCGAAAAAGCGCTTTGCCTCACCATATGTGTCGTCTTTCAAACCCGATGCGCGCAGCACTGGATCTTCGAAGGCAACCGAAATTGCCGTACCCTCGCCCCGCATCATCGCACGTGCTTCAGGGTGCAAATGTTCAGTGCCTGCAAAGGCCCCAAGGCATCGCTCGGGACTACGCTCCAGCAGTTCAGCCCAGCGCTCTACGCGCTGATTTCGTGTCATTGCGGAATAGGCAGCCGACGATTCAATCTTGGCGACGGCATGCAGTTGGTCGAGTGTTTGATGTTTCATGGCCAGCTCCTGTTGAGGCAGCGAAGCGCCCACGCCTTCAAGGGAATTACCGCGCGTTAATGCTTCGACAAGAGCGCCAGGCTGGAGAATTCGACACAACCGGATTGGGCCGGCGGGATCATAAACACGCCGGCTGCGTTCATCGACGGGGCTGCTTGTGACAAGCCACTGATCCGCGACGGGATGCATCCATGTTCATCCAGCCAATCGACTATTTCCTTGCCGTCTGGTTCGCTCTTGCCGCCGCCTCGACGCTTTATGTCGGCTTCGATCAATACCGCAACAATCCCGAACCGGTGGTGATGAAATGGGGTTTCATCCTGGTGACCCTCTATATGGGTCCATTGGGGCTGCTGCTTTATGTGCTTGCAGACAAGGAGCCACGGCCGGGCGAGCATGAAGACTTTACCAGGCCGCTGTGGAAACAGGGGGTCGGTTCGACCATCCACTGCGTTGCCGGCGATGCGACCGGCATCATTCTCGCCGCAGTCATCACGGCAACGCTTGGCTTGCCGATGTGGCTCGACCTCATCGTCGAATATCTGGCGGGCTTTGCCTTCGGCCTGTTCATCTTCCAATCGCTGTTCATGAAATCGATGATGGGCGGCACCTACTGGGAGAACGTGCGCAAGAGCTTCCTGCCCGAGTTCATCTCGATGAATTTCATGATGGCCGGCATGGCACCCGTCATGAGCTTTCTGATGATGGGGCGCGACATGCGCGCCATGGAGCCGAACGAGCTTTTGTTCTGGGGCGTGATGTCGATCGGCGTCATCGCTGGCTTCACGCTCGCCTATCCGGCCAATGTCTGGCTGGTCGCGCGCGGGCTGAAGCACGGATTGATGACGCAGCGCCCGCAGGCGAACGAAACGAGCAGTGGAGAGCCGACCGCCCACCAACAGCATGCTATGCATCACCCCAACGCCGGCGACGGCCGACGAAGCCGCAACACCTCCCATAAGTCCAAACGCAGCGGCCACCAGATGGAGACGGACGCTACCACGCCGCAGATTGCGGCCCTCGGTATTGTGTCGGTGTTGGCGCTGGCGATCGGCATGGCCGCGCCGGCCAACTGGCTGAACCTGACGCTTTCGGCGCGTGACGTCGGCGGCGCGATCATGCCGCAAGGCATGATCATGGGTCGCGACACGCCGGCGGAGGCCATGCGTGACATGGCTGCAACCGATCCGCGTCGCGTTACCTCGTCCTATGCTCTTGCCGCCAAGGGCGACCAGGAACTGCCATTCCGCCTGGAGAACGGCGTCAAGGTGTTCGAGCTCAGACCATCGGTGGTCCGCTGGCAGATCCTGCCCAACGTCGCGGTCGACGCCTATGCCTACAATGGCCAGATTCCCGGTCCGCGCATCCACATTCGCCAAGGCGATAAGGTTCGCATCGACGTCACCAACGACCTGCCCGAAGAAACCACGGTGCATTGGCACGGCATGATTCTGCCGAACCAGATGGATGGGCCTGCCGAGATCACCCAGCCGCCGATCGAACCTGGACAATCCTATTCCTATGCATTCACCGCGACCCAGCACGGGACCTATTTCTATCATCCGCATGCCAAGCCGGACCGCACCCAGGCGCTGGGGCTTTATGGGGCGCTGATCATCGATCCCGCCAATCCTGCCGACGAGGTTCCGGCTGACCACGACTATGTCATCGAACTTCAGGAATGGCTGGTGCGTGATGGGCTGACCTACCCCTCAATGCCAATGGAAGGCGGCATGCCGAACTTCTTCACCATCAACGGTAAGGCCTATCCCGCAACCGACACCATTCCTATGAAGGTGGGCGAGACGCTGAAGGTGCGTTTCATCGGCACCAACAACGGCTTCGTCCATCCAATGCATATCCATGGCGGACCCTTCGAGGTCGTCGCCCGTGACGGTGAGACGCTTTCTCCCTCGGCACGCTTCCTGGCCGATACCATCAATGTCGGACCGGGACAGCGCTATGACGTCGTGTGGAAGGCGCTGCGTCCCGGCAAGTGGCTCATTCACTGCCACATCCCGCATCACACGACGAACAACAATGTCGAGGAGAAGGGCGGCGGCGGGTTGATGGTCGTCATCGACGTCGGCTAGATCTGCCAACCCCTGTGGATTTACCGATGTTATTCGGAGGCCGCGTTGTTGCGCGCTACTTCTTGATAATGGTTCCGTTGCGCAAGTCGAATGCTTCGGTACCGCGAGCCTGACGGTAGAAATCGTCCTGCAATTCGCCCCACTCGCCGAGAAAGGCGCCGCAATTGCTGCAATGAATTGGCGTCGATTCCTCCGCGTTGTCGGGAATGTCCATTTGGATAGTCCCACAAGCCTTGCAATCGAGTTTGTCGTCCAACCGTCGTCCCATTTCCCAATGATTACGCATTTTCGGCCATGAGCCAATTGTCGATTTCGTACCAAATCGCTTCAACCGCCGGTGAGTCCTCCAGCCATGGCTCATCGGTCAATCGCGAGAGTCAAAAAGGACGGCCAGCCCCAGTTCCCGTGCCAGCTCGACGATCGTCTCCATCAACTCATCGTCTGTGTCCTGCAAATAAGGCGCGTCCCTGCGAGCGGCCTCTATCGCCGCTTTGACCGAAACAATGTCGCCGTATCGCGCACTTCGAAGCTCCTCTGCCAGAAACGCCTTGGCGGTACCGACAGGTCTTATTGCCCATCTGGCGATGCTCATGCGGCTCCCTCCCATGGTCACCTCTGCTTGATTTTGATCCTGTCCAAGGTGCAGATCAATCGATGGTACGATTCCGTACGAAACCGCCCAACCGGTTGGGAGACAGCCGTGTGACGGACGCCCTGGCCAAGGTTTTCGGCGTCTCTCTGGGGTGAGTTGGGACGAAATCGCCCGGCGGGACCAGCCCCGCGGGAACCATCGCTCAGCATGGGGGTTTCTTCAAAATCTCCTCGAGGATGTAAGGAGCGACCATGCGCATGTTGACGATAGCTCTCGCACTTTCCGGGGCGGTCATCATTCAGCCCGTCTACGCCCAAACTGTTGGCCCGCAGCCTCCCCAGGTGACGCCACCGCAGGGCGAAGTGCAACCGGAGCTGGCGCTGCCAGATCCAGGCTCTGCTGATTTGAATTTCACCGGCGTCGCCATTATCGCCGTCGAGGATTTGCCTGACGAAATCAAGGCGCAGGCGGATGCCGTGATCAATCAAACCAGCGCCGAAGATTTGCTTCGCCTGCAAAACTCAGTCGATGCTTCGCCTCAGGCGACATCGGCTTTGAGGGCGAATGGGCTCAATTCCTCGCAGGTTGTCGCTGCAAACATAGATGGCGATGGCACGCTGACCCTGATCATCCAGACGACGACTTGAGGCGCCGAAGCAACCATTCAACTTTGCCGATCTGCAGGCGATGGGCTTTCTGTCTCGAGGTTGCGCACTTGCCCCGCGATAAAGAAGCTCCCCTTCGGCTATGCGTGGACGGGAGGCTCTTCATTCTCGTCGGGATTGGGCAGCGGGGTCTCGTCCGGGAGCCTTTCCGGTTCGGGTTCCTCGATCGGCTGGGGCTTCCATGTTGGAGGCGGCACGGGCACATCGCGATTTGGGTCTGGCTGTCTTGGCTGTGGCATCTAACTATCTCCGTTCAGTCGGAACAACTCGTGCGCCGTGGCATGGTTCCTGGCAGAATCCAGCCATCGAGATCGTTACGCCCTCAGGGCACGCGCATGTTGGTCCGCCCAGGTGCCGGCCCAAAAGTTTGCAGATCGTTCGGAACCGGTCGGATTTTCGAGCCGTTGTCATCGACAGGGATCAAGGAGAAGCGCGATGAAGGACAAGCAAGGAAATATCGACCATACATTGCCGCAGGTCGCCATCGACGATCAGCAGGTGCGACAACTGGCGGCCACGACCGATTTGCCGTCCAGGCAGGCTCGCGAACTGGTGCGCCGTCACGGCAACGATCCCCGGAAGCTGGAAGAGTTGGCGAAGTCGATCAACGCCACCAATTGAGTTCGGGCCAATGGGCACCACGGCGCATGCCGCTGGCGTCAGATTTCGAGCAAGGCGTAGGGGCGGCCGCTTGGCTTGGTCACATGCATGGCGACGTTGTAGACCTTGGCTCCGCCAGGCGTTTGACCTTCGTAAGAACCGCGATGTGCATGACCGTGCACGACAGCACTAACCTGGAATCGATCGATCGTCTCCGCCAGGCGTGAAGAGCCCAAAAATGGAAATATCTCCGGCGGTTCTCCCGCGACTGTGTCGGCAATCGGCGCATAGTGGAGGATCACCAGCGTGCGCTTCGCCCGCACCTGGCGCATCGCGTTTTCAAGTCGCATTGCCTCGTTCACGCTTTCGGCGACCATCGTCTTGATGGCCGGTTCACCGAATGAGCCGAGCATGCGTGACCCGAAGCCGCCTATGAATCCCTTCACGCCGACAAAACCCACCTCTTCGATTTCGACTGCCTGCCCGTCGAGGAGATGAACATGCGCCTGGCGCAGGATGTTCGTGACGTCTTCCACCGCACCAGACTCGTAGTCATGATTGCCGAGCACCGCCACGACCGGGATCGAGCAGTTGCGCAGATCCTCGGCCAGCATCTCCGCTTCACGAGGCTTGCCGAGATTGGTCAGATCTCCCGTGAGAACGAGAATGTCCGCTTCGCTCGAAATTTCGCCGAAGAGGTTTCGATACGAGGTTTGCGCATCTTCCCGCACATGGAGATCCCCGACCGCGGCAACTTTGAGCGCGCGTGCGCCGTCCTTGGGCCCGCTGCTCTTGACGGGATCAGCCATCACGGAATTCTCCCACACCACCGACGCCGGCGAAGCCCCATTCCTTGACGTCGATTTCGTAATCGGTTTGCGAAAGCAGCCGCCCACGGCAGATCTTCATCCTTGGAGACGGCAACTGCCGTTGCTTGGCGAGGCGGTCGAGCAATTCATCGAGCAGCCACGCCGGGATATGATCGCGCTCGCTCGGATAGATCCATCTGAAATTGATAAGCTGCATCAACAGAACCTCCCAATGAACCTCCAGATAAGAAAGCAGCCGGTGCCAATCGATCTGATCGCCCGCCTTGAGAATCGTATGAGCGATATCGGCGCCATCGTGTCGCCCTCTGTCCTGGATAAAGCATTTGGACCAGATGAGTTCGGTCGGGCCGATGATCCGCACCCTGCTGCCCAACAGCTCTGTTTGGCGGGCGTGTTCCAGCCACAGGTCGCCAACAGGCACCGTGCCGTTGGCCGAGCCGAATATGACGTCGAAGAAATGCGTGCCCTTGAACACCTTGCCGAGCCACCGGTCATCCTCGATTTCGACGGCATATCCAAGCTGCTTGAAATGGGCGAGGATCCGCGCGTAATCGCCTGCCTTGCAGAAAATATCGAGGTCCTTGGTCTGGCGGGTGACACCCGTATAAGCGCTTACCGCGTAAGTCCCGGCGACCAGAAAGGGTATGTCGGTGGCGGTAAGCTCGCGGATTGCTTCCGTGTAAAATACCTCCGCCTCGGCATTTTTGAGCGTCGGCGCCGCTTTTGCATCGATCTTGGGAAGCGAGACCAGAACGTTTTCAGGCAATGGACCATTGGTCATGAAACGATGACTCCGAATCCGGCAACCGGTAGTCGCCCGCTGTGGTAACAACGTGAACCTCGCCTGGTTCCGCTACCAGGCGACCAGCCAAGGTTCATTCTCGTCACGCACTGGAAATTTCGGGATCGCGCCTGCCGATCCAAACCGCCAACGTCCTCGTCGGCAGCGCAATGTCGCCTCGAGATCGGCCCATGCCACCGCCAATGTCCCATTGGCCCAAATTTGAAACACCAGGTGGGTGATCGATCTCGATTGTTTTAGAGTTTATTGGGCTTACCCAATCGGCCCACAAAGCTGAAGCCGAGGCGCTTGACTTAGACACAACCGATTGGCGTGCGCTAAGCCATCATCAGGATCCATCAAGCCATGACACCCTCGCCTCTCTTTCTCGGCTTTCCCGATCGCCTGACAGATGGCCACATGCCCCGCGCAGTGATCTTCGGAGCCGGTCACGGCAGCACTTATCCCGGCAAGGACAGCCGCGGCCATGCCTTGGCGGCGGATGCCATCCGAACTGCGAGCCAGGACGATGCCGCGCTCGTCGAGCACTGGGATTTCGATCTCGGCGGCCCGCTGTTCGACGGCAAGCCGGCCTCTTGCATCGACTTCGGCGATATCTTGACCACCATGCATGACAACGCCGGAAACCGGGGCAGGATCGAGGCAAAAACGTGCGAGATCCTGGCATTGCCGGCCGTGCCGATCCTGATCGGTGGCGACTGTTCCATGACCATTCCCTTCCTCGCCGGCTTTGCGGAGCACGGGCCGGTCTGGGTCCTGCAGATCGACGCTCATATCGACTGGCGCGACGAGGTGTATGGCGAGCGCCACGGCTATTCGAGCCCGATGCGCAGGGCGAGCGAGATGCCGCATGTCGCAGGCATGGTGCAAGTCGGCCTGCGCAGCGTCGGCAGCGCACGCATCACCGAGATCGAAGCGGCACGGCGCTATGGCAGCCGCTTCGTGACCGCCCGCGAGGTTCACGCTCAGGGCGTCGAAGCCGCGCTCCGGCATATTCCGGAAGGCGCGCGGGTTGTCGTCACCCTCGACTGCGACAGCCTCGATCCAAGCATCATGCCGGGCGTGGCGGCGCGTACACCCGGCGGCCTCACCTACATGCAGGTGATCGACCTGATCGCCGGCCTCGGCAGACGGACCCGGATCGCAGGGTTCGACCTTGTCGAGTTCTATCCTCCGGCCGACATCGACGGCCTGTCAGCGCTGACCGCCGCGCGCCTTCTCGTCAATGTGGTCGGCACCGTCGTCCGGCAGGTTTGATATCAAAACCCCGCTTTTCGCCGCAGACCGGCCCAAAAGCTCGTGAGCAAGCTTGCGGCTGAAATGCCCTTTTCCACACCTGGGTACTCGATCCTGCCTTGTCCGACCGGCTCGTCGCTCCAGACCAAGTTGAAAGCAATGCCCTTGAGCCCAAGCTCCCCGATCCGGCGTACGATCGTCTCCTGCAGATAGATATCGGATATTCGCACCCCATCGGCACGCTCGGGCAGCTTGAATATCTCGGCACCGCCGATTGCGTCCGCTCGAAGGACGAGGCTTTCGATCACCATTATGCCGCCATCGTCAAAGCGAACGATCTTTGAACGTTCCTCGTCCAGCGCATCGATCACGGTGGTGACATTGAAGAGCGATATTGGCTTGTCAGCACGAAGCGGCAGGAATTCACCGTACGGTTCGAGGGTTGGCCGAAGCAACTTCAACGCCCTCGCCCGCAGGATGAGCGCATGCTCGCCAAGCCATGGAAAATCTGAATATTGCCGGAGCGTACCGTCGTCGTGTTCGCACAGGATCTCCATCCCGGGCGGATGCCATTGTGTCTGCTTCCGGCCGCAGAGCGTCGAAAACAGCTGGTAGTCGTCCGCCTGTCGAGGAAGGACCCATTCCTGTCCTTCGACCACACTCAGGACATAGATATTCATCCGATCCCCCGCACATCATTGCCTTGGTAGACTCGGCCTGCTGCGCGGCTCTTCGCGCGCGTTCTCACCGCTGGTCCGCGACAGCCGTTTGCGGCACCGGCAGCAATTCGGGTGCATCCATCCCCTTGAAAGGGTCACGCCAGGCGTCGATGTCTTCAAGCCGACGGTACCAGCGGCTGACAGAGGAATAATCGTCGAGCGGCAATCTGGCGGCATCGTTGAACGGCAGAAAGGTCGCCATTCGAAAATCGGCATAGGAAACCGAATTCCCGACCAGCCACTGCCGCTCGGCAAGCACGGCGTCGAGTATTGCCGCGGCCGTATGGAATTGGTTTAGGCCCTCCTCCACCCGCTTCTGATCGATCGGGCCGATGCCGTACCGCTGTTTGGTCCCACGTTCGAAATGCACCGTGTCGCAAGCGAGTGCGAAGTGCTCCTTGCCCCAGCTGAGCCAACGGATCATCTCGGGTTCGTCATCGCCGGTGCGCCAGAAATCCGAATGCGCGTCGCGCGAGAGCCTGCAGGCTATGGCGTCTGCCTCCCAGAGGCTCTTTCCCTCATCATCCACAAGGATGGGCAGTGAGAGATTGGGATTTAACGGCCGATATTTCTCCGCCTGCCCCGGAGCGAAGGGCGAGGCGAATTCAAATTCGACTTTCGCGTCGAGATGGAGTGCCGCCGCGACCGCCAATCGAGGGTTGGGATTGCGGCTGAAATACAGCTTCATAGGGCACTCCCGGCGTGACTGGATCTGCCGATCAGGAACGTCATAGCAGCCGTGTCTGATAGCTCATCACGCGCTTTGCCCCCGGCGCGACCAGCATCAGACCTGGTTTGTCGACAAAATCACCATCGAAATCCACCGGGCTTGCAAGGCCGTGCCAAGGTTCGATGCAAAGGAATGGCGCGCCGCCCGGCTTTGACCAGACGCCCAACTCCCGAACCCCTTGCCAGGACATCTCCAGAGCCGGGCCACGCTCAGCGGCATAACGCACGCTGGAGCTGGCGATCTGGTCCATGATCACCGCGTCCTCGTCGAACAACCGCTCAGAGAGCGGGAGTATGTTGCCTTCGACAGGCGTCGGCTGTGGCGTTTTCAGCAGCAGTCCGTCCTTAAGACGGCGGATCGGCGCCGGCTCATCATCGGCAAAGATCAGCCGGTAATCCGCCTTGGCCAAATCCGGCTGCAAGGGCCAATTGAATGCCGGGTGCGCCCCGATCGATGCCGGCAGGAGCTCATCACCGGTGTTGGCGATGTCGAAAGTCACATCAAGCTGCTGGCGGACCAGCGTATAGGTCACTTCAAGCCGAAAGGCGAACGGATAGCGCGCCCAGGTGTCGGCGTCGTCAGTGAGCACCAGCGTGCAGGATCTCGCCCCCTTCTGCGTCCAGGCAAACGGCTTGTCGCGCCCAAACCCGTGCTGCGTCATTGGATAGGTCCGGCCGCGATGGCGCAGATGATCGCCCGCCAGCCGCCCCACGATCGGGAACAGCACCGGCGAGTGCCGCCGCCATTCTGGCCCCGCCTGCCACAGGAATTCAAATCCGTGCGCGTCTTGCAGCGAAATCAGTTCGGCACCCTGCGCGACGATGGTCGCCGAGATGCCGTCGCCATGAAGCGTTTGGCTGTCCTGTGCCACATTTCCTCGCGGGTCGTTGTTGAAGGCCGGCGCGGTCGGCAGACTAGCAAAAGCTCTTGGGGACTCAAGGTGTAGCCTGGTTCTGCAGGAACGAATTGTGGCCGGAGGATCTCCCTCCGGCCACCTCTCCGCATCAAGAGCAATAACCCTCGCTCTTGCCCACAGCGAATAGTCGTTATTCGCGTTCGCCGGTAAAATTCAGCAGCAGCTGGAAGATGTTGATGAAGTTCAGATAGAGCGAGAAGGCGCCGAAGACGGCAAGTTTCTGGCGCGATTCCGCGTCGAAATTCTCGGCATACTGTTCTTTGATCGTCTGCGTATCCCAGGCGGTCAGGCCGATGAACACGGCGATGCCGATCACCGAGATGGCGAACTGCAGCGCGGTCGAGCCGAGGAAGATGTTGACGATGCTGGCGATCACAACGCCGATCAGGCCCATGATCAGGAACGACGAGAACTGGGTCAGGTCGCGCTTTGTCGTGTAGCCGTAGAGACTGGTGGCGCCGAACATGGTGGCGGCGATGAAGAAGGTGCGCGCGATGCTGGTTCCGGTGAAGACCAGGAACACGGAGGCGAGCGACAGGCCCATGACCGCGCAGAAGGCCCAGAACATCGCCTGGGCACTCGCCGCCGACATGGTCTGCATTTTGAACGAGAACAACATGACGAAGGCGAGCGGCGCCAGCATCACCACCCATTTCAGCGGGCTGGAGAAGATCGGCACGTAGAGCGCCGGCGTCGATGAGATCATGAAGGCGACGAGGCCGGTGACCACAAGGCCGACGCCCATGTAGTTGTAGACGCGCAGCATATGCTGGCGCAGGCCCTCGTCGAAGATGGCTCCGGTTTGCGCGCCGGCGCCGACGCGATATCCCAGATTGGGGGTGTTCATTTGCGTTCTCCTTTGTGGATCGATCAGTAAAGCGTCTTGGCAAGCGTCTCGGCGGCGCGGTCGAGGTCGTGAACCTCGCTTCGTCCGACCACCGCATAGGCGACATCGCCGATCTGGAAATAGGCCGACGAAATGTCGCCCGAGGGCGCTATCGTCGGCTTGACGACGTCGAAGGTTCCGGGCCGGATCGCAAACAGCGACACCAGCCCCATGTCTTTCGTCTCGACCGCCATCTCGACGCTCGGCCCAAAGCGCGACGGATAGATCTGCACGTCGCGCACCCTCCAATCCGTCGGCAGCGACGGCATGACGATCGCAGTGGCGGCGCGGATTTCGCCGGCGTTGTAATTGGGCGCTTCCGGCTGCGATGGCATGCTCTCGCGCACCAGCGTCGTCCTGTGGGCCTGCACCGCCTCGTCGACATAGGCGGGCGGCTGCGGCGAGGCGACGACCTTGGTCACCGACATCGGCCCGATGATGCCGTTTGCCAGCCAGCCGGCGGCGACGAAGCCGGCGACCGCCGCCGCGCGCTGCAACACGCCGAAGAGCCGGCCGCGGGCAAGCCCCCTCTCCAGCCGCCGCGCGGCATCGGCGGTCGCGGACCGCGCCATGCCTTTGGAGCCGGCCAAACCTGCGGAACCGGCAAGCGCCACGCGCAGTTCATCGCGGGTCCTGAGATCCGACATCACGCGCGCCGCCGCCTCCGGGCGAGCGGACAAGAATGCTTCGACCTCGATGCGGCGGGTGACGTCGACCTGATCGTCGACATAGGCGTCGAGGTCGATATCGGTCACGGGATCGACAGTTGCGGTCATGACGGGCCTCCAACGATCCTGAGATGGTTTTTTGCCTTCGCCGGCTCCTCCATCTCGCGCAGTGCGGCGCGCGCCCTGCCGATGCGTGACATCAGCGTGCCGAGCGGCACGCCGCTGGCATCGGCGGCCTGTTGATAAGAGAGGCCTTCGATGGCGACGAGGTGCAGCGCTGAACGCTGTTCTTCCGGCAGGCTGAAAAAAGCCTCGCGCACCTGCGCTAGGCGCACCGAATGTTCCTGTGGTGCCGGCGTGCTGCCGTCGGCCAGGTATCCAGCCTGTTCGACGCGCGACGCTTCGGACTTGCGGGACCGCATCTTGTCGATGAAGGTGTTGTGGACGATCGACAGCAGCCACGCGCGCAGGTTTCCGCCGGAGCGGAACGTGCTGCGCCGCTCATAGGCGCGCACCAGCGCGTCATGGACAAGATCCTCGGCGTCGGTGCTGTCGCGCGTCAGCGAGCGCGCATAGCGACGCAGCGAACCGAGCTGTCCTAGGATGTCAAAGCGTGGCATCGACGGTTTCATGTCCTGTTTACGGAGCATGTGGGGATTTTAATCCCTGCCCTGCCAATTTTTTCCCTTTGAGGACATCGTTCGCCTCTACCCTCGCCTCGCAGCATCGAGCGGCTATCCCTGGAACCGCATGATGAAGCCGAGAAATACAAGCTCCCGGAATCGTTGTGCGGGTGATTTCCATCGGTGCATCGACGGCAGGCATGGCGGCAGTGGGCCCAATGTGGCGACTGGAATGCAGTAGATCGTGCCTACTTCACACGCCTCTTCTCCAGCTTCCTCGCCAGCGTCCGGCGGTGCATGCCCAACCGTCGTGCTGTCTCGGAAATGTTGAAGTCGGCCTCCACCAGCATTTCGTGGATGCGCTCCCATTCGAGGTTCTTTATCGAGGTTGGTCGCTCGGCGAGCGGCACCGAAGCATTGCCCTCGACCTGGCCGAAAGCGGCTTCAATGTCGTCGGTGTTGGCGGGCTTGGCAAGATACTGGCAGGCGCCGAGCTTGATCGCCTCGACAGCGGTGGCGATGCTTGCAAAGCCGGTCAACACGACGATCCGCATTTCAGGATCGTGCTCGTGCAGCGCCCTGACGCATTCCAGGCCCGAGCCGCTGGCAAGCTTGAGATCGACGACGGCATATTGGAAGGCAACGGTGCCGATCAGCGCATGCACGCCGTCGACGCTCCGGCAGCTATGCGTTTCGTAGTCACGCCGTTCGAAAGACCGGCGCAGTGCGTTGGCAAAGGCGATGTCGTCCTCGACGATCAACAGCGTGCGTTTAGTCGGCATTGTGCCCTCGCGGAGACAGAGCAGCCAGCGGCAGATGCAACGTAACCGAAGCTCCCCCCTCGGTTCTATTTCTTACGGTGACGCTACCCCCCAGCTTGCGGATGACATTGACGACCAGAAACAGGCCGAGCCCGCTACCTGGCCGGTTTTTGGTCGACGTATAGGGCTTGCCGAATTCAGCAAGCATGGCTTCTTCAAATCCCGGTCCCGCGTCGACAACTTCGACGATAAGATCGTCCGCGTGGCGGCTGACGATCAACCCGACCCATAGAGGCGACGCTTCAAGTGCGTTGTCCAGTACATTGAACATCACCTGTTTGAGCGCAGGATCGGAGACGATCTCCTGGTTGGCGCCGAAACGCCTGGTGTATTCGAAACCTTGCGGCAGCCGTGTCGATTTCCATTCGGCCACCAGCTCCGCCAGGAAGGTGTCGACGGAGGTGCGAACCGTGCCTTCGCCGCGCAATTCGCCCGACGACATCAGGATTCCCGAAACGATCTTCTTGCAACGGTCCAACTGGCCCTGCATCTCCCGGATTTCCTGCGCCAGATCCGGATCGGCCTCGAGAGCCGGCATGCGCTGCCAGTCGTTGAGGATGACCGAAAGCGTGGCCAGCGGCGTGCCGAGCTCATGCGCGGCGCCAGAGGCGAGCAGGCCCATCCTGACGATGTGAGCCTCCTCCGCCGACTGCTGGCGCAAATCCGCAAGATGGGCGTCGCGGGTGCGAATGTTGTTCTGGACCCTGGTGATGAACAGCACCAGAAGCGTTGCCGCCAGGACGAAACAGATGAACATGCCTTGGATGTGCAAGCTGAACAGCCCGGCACCGTGTGCGGCGGGCAGGCTGATCTCACGGTAGAAAGTGGTCAGCGCGATGAAGCACGTGCTTGCAATGAGAACAAGGGCCCAGACCGACCATGTCTCCAGCAGCACCGCGCCCAGGATGACCTGGAGCAGGTAAAGCGAAATGAAGGGATTGGACGCGCCGCCGCTCAGGTAAAGCTGGACCGTCAACGCGGTGACGTCGAGCAGCAGCCCAAGAAACAGCTCGGTGTTGGTGATCGCGTCCTGGCTGCTGTGCCGGCGCAGGCTGGCGACATTGAGAGCGATCAGCAGCAGGATCACCACCGCCATCGGCACCAGCGGCAGGCCGATGCCAAGCGCGTAGCGGACGAACAGGATCGTCACGATCTGACCACCGACCGCGATCCAGCGCAGTTGGATCAGAAGCAGGAAATTCTGTTTGTTGGTCTTGTCGTGCAGAGTCATTGGGCCGGGAGGTCCCCAGCCCTGGCCAAGCAGGTCACTCAAGCGGGCGTCCGATCCAGGCGCTGGTTGAGCCTCAGCGCCAGCAACGTGCACAGCGCTCCCGACAACAGATAGGCGCCTGACGAGATCAGCCCGAAATGGGCGGACAGGAACAGGGCGACTATGGGGGCGAAGCCGGCGCCGAACAGCCAGGCGAGGTCCGAGGTCAGCGCAGCACCTGTATAGCGGTAGGTCTTTGAAAAGTTCGAGGCGAGTGCTCCTGAAGACTGGCCGAACGACAGGCCGAGCAGGACGAAGCCCAATACCATGAAGACGGACTCTCCGACGAAGCCGCCATCGAGCAGCTGTGGCGCGAAACCGCTGAAAACGGCGATGGCCACCGCCGAGCCTCCTAGCAAGGGCCAGCGCCCAACCCGGTCGGCGACGAAGCCCGAGATCGCGATTGCCGCCAGGCCGAAGAAGGCTCCGATCGTCTCGATGACCAGGAACCGGGCCGGTCCCTCGCGCGTGAACAGGAAAATCCAGGACAGAGGAAACACCGTCACCATGTGGAACAGGGCGAAGCTCGCCAGCGGCGCGAAGGCGCCGAGCACGACAGTGCGCCCTTCGGCGCGCAATGTCTCGCGGACGGAAGTCGGCTCCAGTTCCTGGCCTTCGAACAGTTTGGTGTATTCCGGCGTCACCACGATGCGCAGCCGTGCGAACAGGGCGACGACATTGATGGCGAAGGCGACGAAGAACGGGTAGCGCCAACCCCAGCTGAAGAAGTCTTCGGCCGACAGGTTGCCGACGAAATATGCAAACAGGGCGCTGGCAACGATGAGCCCGAGTGGTGCGCCCAGCTGCGGGATCATCGCATACCAGCCGCGGCGCTTTTCGGGCGCATTCAACGCCAGCAGCGAGGCAAGTCCATCCCATGTCCCGCCCAGCGCCAGTCCCTGACCGATCCGGAACATGGCCAGCAGCCAGGCCGAAGCCGGGCCGATCTGGTCGTAGCCGGGCACGAAGGCGATCGACACGGTCGAGGTCCCCAGCAGGAACAGCGCGATGGTGAGTTTGGCGCTGCGTCCGTAGGCGCGGTCGAGCGCGGTGAAGATCGCCGTCCCGATCGGCCGCGCGATGAAGGCAAGCGCGAAGATGGCGAAGGAGTAGAGCGTGCCGGTCAACGGGTCGGCATAAGGAAATACGAGCTTCGGAAAAACGATGACGGAAGCGATCGCGTAGACGAAGAAGTCGAAGAATTCCGACGTCCTGCCGATGATGACGCCAACGGCGATTTCGCCGGGCTTCACCTCATGATGCCGCGCGTTGATCCGTCTTGCGTCGGCTTCCATCTTCGAAGTTGGGCTCACAGCATTCTCCGTCGCCCCGCCGCGGTGTCATACGATCGCTTGCCATGTGCGCGGGCCAGATGCTTTGATGACGCCTGCCGCGTCATTGAGGCATTGGACAAATTGTCCAATGCCTTCATTGCCGCGGTGCGGCTAGCACTGGGGGGAACAACCGACAGGTCATACATTGAGCCGTCTCCGTACCCTTTTCCTGCTGCCCCTGCTGGCATCGCTCGGCTCCTGCAGCATGGTCGTCATGAACCCTGCCGGCGACGTCGCCGCGCAGCAGCGCGACCTGCTGATGGTGTCCACGGCACTGATGCTGATCGTCATCATACCGGTGATGGCTCTCACCATATTCTTTGCCTGGCGATACCGCCAGTCCAACCGCGAGGCGCGCTACGAGCCGGATTGGGACCACTCGACCCATCTCGAGCTCGTCATTTGGGCTGTGCCGCTTCTGATCATCATCTGCCTGGGCGCGGTGACGTGGATGGGGACGCATCTGCTCGACCCCTATCGGCCGATCGGACGTGTATCGGCCGGCAAGCCGCTGCCGCCGGACGTGCGCCCGCTTGAGGTCGAAGTCGTCGCGCTCGACTGGAAATGGCTGTTCATCTATCCGGAGTACGGCGTCGCCATGGTCAACGAACTGGCTGCGCCGGTCGACCGGCCGATCAGCTTTCGCATCACCTCCGCATCGGTGATGAACTCCTTCTACATTCCAGCACTGGCCGGCCAGATCTATGCGATGCCGGGTATGGAAACCAGGCTGCACGCCGTCATAAACAAGTCCGGCGACTATGAAGGGTTCTCCGCCAACTACAGCGGCGCCGGCTTCTCGGGAATGCGCTTCGCGTTCCACGGCCTAGACGATGCCGGTTTCCAGGCATGGATCGCGAAGGCAAAGGACGGCGGCGGCAAACTCGACCGAAACGGCTATCTGGAGCTCGAACAGCCCAGCGAGAACCAACCCGTGCGCCATTATGCGGCGGTGGATGCCCATCTCTACAAGGCGATCCTCAACATGTGCGTCGAGCCCGGCAAGATGTGCATGAGCGAGATGTCGCAGATCGATGCCAAGGGCGGTCTGGGAATGGCCGGCATCCGCAACACCCTGCCGCTGCTGTATGACAAGTTCGCCCGGCGCGGCACGATATTCGGCCCTGCCCCATCCTATGTCGCCAGCATATGCACGACCGAAGAAGCACTGGCCGCTTCGAAGGCTGATCAATCCGCCACGCCGATGACCTCGACGCCGATAGTCGGCGCTGGTCTGCAACGGCCACCGCCCCTGTCGATCCGACTGCCGTCACCTTCCGCAACCGGCACGCTTCGGTCGCCCTTCAACTCCTGAGGCGCCACGCAAGACATGTTCGACAATCCTGCTCTTCTCAAGGCGATCTTCGGCCGGCTCACGCTCGAGTCGCTGCCGCTGCACGAACCCATCGTGGTCGCGACCTTCGTAGTCGTCGCGCTGGGCGGCATCGCCCTCGTCGGCGCGCTGACCTATTTCAAGCTCTGGGGCTATCTGTGGCGCGAATGGTTCACCAGCGTCGACCACAAGCGCATCGGTGTGATGTACATGGTGCTCGGCATCGTCATGCTGCTGCGCGGCTTCAGCGACGCCATCATGATGCGGCTCCAGCAGGCGATGGCCTTCGGCGGTTCGGAAGGCTACCTCAATTCGCATCACTACGACCAGATCTTCACCGCGCACGGCGTGATCATGATCTTCTTCGTGGCGATGCCGCTGGTGACGGGCCTGATGAATTTCGTCGTCCCGCTGCAGATCGGCGCGCGCGACGTGTCGTTTCCGTTCCTCAACAATTTCAGCTTCTGGATGACGGTCGGCGGCGCGGTCATCGTCATGATGTCGCTGTTCGTCGGCGAATTTGCCCGCACCGGCTGGCTTGCCTATCCGCCGCTGTCGGGTATCGGCTACAGTCCCGATGTCGGTGTCGATTATTATATCTGGGCCCTGCAAGTGGCGGGCGTCGGCACGCTGCTGTCGGGCGTGAACCTGGTCTGCACCATCGTCAAGATGCGCGCGCCAGGCATGACCATGATGAGAATGCCGATCTTCACCTGGACCGCGCTCTGCACCAATGTGCTCATCGTCGCCGCCTTCCCGGTGCTGACGGCGGTGCTGGCCCTGCTGGCTCTCGACCGTTATGTCGGCACCAACTTCTTCACGAACGACTTCGGCGGCAATCCGATGATGTACGTGAACCTGATCTGGATCTGGGGCCACCCCGAGGTCTACATCCTGATCCTGCCGGCCTTCGGCATATTTTCCGAAGTGACCTCGGCCTTCTGCGGCAAGCGGCTCTTCGGCTACACATCGATGGTCTATGCAACCATCGTCATCACCATCCTGTCCTACCTGGTCTGGCTGCATCACTTCTTCACCATGGGATCGGGAGCGAGCGTCAACTCGTTCTTCGGCATCACAACGATGATCATTTCGATCCCGACAGGCGCCAAGATATTCAACTGGCTGTTCACCATGTACCGCGGCCGCATCCGCTTCGAACTGCCGATGATGTGGACGGTCGCCTTCATGCTGACCTTCGTGGTCGGCGGCATGACCGGCGTGCTGCTCGCGGTTCCGCCAGCCGACTTCGTGCTCCACAACAGCCTGTTCCTGGTCGCGCATTTCCACAACGTCATCATCGGCGGCGTGCTGTTCGGCCTGTTTGCCGGCATCAGCTACTGGTTCCCCAAGGCATTCGGATTCCGGCTTGATCCGTTCTGGGGAAAGATGTCGTTCTGGTTCTGGGTGGTCGGCTTCTGGTTCGCCTTCATGCCGCTCTACATCCTCGGCTTGATGGGCGTAACGCGCCGGCTGCGCACCTTTGAGGATCCCTCGCTGCAGATCTGGTTCATCATCGCCGCCTTCGGCGCCTTCCTGGCCCTGCTTGGCATCCTGTCCTTCCTCATCCAGATCTTCGTCAGCGTGCGCCGGCGCGAGCAGCTTCGCGACGATACCGGCGATCCGTGGGACGGGCGTACGCTCGAATGGGCGACGTCCTCGCCGCCGCCGGCCTACAATTTCGCCTTCACGCCGGTCGTCCACGATCTCGACGCCTGGACGGACATGAAGAATCGCGGCTACCAGCGTCCGTTGACGGGCTTCCGCGACATCCACATGCCGCGCAACACCGGAGCCGGCGTCGTCCTGGCCGGGTTGAGCGTGGTGCTTGCCATGGCGCTCATCTGGTACATTTGGTGGCTGGCGATCGTCAGCTTCGTCGCCCTGATCGGCTACGCCATCGCGCATACTTTCAACTACGACCGGGACTTCCACATTCCGTCCAGTGACGTCACCCGCGTCGAGGACGAGCGGACACGCCTGCTCGCAGCCACCAGCCAGGCGGGATAAGCACCATGGCACACGCCGACACGGTGATCGACGACACGGTCTTCCACCTGGAAGACGACCACGGCCATGCCGAGAGCGGCAGCAGCACCATGCTCGGCTTCTGGATCTATCTGATGAGCGACTGCCTCATCTTCGCGATGCTGTTCGCGGTCTACGGCGTGCTCGGTGGCAATTACGCGGCCGGACCCGCGCCGAAGGACCTGTTCGATCTTCCGCTGGTCGCGCTGAACACCACCATGCTGCTCCTGTCCTCCATCACTTACGGCTTCGCGATGCTGGAGATGGCGAAGGGACGGGTGAAACCCATGCAGGTGTGGCTGGTGATCACTGGCCTGTTCGGCCTCGCCTTTCTCAGCATCGAACTCTACGAATTCGCCCATTTCATCCACGAGGGGGCGACGCCGCAGCGCAGCGGCTTCCTGTCGTCGTTCTTCACGCTGGTCGGAACGCACGGCCTGCACGTCACCTTCGGCCTGATCTGGCTGGTGGTGCTGATGGTGCAGGTCTCCAGGCACGGGCTGATCGCCGCGAACCAGCGGCGCCTGATGTGCCTGAGCATGTTCTGGCACTTCCTCGACGTCATCTGGATCGGCGTCTTCACTTTCGTTTATCTGATGGGAATGTTGCGATGAGCGCCGGCCACCACACAGACACCAGCGACCAGAGCCACGCGCATCACGGCGTCGATCACGGCTCGCTGCGCGGCTATCTGACAGGCTTCGGCCTGTCGGTCGTGCTGACCGCCATTCCCTTCTGGCTGGTCATGACCAACGCGCTCGGCAATCAGATGGCGTCGGCGATTGCCATCATGGCCTTCGCCGTCGTGCAAATCATCGTCCACATGGTGTTCTTTCTGCATATGAACACCAGGTCGGAGAACGGCTGGACCATGATGGCCCTGATCTTCACCCTCATCCTGGTGGTGATCGCGCTGACGGGCTCACTCTGGGTCATGTACCATCTGAACGTCAACATGATGCCCGGCCATGACATGAGTCAGATACCCTGAGAGAGGGACCTGGCTTTGGACGAACAGGCACGGACGACACCGCATTCGAATACAGGCGACGGCCAAAGGGTTACGCGTTCACCATGGACGCTGTTGGTGCTTTGCCTTTGCGGGGCCATCGGCATCACCGGCCTTTCGGCGCTTGGTGTCTGGCAGCTGGAGCGCCGCGTCTGGAAACTCGACCTGATCGAGCGTGTCGACCAGCGTCTCAAGGCAGTACCTGTGGCCGCCCCGGCGCCTTCGGCCTGGCCAGCGATCAACGCCAGGGATGACGAGTATCGCCGCCTCGTCGTTCCAGGCCGGTTTCTCGGTGATCGCGAGACCCTGGTCCAGGCGGTCACCGATCTCGGCGGTGGCTTCTGGGTAATGGCGCCGTTCCGAGCGGATGATGGCTTCACGATTCTGGTGAACAGGGGCTTCGTGCCGACGGACAAGCGCGATCCGGCAACCCGCCTCGCAGGCAAGCCCTCGGGCGATCACACCGGAATTCACGGCCTGCTGCGCATCAGCGAACCGAAAGGCGGCTTCCTGCGTACCAACGATCCGGCCGCCAACCGCTGGTATTCGCGCGATGTGCAGGCGATCGCCACGACGCAAGGCCTCGGGCAGGTCGCTCCTTATTTCATCGATGCCGATGCCACGCCCAATCCGGGAGGGTGGCCGGTCGGCGGCTTGACGGTGGTTTCGTTCCACAACAACCATCTGGCCTATGCCCTGACATGGTTCGGGCTGGCCTTGATGGTGCTGAGCGCGGTCGCCTATCTGTTGCGGCAGGCTGTGAAAGACAGGCACGGTGGGGGCTGACCACTGGCCGTGGCAAAGCCGAAATTTGCGCACAGAAGCGCTCATGCCGACGCGGACGATGGCGTGGTGGCGCTGTTAATGCCGGCTGGTCATTTTCCCACGCGCATCAATGGGTTCCGCATCAAACCCCGTCCACATCACAGGAGCGTGCAGAGCAGGCTTCCCGGCACCCCCGTCTAGGGCTGGATCACCCAGCTAAAACCGCTGGCGAAACGTGACCGATTTGCGTATCACTCCGCCGCCATTGGAGCCGTATCGATGTTTGAAGCCCTGCAGCCCGCCCCCGCCGACAAGATCCTGGCCCTGATCGGCCTTTATCGCGCCGATCCGCGCCCCGACAAGGTCGACCTCGGCGTCGGCGTCTACAAGGATCGCGACGGCAAGACGCCGGTCATGCGCGCCGTGCGCGAAGCCGAAAAGCGGCTATTGGAGGGTCAGGACACCAAGACCTATCTCGGCCTTGCCGGCGATACCGGCTTCAACACAGTGATGGCCAAGCTCGCCTTCGGTCCAGGCGCCGACATGACGCGCATCCGCGCCGCACAGGCGCCCGGCGGTTCCGGCGCGCTGCGGCTGGTGGCGGAACTGCTGAAGCGGACGCGCTCGGATGCAACCATCTGGCTATCGGATCCGACCTGGCCGAACCACATGCCGGTGATGCGCGCCGCCGGCCTGCAGATCCGTGAATATCCCTATTTCGATGCGGCCTCGGGCGCCGTTCGTTTCGACGACATGCTGGCCGCGTTGCGGACGGCAAAGAGCGGCGACGTCGTGTTGCTGCATGGCTGCTGCCACAACCCGACCGGCGCCAATCTGGATGCGGCACAGTGGGCAGCCGTTACCGATCTGGTCGTCGAGCGCGAGCTGCTGCCGTTTGTCGACATCGCCTATCAGGGCTTTGGCGATGGCCTTGAGGCCGATGCCCTCGGCTTGCGCCTGCTGGCCGCGAAGGTTCCGGAAATGGTCGTCGCCTCAAGCTGCTCGAAGAATTTCGCCGTCTACCGCGACCGCGTCGGCGCGGCGATGATCCTGGCCAGGGACGGCGCACAGGCGGACGTGGCGATGAGCCAGATGCTGTCGGCGGCGCGCGCCATGTATTCGATGCCGCCGGACCATGGTGCGGCCGCGGTGCGCATCGTGCTCGAAGACACCGCCTTGCGCGCCGACTGGGAAGCCGAGCTCGAAGAGATGCGGCTGCGCATGCTCAGGCTTCGGGTCCAGTTCGCCGAGGCGCTGCGCCGGCAGTCCAATTCCGACCGTTTCGATTTCGTCGCCAGCCATCGCGGCATGTTTTCTCGCCTTGGCCTCACCGAAGCGCAGGTCGAGCGGTTGCGCGCCGAGCACGGCATCTACATGGTCGGCGACAGCCGCATCAATGTCGCCGGCCTACCCGAGGACGGCATGGACGAACTCGCCAAGGCGATCGTTTCGGTTCTTGATTGACGCGGCTCATCTGTGGACAAGGCTCCCGCGCCGACTGACAGCGTTGGCCGCGCGGCCGGTCGCGGGATAGCATCCGATAGACTGTTTTGACGCAATTCCGGACAGAAAACCGTTCCACACTTTTCCTGGAATAGCTCTAGATGACGCCATCGAAAGACATTTCGCGCCTGATCGAGATCATGGCGGCGCTGCGGGCGCCGAAGACTGGCTGCCCCTGGGACATCGAACAGGATTTCTCGACCATTGCGCCCTATACGATCGAGGAAGCCTATGAGGTGGCGGACGCCATCGCGCGCGGCGACCTCGACGATCTGCGCGACGAGCTCGGCGATCTTCTGCTGCAGGTCGTCTACCACGCGCAAATGGCCGAGGAAGCCGGTGAATTCGCCTTCTCTGACGTGGTGCAAGCCATCACCACCAAGATGATCCGACGCCATCCGCATGTCTTCGGCGACGAAGAAGCCCGTAGCGCCGGCATGGCCAAGGGCATGTGGGAAAAGATCAAGGCCGAAGAGAAGGCTGAGAAGCGAAGCGCTCGCCTCGCCCGCGGTCTCGATCCCGAAGACAACGGCAAGGGGTTTTTGGACAGCGTGCCGGTCGCCCTGCCCGCGCTGACCCGGGCACTGAAACTTCAGGAGAAAGCCGCCCGCGTCGGCTTCGACTGGAGCGAGGCAGCGCCCATCCTCGACAAGATCGAGGAAGAGATCGGCGAGTTGCGCGAGGCACTGGCCAAAGGCGACACCGCCTCGATCAAAGACGAGTTCGGCGACATGCTGTTTGCCGTCGTCAATCTCGGCCGTCATCTCAAGCTCGATTCCGAAGCAGCGCTGAGCGGCACCAACGAAAAATTCCGCTCGCGTTTCCATTATGTCGAACAGGCACTGGGAAAAGCCGGCAACACGCTGGACAAGGCTGATCTGGCCGAGATGGAAGCGCTCTGGCAGGAAGCAAAGACCGCGAAGTAAGTTACATTAGCCGTTGTTTTTACGACGCAATCTGCTTTCGATCTCTTCGCGGGCGCTTTGCGTGGCCTTGAGCGAGATGGTGGCGCTGCCGTCATCATTGTCGCTTCGCGAAACGACATCGCCATTGCGGTAAAGCCAGTCGACAAGGCCGAACTGTGCCGGCTCGATCGTCACCGTCAGGTCTTCGAGCTCGCCCGCCATCCGCGTTTCGATGATTGCCTTCAGCGCATCGATGCCCTCGCCGGTGACAGCCGACACCGCAATCGGCGGCGCGTTGCTGGCATTGGCGCCGTCTGCAAGCAGCCGGGTCCGGTTGCCCTCGTCGAGCCGGTCGATCTTGTTCCACACTTCGATCACGCGCTTGGCGTCGCCGGCGTCGACACCGAGGTCGGCCAGGATGCGCTCGACATCTTCCGCTTGTGCCGCAGTGTCCGGATCGGAAATGTCGCGCAGATGAAGCACGAGATCGGCCTCGACCACCTCTTCCAGGGTTGCGCGGAAAGCCGCGATCAGATGCGTCGGCAGATCCGAGATGAAACCCACAGTGTCAGATAGGATGATCGGCGTGCCATGTGGCAGGCGCACGCGGCGCAGCGTCGGATCGAGCGTGGCGAACAGCATGTCCTGCGCCAGCACATCCGCCCCGGTCAGCCGGTTGAACAGCGTCGACTTGCCGGCATTGGTGTAGCCGACGATCGCCACCACCGGGAACGGCACCTTCCTGCGCTTGGCGCGGTGCAAGTCGCGCGTGCGCCGCACCGTTTCCAGCTCCTGCTTCAGCTTGATGATCTTTTCCTGCAACTGCCGCCGGTCGGATTCGATCTGTGTTTCGCCGGGCCCCCCGAGGAAGCCGGCGCCACCGCGCTGGCGCTCCAAATGGGTCCAACTGCGCACGAGACGGCCCTTCTGGTAATTGAGATGGGCGAGCTCGACCTGCAGCGTGCCTTCCTTGGTGCGCGCGCGCTCGCCGAAAATCTCGAGGATCAGCCCGGTGCGGTCCAGCACCTTGGCGTTCAGCTCCTTCTCCAGATTGCGTTGCTGCACCGGGGTCAGCGGATGGTCGACGACGACCACCTCCGCGTGTCCCTCTTTGACGATTTCGGCGAATTCGGCGACCTTGCCGCTGCCGAGCAACGTCGCCGGGCGCGGATCGTTGATGGTAACCACCGCAGTGTGGACCAGGTCGAGGTTGATGGCGCGGGCAAGGCCAACTGCCTCGTCATGACGAGCATCAGCCGAACGCATCAACCGAGGACGGTTGGTCTCGTCGTCGTTGCGCTGGTGGCGGGTAAGGACGGGCACAATGACAACAGCCCGGGTCGGGCCCTTGGCTTCCGTCCCGGGATGATGTGTTGGTTTTCCGCGAACGGTGGCGTCCGCGTCTTTCTCACGTGCCAATCAGGCGCCCTGGCTTTCCTCACCATCGAACATCTGAACCGGCTGGCTCGGCATGATCGTGGAAATGGCGTGCTTGTAGACGAGCTGGGAGTGACCGTCGCGGCGCAGCAGGACACAGAAATTGTCGAACGAAGTGACCACGCCGGTCAGCTTCACGCCGTTGATGAGGAAGATGGTGAGCGGGTTCTTGCTCTTGCGAACTGAATTCAGGAACAGGTCCTGAAGGTTTTGCGATCGTTCCGCCATTGTTCTTGTCTTTCGCCGATCCCCTTCGGTTTGCAAGCCAATGCGCCAAATTAACGGGCGCATGTCAAGCTCGCAAACACCGTCTTGTCGTCAGTAACGACAAGCAGAACGAGATATATTGATGTTCATTCCACCTGTGCGGTTATCAGGCTGGACTTTTTTCCGCAATGTCAAAAAAGGCCTGCCGCAACGAAAGTGTTATTGAGCCGGGGTGCCCATTGGCGACCGTATCGCCGTCGATGGCCACCACCGGCATGGCGATTGTCGTTGCGGAGCTGATGAACGCCTCGCGTGCCGCCTTGGCCTCGGCGACGGAAAAGCCGCGCTCCTCGATCTTCAGGCCAAGCTTGGCCGCCACTTCGAACATGGTCGTGCGGGTGATGCCGCGCAAGATGCCGTGCTCGGCCGGCCTGGTGACCAGGACGCCGTCCCGGGTGACGATCCAGGCATTGGACGAGCCGCCTTCTTTTACGTTGCCTTCATCGTCGACGAACCAGGCTTCCTGCGCACCGGCTTCCTTGGCCTTCTGCTTGGCCAATACATTGGGCAGCAGCCCGACGGTCTTGATGTCGACGCGGTCCCAGCGGTTCTCCGGCACGGTGATGACCGCGATGCCGGTCTCGGCTCGCTTCGCTCCAGCCGCTGGGTCGGCCTTCCTGGCGGTGACTACCAGGGCCGGCTTCGTGTCGGCGGAAGGGAAGGCGAAGTCGCGGCTGGCCACGCCGCGCGTCACCTGCACGTAGACCAGGCCATTGGCGACCTGGTTGCGATTGACCACCTCGCGCAGAATGAGTGGCAGCACGCGGGAGGTGACCGGCCAGGCGATCGACAATTCGGTCAGCGAGCGGTTCAGCCGGGACAGATGGCGCGGCATGTCGACGATGAAACCACGCGCCACCTCGCAGACCTCATAGACACCGTCGGCGAACTGATAGCCACGGTCCTCGATATGGACGGCGGCATCGGCGTGCGTGACATAGCGCCCGTTGACATAGGCAATGCGCGGCATGGGCAACCTCTAGATATTCTCGGGGCTTTCTTATGCGATTCCACCGCCGCCGTAACCGGCAAATGCTCGGCCCGGGCGCGGCGGCTGGATATGTCGCGCTCAGACGCCCAGCGACTTCAGCTTGCGATGCAGAGCGGAGCGCTCCATGCCGATGAACTCGGCGGTCTTCGAGATGTTGCCGCCGAACCGGTTGATCTGGGCGATCAGGTAATCCTTCTCGAACTGCTCACGCGCTTCGCGCAACGGCAGCGCCATGATGTGCTGGTCGGATTGATTCGGCGTGCGCGGCATGACATCGCCGATCTCGGCCGGCAACAGGTCGGCGGTGATCGGCGCATCGACGTCGTCGCCGCGCGCAAGGATCATCAGGCGCTCGACATTGTTGCGCAGCTGGCGAACGTTGCCCGGCCAGTTGTGCGCCTGCAGCACGGCCAGCGCGTCGTCGCCGATGCGGCGCGGCTTGATGCCGGCCTGGCGGGCGATCTGCTTCATGAAATTATCGACGAGGTAGGGAATATCCTCGCGCCGCTCGGCCAATCCCGGCACGATGACCGGAACCACCGCGAGGCGATGGTAAAGATCCTCGCGAAAACGCCCGTCGGCAATCATCGCTTCGAGGTTCTGCGAGGTCGAGGAGATGATGCGGACATCGACCTTGACCCGCTTGGTTCCCCCTACCCGCTCGAACTGCTGCTCGACCAGCACGCGCAGGATCTTGTTCTGCGTCTCGCGCGGCATGTCGGCCACCTCGTCGATGTAGAGGATACCGCGATGGGCCTCCTCCAGCGCCCCGACCTTGCGCTCGACGCCATTCGATTCGGTGCCGAACAGCTCGATCTCCATGCGCTCGGGCGTGATGTTGGCGGCGCTCAGCGTCACGAAAGGTGCGCTCTTGCGCGCCGACAGCGTGTGGATGGCGCGCGCGGCCAGTTCCTTGCCCGAGCCAGACGGTCCGATGATCATCACGCGGCTGTTGGTCGGCGCTACGCGTTCGATGGTCTGGCGCAACTGGCTCATCGCCGACGACATGCCGATCAGATCGAAGGTTTCGCCGCTGCGCAGCTTGAGGTCGGAAACCTCGCGCCGCAATTTCGAGGTCTCCAGCGCACGCTCGGCAATAAGGATCAGCCTGTCGGCCTTGAACGGTTTTTCGATGAAGTCATAGGCGCCGCGGCGGATGGCGGAGACCGCCGTTTCGATGTTGCCGTGGCCGGAAATCATCACCACCGGCAAGGTCGGATGCATGGTCTTGATCTCGTCGAGCAGCGCCAGCCCGTCCAGGCGCGAGCCCTGCAGCCAGATATCGAGGAAAATCAGCCGCGGCGCGCGATCAGCTATAGCAGCGAGCGCGCTGTCAGCATCGAATGCCGTGCGGGTTTCGTGACCTTCGTCGCTCAGTATGCCCGCGACGAGCTCACGGATGTCTTCCTCGTCATCGACGATGAGAATATCAGACGCCATTACCGACCTTTTCAGTTTCTCTTTCGTTTTCCGCCCTGCTTTCGCCGCGCGGAGCCGTTGCGGCCGCAGGCGGCAGGATGATGCTGATCATCGCGCCGCGCCCATCGTGGAAGTCCGCTGGAGCATCGTGTAGTTCCAGCCTGCCGCCATGGTCCTCCACGATCTTCTTGACGATAGCGAGGCCAAGTCCGGTGCCCTTCTCGCGTGTGGTCATGTAGGGCTCGAGCAGCCGTTGGCGATTCTCGCGCGGCAGGCCTTTGCCATTGTCGATGACGTCGATTCGAATCGCACCATTCTGGCGCCCGGCTTGAATCCGGATTATGCCGTGCGAACCATCCTTCTGTTCCAATCCGTCGATTGCCTCGGCGGCGTTCTTGATCACATTGCCGAAAGCCTGCGCCATCAGGCGGCTGTCGAACGTGCCCTTGAGCGGCTCGGTGCCAAAGATCCGCTCGAAAGTGATGTCGGCGCGGCTGACCTCGACCAGGAACGAGGCCTCACGCAGCGATTCGCGCAGATCTATCGCCTTCATCTCGGGCTTTGGCATGCGCGCGAACGCCGAGAATTCGTCGACCATACGGCCGATATCCTCAACCTGACGGATGATGGTGTCGGTGCATTGGTCGAAAACCTCGCGGTCCTCGGTAATCACCTTGCCGTAACGGCGCTTGATGCGTTCGGCCGAGAGCTGGATCGGCGTCAGCGGGTTCTTGATCTCGTGGGCGATACGCCGCGCCACGTCCGCCCAGGCCGACGAGCGCTGCGCCTGAACCAGGTCGGTGATGTCGTCGACCGTCACCACATAGGATTTTTCCTCCGAGCCGTCGTCGCCGGCCTCGATGGTGATCTGCACGTTGAAGGTCCGCTCGGCACCGGCGCGGTAAAAGGTCACCTGCTCGCGATAGACGGGTTTGCCGGACTTGCGGCCGATCTCGAAGACGCGGCCGACATGCGGCAGCACGGCGGAAAGATTCTGCCCAAGGGCTGCGCTGGCCGAAATCGCCAGCATCGCCTCGGCCGAGCGGTTGACGATGGTGACGATGCCGTAGGGATCGACGCCGATGACGCCAGCGGTAACGCCGGCAAGCACGGCTTCCGAGAAGCGGCGCCGTTCGTCGATCAGGTCCTTGGCGGACAGGATCTCATTGCGCTGCGATTTCAGTTCGAGAAGCATCTTGTTGAACGTATCGCCGAGCGACGCGACATCGCCGTCCGAAGGCCTGACGGGAACCGCGACGTCGAGATTGCCGGTCGCGACCTCGTCGGCGGCGCCGATGAGCTGGCGAATGGGCCGCACCAGACGGTCGGCGACCGCAATGCCGGTCCAGATCGCGGACAGGATAATGATGAGCGTCAACGACAGATAGGGCAGCGCGAAGGCCACCTGAGAGGTACGGCGGTTATCTTCCAGCCCCCGATATTCGTCGGTGTTGGACCTGACGATCTGCCTTGCCTTGATCACTTCGGGGTCGACGAGCCGAATGGTGTAGAGGTAGAGTCCTTCGATCTCCCGCAGCTTGACGATGGCACCCATGATGTTGCGCGTTTTCGGTTCGATCAGCACCGGCTTGCCGTCGGTAGCGCTGGCCACCGCGCCTTCCGGCGGCTCGGGCATGGCGAAATCCGTATCGGTCTTGGCGCTCATGACGAAAGAGCCGTCCGGCTTGATCAGCGCCGCATGGGCCAGCGAACGGCCCACGGCTTCCTTGTTCATCAGGTCGAGAAAGCCGGTACGATCAAGGCCGTAGAGCGTGCGCGACGCATCGAGATCATAGGCCATGGACAGCGTCGTGCCCTGGAGGTTGCGGGCATTTTCCTGGACATAGGCGTCGGCGATCGACAGCGATGAATTGACGATCGTCTTGGTGCGGATCTCGAACCAGCGGTCGAGGCCGATGTCGAGCGTGATCGACGCGATGATGGCCACCATGATGGCGGGAATGGCGGCAACCAGGGCGAACATGGCGACAATGCGCACATGCAGCCGCGAAGCGGCCTTGCCATGCCGGCGCGCCATCAGGATGCGGTGCACCTCACGCCCGACCAGCGCGATAAGAAACAGGACGAAAGCCGTGTTGAGGGCAATCAACGCCAGCGTAGTCGACTCGTTCGGTGTGATCGGCGTGGCGCCAACGAGGATGGCGAACGAGATCGCCGCCGTCATCAGCGCGCCGACGACCGCGATCACGCCTGGCAGCGCAAGCAGCCGGCGCCCGTCACGAGCGCCGGGTTCACTGAAAAGCGGTTGGTTTGTTGTCGGTGCCTGCGGAGCCATGTCGCCGTCTAGAGCCATGATTGCGTCGGATGTATGCAACGCATTGTGGCGATTATGCAACAAGTGTGACCGAGACGGAAATCTTTCGCGAGCCGATCCCCTGAAAAGAGCGCGGGCTCAGATCAAGGCTCAGCCCTGCCGCGATGATTTGTAGACGTTGACGCCGAGCTCGCGAATCTTCTTGCGCAGCGTGTTGCGGTTCAAGCCCAGCAGTTCCGCAGCCTTGATCTGGTTGCCGCGCGTTGCCGTCATCGAGGCCAGGACAAGCGGAAACTCGACCTCGGACAGGATGCGCTGATAGAGCCCGGCAGGAGGCAAGTCGCCGGCAAACGACGCGAAATAGCGCTGCAGGAAATGCTCGACCGCCTGGCCAATCGACAAATCGTCGGGAATGAGGTTACCGCCTCCCGGCACTACGGGGCGCTCGCCGGTCTTCAGCTCGGCCTCGATGATCTCGGCGGAAATCTCGTCCTGCGAATAGAGCGCGGCGAGCCTCCGAACGAGGTTTTCCAGTTCGCGAACATTGCCTGGCCAAGGATAGCGCTTCATCAGTTCGATGCCGCCGGACGAGATGCGCTTGGTCTGCAGGCCTTCCATCTCGCCGAGCTTGAAGAAGTGGCGGACGAGGTCCGGCACATCCTCGGAGCGCTCACGCAGCGCCGGCAGCCGGAGCGGCACGACGTTGAGGCGATAGAACAGATCCTCGCGAAAAAGCCCCTGGTTGATCAGCGTGCGCAGATCCTTGTTGGTGGCGGCGACGATGCGCACGTCGGTCTTGATCGGCGTGCGTCCGCCAACCGTCGTATATTCACCCTGTTGGAGCACGCGCAGCAGACGCGTCTGCGCCTCCATCGGCATGTCGCCGATTTCGTCGAGGAACAGCGTGCCGCCTTCAGCCTGCTCGAAGCGCCCGGTCGAGCGGTTCTGTGCGCCGGTGAAGGCACCCTTCTCGTGACCGAACAGTTCCGATTCGATCAGGTCGCGCGGGATCGCCGCCATATTGATGGCGACGAAGGGGCCGCCGCGGCGGCGGCCATATTCATGCAGCGCGCGCGCCACCAGCTCCTTGCCGGTACCGGATTCGCCCGAGATCATCACCGTCAGGTCGGTCTGCATCATGCGCGCCAGCATGCGGTAGATGTCCTGCATGGCCGCCGAACGGCCGACCAACGGCATCGCGTCTGGCTGTTCTTCAGGCCGCGGATCGATCTTCGGCCGCCGCGGCTCGGAAAGCGCGCGGTTGACGATGTTGAGCAGCTCGGTCAAGTCGAACGGCTTCGGCAGATATTCATAGGCGCCGGTTTCGGACGCGCGGATGGCCGTCATGAAGGTGTTCTGGGCGCTCATGACGATGACCGGCAGCTCCGGCCGCGCCTTCTTGATGCGCGGCAGCATGTCGAAGGCGTTCTCGTCCGGCATGACCACATCGGTGATGACAAGGTCGCCCTCGCCCGCCGCCACCCAGCGCCACAAAGTCGAAGCATTGGAGGTGACGCGCACCTCGTGGCCGGCGCGCGAAAGCGCCTGGTTGAGGACGGTACGGATCGCCGCGTCGTCGTCGGCGACGAGAATATTGCCGCGAACGGTCATTTGCGGTCTCCTTCACCGTCATCATCGGCGCCGTTTGGCGCTTCTTTCCAGGCCGGCATCAGGATGCGGAATGTGGTGCCGCGCGGCGTCGATTCGCATTCGATGATGCCGCCATGCTCGCCGACGATCTTGGCGACCAGCGCAAGACCCAACCCGGAGCCGTTCGGCTTGGTGGTGATGAACGGGTCGAACAGGATCGGCAAGATGTCTTCGGAGACGCCGGAGCCATTGTCGCGCACGCAGAATTCCAGCGGCAGCGACACGCGGTCCTGCGTGCCCGGAACGGAAACACGGATGCCTGGCCGGAAGGCGGTCGACAGCACGATCTCGCCCTGCGGGTCGCTGCCGATCGCCTCGGCGGCGTTCTTGACCAGGTTGAGGAACACCTGGATCAACTGGTCGCGGTTGGCAAACACCGGAGGCAACGAAGGATCATAATCCTCCAATATCTTGATTCTCTTGGCAAAACCGTTCTTGGCGATCGCCTTCACATGGTCGAGAACGACATGGATGTTGACGGGGTAGCGGTCGATCGGCCGCTCGTCGGAAAACACCTCCATGCGATCGACCAGCGACACGATGCGGTCGGTCTCGTCGGTGATCAGCCGCGTCAGCGCGCGGTCTTCGTCGGAAGCCGACAGTTCGAGCAGCTGGGCAGCGCCGCGGATGCCTGAGAGCGGGTTCTTGATCTCATGGGCAAGCATTGCCGCCAGACCGGTCACCGAACGTGCGGCACCCCGATGCGTCATCTGCCGGTCGATCTTGTCGGCCATCGACCGTTCCTGGAACATAACCACCACCGAGCCCGGAAATTCCGGTACCGGCGCGACGTAGAGATCGACGACCTTCTCGATGCCGAGCCGCGGCGACGACACATCGACGCGGTACTCGTTGACCGGGGCCCGGCGCTCGCGCACCTGGTCCACCAGTGTCAGCAGCGGGCTGCCGAAGGGAATGAGTTTTGACAGCGTGTTGCGGGCGAGCATGGTCGCGCTCGAACGAAAGAAGTCTTCCGCGTCGGCGTTGGCGAAGGTGATGAACCCCTCCTCGCTGATCATGATCACCGGGCGGCGGATGGTGTTGAGCACGATTTGGGCGGCATCCGCCATTTCGGCCCCCTGGCCGGCGGCGGCGTTCATGCGGCGCTCCGCAGGTTCAAGGGTTGCGGATCGCGCGAAAACGCATCGCGCAGCAAGGCAATGACGCGCGCGGGTTCGAATGCGGTCAGTATAGCCTTTCGGCTGTCGTCGGCGACGCCGCCGGCATGCCGATCAAGATACCAGCCAAGATGCTTGCGCGCCTGGCGCAGGCCGCTTTCGGCGCCGTAGAGCGCCAGCATGTCCTCATAGTGGGCCACGATGTAGTCGGCGAGCGCCGTCGAGTCCCGTGGCATGTTTGGCGTCGCCTCGCCGGTCGCCGCGGCCGCAATGCCGCCTGCGATCCAGGGCGCGCCATAATGGGCACGGCCGATCATCACGGCGTCGGCACCCGATTGATCGAGAATGTCGGCCGCTTCCGCCGGCGAAGAGACGTCACCATTGGCGACGACCGGGATGGACACGGCTTCCTTGACGCGGGCGATGGCGCGCCAGTCGGCCTTGCCCTGGTAGAACTGGCAGCGCGTGCGGCCGTGCACGGTCACCATGCTGACACCGGCCTGCTCGGCGCGGCGCGCCAGCATCGGCGCGTTGAGCGCGCCTTCGTCCCAGCCAAGCCGCATCTTGACCGTCACCGGCACCTCGACCGCGCCGACCACCGCGTCGATCAGCGACAGTGCATGGTCGAGATCCAGCATCAATGCCGAGCCGGCATAGCCGCCGGTGACCTTCTTGGCCGGGCAGCCCATGTTGATGTCAATGATGTCAGCGCCCTCGCCGGCGGCTATACGCGCGCCTTCGGCCATGTGCACCGCCTCGCGGCCTGCTAGCTGAACCATATGGACGGGCAGGCCGGAGTGGCGTATGCGCAGGTTGAAACCGGCCCTGCCCTTGGCGAGCTCTCCGCTGGCAACCATTTCGGACACGACCAGGCCCGCTCCATGCGCGTGGGCACGCTGCCGGAACGGCTCGTCCGTAATCCCCGACATCGGTGCGAGGAACACGCGATTGCGGATTCTCACACCACCGACATCGAGCGGCCCTGCCAATTTGGTCAAGTCAGGCAATTTGGTCAAGTTAACCATGCACAAAAACCAAGCATCTTCATTCGTTGCACATTCTCTAGCCAGAACTGGCGCAATGTGCAACGCGGAATGACGCCACATCAAGGCGCAATTGGGAAAATGCTGGCCTTCGGCTTTGGCCGCGACGAAAGCGCCGCACGTCCCTCGGGACGCGCAAGGACGCTTTGGAATTTCATACTTAGCGCACGATCTTTCCGAAAACCGATTACACTTTTCGGGATCGTGCGCTAGGACCAAACGGGCATGACTGACGCAAGTCAAAATCACGTTTCGGATGCGGATGGCAAGGTCGCGGTGGTGATCGTTGCGGCCGGCCGTGGCGCGCGCGCCGGACAGGCCAACGGACCGAAGCAATATCAACACATTGGCGGCTTTGCCGTCATTGCACACACGCTGGACATTTTTCTGGCCCACCCGCGGACCAGCGAGATCGTCGTCGCCATTCATGCCGATGACCACGAGCTGTTCCGGCAGGCGGCGGGCGCCAATGTAGAGCGCGTCACCGCCATCATGGGCGGGGCGACGAGGCAGGAATCCGTCCGGCTCGGCCTGCTTGCCCTTAGAGGCCACGCGCCGGCGCAGGTTCTGATCCACGACGCCGTCCGTCCGTTTGTCGATGCGGACCTGATAGATCGCACCATCGCCGCCATCGGCGAGCGCGAGGGCGCGTTGCCCGCTTTGCCCGTCGCCGACACGCTGAAGCGCGAATCGGCCTCCGGCGTGGTTGGCGAAACCGTTTCGCGCAGCGGTCTTCACGCGGCGCAAACGCCACAGGGCTTTCCGTTCTGGCCCATTCTTGCCGCGCACGAGAAAGCCCATCATCTGGGAAGAATGGATTTTACCGACGATGCCGCGATCGCCGAATGGGCGAATATTCCGGTCAAGATCGTTCCGGGCTCGCCGGACAATGTCAAACTCACCTGGGCACGGGATATTGCGATGGCGGACCAGCGGCTTTCCGGCGAACGCGTGCGCTTTCCCGATATCCGTACCGGCAATGGCTACGACGTCCACGCCTTCGAACCGGGAGACCATGTCACTTTGTGTGGCGTCGCCATTGCACACGACAAGAAGCTGTCCGGCCATTCCGACGCCGATGTCGGTCTGCACGCCTTGACCGATGCGCTGCTGGCGACTTGCGGCGCAGGCGACATCGGCACGCATTTTCCGCCATCCGACCCGCAATGGAAAGGCGCTGCGTCGCGCATATTCGTCGAGCATGCGGCAAGGCTGGTGCGCGCGCGCGGCGGCCGCATCGCCAATGCCGACATCACGCTGATCTGCGAAGCGCCGCGCGTCGGGCCGCATCGCGAGGCCATGACCGCAGCCCTTTCTCAGATGCTGGCGATTACGCCGGATCGCATCTCGATCAAGGCCACAACCAATGAGAAGCTCGGCTTTGTCGGGCGCGAGGAAGGCATCGCGGCGATCGCCACCGCCAGCGTGGTGTTTCCCGGCGAGGTGCCGGAATGAGCAACAGCGATCTGGCAAACGCCCTGCTGCAAGCCTGCCAGAAGCGCGGCATCATGCTGGCGACGGCGGAAAGCTGCACCGGCGGCATGATCATCGCGGCGCTCACCGACATCGCCGGTTCCTCGGCCGTGGTCGATCGCGGCTTCATCACCTACTCCAACGAAGCCAAGATGGACATGCTCGGTGTTTCCGCCGCCACGCTCGAGGCGCATGGCGCGGTTTCGCGCGAGACGGCGATCGAGATGGCAGCAGGCGCGCTTGCCCGTTCGCGCGCCGGATTGACCCTGGCGGTCACCGGCATTGCCGGGCCTGGCGGCGGTTCCACGGAAAAACCGGTCGGCCTGGTCTGGTTCGGGGTTGCGCTGGACGGCCGACCGATTGTCGCCGAGCACCAGCTCTTTGCAGACAAAGGCCGCGATTTCATTCGTCGCGAAGCGGTCCGGCAAGCGCTGGAGCTGGGCCTACAAGCACTCGGATAGGGTTATAAAAACGTTGGGCGGGCGGGCCCGAAAGCTGGATTGCGGTTACGTTTTCGATTCCGGGCTGCTTTGCCCTAAGCGTGGCTCCGTCCCAGCCAGCAGCCGCTGAATGTTGGCACGATGGCGCGCAATCACGTAGATGCTGCCCGCAATCACCAGCAACCGATAGGCCAACGGTTGCTCCAGGCCACAGATGAGGGCGATCGCGGTCAACGCCGCTACCATCGAACTCAGGGAAACTATCCGAGACGTAGCCAGCACAGCACCAAAAGCCGCCGCAGCCCCCACACCTACCGGCCAAGACAGAGCCAGCAACACGCCAAGCCCCGTCGCAGCGGATTTGCCACCTGTAAAATTCAGCCAGATCGAACGGCCATGTCCCAACAACACGGCAATTCCGGCCAGGCAAACAGCCCAAGGCACCCAGGTTTGCAGGTCAAGCGGGGTCGATGGCGTAACCAACGGCAACGTGATGAACCAGGGATAGAACCAGCGGGCAAAAACGATCGCCGCCGCGCCTTTCAGCACATCCAGCAGCAACACCACCAACGCAGGCCATTTTCCCAAGACCCGCAAGACGTTCGTTGCCCCGGTGGATTTGGAGCCATGCTCCCGGATATCGATGCCCTTGAGCAGCTTCCCCGCCAGATAACCCGTGGGCATGGTACCGAAGAGATAGGCGATTGCCAGTCCAACGGTGCTTGCTATCCAGAAAAAGCATGCGCAGGGCCTCAAGACGGTTTTGCACCGTAGATGACGTCGGCGCGCCTCTCAAAGGCTTCGGCGAACATGCGGAAGGCGCGATCGAACATGGTTCCCATGACCGCGCCCAGAATACGGCTCTTGAACTCGTAGTCGATGAAGAAGCGGACGGCGCAACCGGCGCCGTCGGGTTCGAAACGCCAGACATTGCTCAAATATTTGAACGGCCCGTCGATGTATTTCACGTCGATGGCGTTCTCGGCGGGCTTCAGCAGCACCTGCGTCGTGAACGTTTCGCGGATGGCCTTGTAGCCGATGCTCATGTCGGCAAGCAGAACAGTGCGCCCGTCACGCTCCTTGCGCGAGCGAACCGTCAGCGCTTCGCAAAGCGGCAGGAATTGCGGATAGGATTCAACATCGGCGACCAAAGCGAACATCTGCTCGGGTGTATGGGATACGCGTCGGGTGGCTTCGAATTTTGGCATGGAACCAGCGAGTTAAGCTGATTTCTTGAGAATCGCTTCCCGTGCCGCGCGCAGCTTGGCGAAATCGTCGCCGGCGTGATGCGATGAACGCGTCAGCGGACTAGACGCCACCAGCAGGAAACCCTTGGTCCGGCCGATCGTCTCAAAGGATTTGAACTCCTCCGGCGTGACGAAGCGGATCACCGGATGGTGCTTCTTCGACGGCTGCAGGTACTGGCCGATGGTCATGAAATCGACATTGGCGGACCGCAGATCGTCCATCAGCTGCAGGATTTCATTCCGTTCCTCGCCCAGCCCCACCATGATGCCGGACTTGGTGAAGATTGACGGATCAAGCTCCTTGACCCGCTGCAACAGCCGGATCGAATGGAAATAGCGGGCGCCCGGACGAACCGTCAGATAATTCGACGGTACGGTTTCGAGATTGTGGTTGAAGACGTCGGGCTTGGCGGCCACGACGATCTCCAGCGCGCCGTCCTTGCGCAGGAAGTCGGGCGTCAGGATTTCGATCGTCGTCGAAGGCGTCGCGGCCCGGATGGCACGAATGACTTCAGCGAAATGCTGCGCACCGCCATCGGAGAGATCGTCGCGGTCGACCGAGGTGATGACGACATGGGTCAGGCCCATCTGCTTGACGGCGTGCGCGACACGGGCCGGCTCATCGGCATCAAGCGCTGTTGGAATGCCCGTGGCGACGTTGCAGAAGGCGCAGGCGCGGGTGCAGATCTCGCCCATGATCATGAAGGTGGCGTGCTTCTTTTCCCAGCATTCGCCGATGTTGGGGCAGCCGGCCTCTTCGCAGACCGTCACCAGCTTGTGCGATTTGACGATTTCGCGCGTTTCGGCATAGCCCTTCGACACCGGCGCCTTGACGCGGATCCAGTCGGGCTTGCGCAGCACATCCTGATCAGGCTTGTGCTCCTTTTCCGGATGCCGCAAGCGCGGGGCATTGGCGATCGTATCGAGGACAGTGACCATCGGGAAACCTGGTTCATTCGCGACGCCAGTCAGGCGTTCGCTGTCATAACGTCATCTAGGACTTTTCGGCGCAAAGAAAAAGGCCGCTGCGGCGCATGCCGCAACAGCCTTTTTCGCATGGCAGCTCTTCAGTGATGTTAACGGCGCACTAGGCGCCCTGCCCAGATCAGCAGGCAGGCGCCGATAAAGCCGGTGATCAGATAGGCAATCCAGCCGACGCCGAACGGGCCAAAATTGAGAGCCTGCAGAATGGCGTTCAGCACGACCGCGCCGACGATGCCCATGACGATGTTCATGAAGATGCCGGTGTTGCTCTTCATGAACATTTCGGCGAACCAGCCTGCCAGGCCGCCGATGATGATGGCTGCTATCCAGCCGACGCCATTCAGGTGCATATGCCTTCTCCTTGTGGGATACGTGAAAACGCATTCGCAAACGAAGTACCTTGCCGCCGGGTTCCATCTGTAGCAGCGCTTTCAATCTATCAGGCGTTGAGCGCGCGGCCATAGGCGTCGAGCACGCTTTCCTTCATCATCTCCGACAGCGTCGGGTGCGGGAAGATGGTGTGCATCAGCTCTTCCTCGGTCGTCTCCAGGTTCATCGCCACGACAAAACCCTGGATCAGTTCGGTCACTTCGGCACCGACCATGTGGGCGCCGAGCAATTGACCGGTCTTCTTGTCGAAGATGGTCTTGATGAAACCCTGATCCTCACCGAGCGCAATCGCCTTGCCATTGGCGGCGAACTGGAAGCGCCCGACCCGGATGTCCTTGCCCTCGGCCTTGGCCTTGGCTTCCGTCAGCCCAACCGAGGCGACCTGCGGATTGCAGTAGGTGCAGCCCGGAATCTTCAGCTTGTCGGTGGCATGCACGCCAGGAAAATCTGCGATCTTCTCGATGCACACGACCCCCTCATGTTCGGCCTTGTGAGCGAGCATCGGCGGGCCGGCGACATCGCCGATGGCGTAGATGCCCGGCACGTTGGTCTTGCCGTAACCATCGATGACGACGCAGCCACGCTCCGTCTTCACGCCAAGCGCCTCGAGTCCGAGGCCCTCGATGTTGCCCTGGACGCCGACGGCCGAGATCATCCGATCGGCGGTGATCTTCTCGACCTTGCCGTCCTTCATCTCGACATGCGCGGTGACCGAGTTGGCACCCTTCTCGACCTTGGTCACCTTGGCTTCGAGGATGATCTTCATGCCTTGCTTCTCGAACTGCTTCTGCGCGAATTTCGAGACTTCGGCATCCTCGACCGGCATCACCGCCGGCAGCAATTCGACCACCGTCACTTCGGCGCCCATGGTGCGGTAGAAGGAGGCGAATTCGATGCCGATGGCGCCCGACCCCATGACCAGCAGCGACTTCGGCATCTCCTTCGGCACCATGGCTTCAAAATAAGTCCAGATCAGTCTGCCGTCCGGCTCGATGCCGGGCAGCGCGCGCGGCCGGGCGCCGGTCGCCAGGATGATGTGCTTGGCGGTATAGGTGCCCTCGCCCTTGACGCCTTTCGGCACTGGCGGCTGCGGCTCCATCGGCTTCTTGGCCGTCTTCGACACGACGATCTCGCCCGGCTTCGAAAGCTTGGCCTCGCCCCAGATGACGTCGACCTTGTTCTTCTTCATGAGGAAGGCAACGCCGCCATTGAGCCGCAGCGACACCTTGCGCGAGCGGTCGACCACGGCTGACGCATCGACGCTGACCTTGCCGTCGAGCTTCAGCCCGTAATCCTTCAGGTGGTCCGAATAGTGCATGATCTCGGCCGAGCGCAGCAGCGCCTTGGTCGGGATGCAGCCCCAGTTGAGGCAGATACCGCCGAGATGCTCGCGCTCGACGATCGCCGTCTTGAAGCCGAGTTGCGCGGAACGCACCGCGGTGACATAGCCGCCAGGGCCGGAGCCGATGATGATGACGTCGTAGTTCTCAGCCACGGTTTTTCTCCTTCACAATTCCAGCATGACGCGCACGACGGGTGCCAGCGCCTTGCCGATGTTTCGCGTGTTTTCGGCATCGAGATGGACGCCGTCGAGCGGGGTGGTTTGCGCCACGCTGCCGGCGTCGAAGAAGCCGCAGCCGGCCTCATCGGCAAGAGCGGCATAGAGCGGCGCCAACCGCGTCGAAGCCTCGTCACCGCCGGCGAACATCTCCTTGAATTCGGCATTGTCTGTACGGCTGACCACAGGCGGCGAAACGATCAGGATCTGCGGCGCCGGCCAGTCGAACGGATAGTCGTGACCGCGCACGATGTCGATCAGCCGCTGGATGCCCTGCTTGGCCGCGACGGGATTGCCGTGGATCCACGGCTTCATGTCGTTGGCGCCGAGCATGATGACAATCAGGTCGATCGGCGCATGGGTCGTCAGGACGGTTGGTAGCAGTTTTGCACCGTTGCGGTCCGCACCGGCCAGATGATCGTCGAAGGCCGTGGTGCGGCCGTTGAGGCCATCGGCAATCACTTGCACGTCGGCGCCTAACGCTGCCTGCAGCACGCTCGGCCAGCGGTCTTCCAGCGCATGGCGGCCACCTTCGGCATTGTAGCCCCAGGTCAGCGAGTCGCCGTAACAAAGAACCGTCTTCATGCGCCCACCTGTGCGTTAATCGAGCCGCGCCTCAACCGCCAGCGCACGAACAGCCAGTGAACCAGCACAGTGGCCAGGTTCGGCAAAACCAGGCCGGCGACGATCGGCAGGTCACCTTCCCACTGGCGCTTATCGACCGGCTGAGAGAACGTCCAACCGATCAGGCCGAGCCCGATCAGCACGAACAGGACAATTGCGCAGAGGCCCAGCCAGTTGATGATCGACGGTGCGTTCGAAAAAAGCTGCGCGATGAAAAACACGATCGTCGCGACAATGGTGACAAGCACCGACGTCATGAACACCAGAATGTATTCTTCCTGCGCATGGGTTGCGACCGCCAGCTGTTGAGCAACCAAGCCGCCTGCCAATCCTGACAGGAAAAACGCCATAAGGGAGGTGAAGAAGATCCGCACCGCCCTCTCCGTCCTAAACCAGCATGCCCATCGGGTTCTCGATCAGGCGCTTGAAGGCGACCAGCAGTTCGGCACCCAGCGCGCCGTCGACGGCGCGATGGTCGGTCGACAGCGTCACCGACATCACGGTGGCGATTTTGATCTCGCCGTTCTTGACCACCGCCCGCTCCTCGCCGGCACCGACGGCAAGGATCGTCGCATGCGGCGGGTTGATGACGGCGGCAAAGTCCTTGATGCCGAACATGCCGAGGTTGGACACCGCCGTGGTGCCGCCCTGATACTCTTCCGGCTTCAGCTTGCGGCTGCGCGCCCGGCTGGCCAGATCCTTCATCTCGTTGGAGATGGTGGACAGCGTCTTTTCGTCGGCATGCCGAATGATCGGTGTGATCAGGCCGCCCGGGATCGACACGGCGACGCCGACATCGGCATGCTTGTGCTTGACCATGGCGCTTTCGGTCCATGAGGCATTGGCATCCGGCACCGCCTTCAGCGCCATCGCCATCGCCTTGATGACCATGTCGTTGACCGACAGCTTGTAGGCGGGCGCATCGCCTTTGTCGGTCTTCTTTACCGGGGCTGCGGCGTTAATCTGCGTGCGCAATGCGAGGAGTGCATCGAGCTCGCAGTCGAGCGTCAGGTAGAAATGCGGGATGGTGGTCTTGGCCTCGACCAGGCGGCGCGCAATGGTCTTGCGCATATTGTCATGCGGGACGAGATCGTAGGAGCCAGCCTCGAACAGCTTCAGCACCTGATCGTCGGACATCGCCTTCACAGCAGGAGCAGTTGCCGGAGCCCCGGCGGGTGCTGCCTTGGCGGCAGGCTTGGCGCCGCCACCGGCAATCGCGGCGTCGATATCTGCCTTGACGACGCGGCCATGCGGGCCGGTGCCGGTCACGGCAGACACATCGACGCCGGCTTCCCTGGCGATGCGACGTGCGAGCGGCGAGGCGAAGGTGCGCTCGCCGGCCGCATGACCATTGGCAACTGGAGCCGCCTCTGCCTTGGGTGCGGTCGCGACCGGTTCCGCCTTTGATGCTTCCGCCTTTGATGCTTCCGCCTTTGGTGCGTCAGCCTTGGGCTCCTCCGCTTTCGGCGCCTCGGCTTTCGCTGGTGCGGCACCGCCACCGCTTTTCGCGACGGCGCCTGCATCCTCGCCCTCTCCGGCGAGCACGGCGATCAGCGCATTGACCTTGACGCCCTCGGTGCCGGCGGGAACGACGAGCTTTGCAACCGTGCCCTCATCGACAGCTTCGACTTCCATCGTCGCCTTGTCGGTCTCGATCTCGGCAATGACATCGCCCGGCGAAACCTTGTCGCCTTCCTTGACGAGCCACTTGGACAGATTGCCCTCTTCCATCGTGGGCGACAGGGCCGGCATGGTGATGTTGATTGGCATTTTGTCCTCCCGCCCGGTTCAGCGATACGTGACGGCTTTGACCGCCTCGATGACTTCGCCGACATTCGGCAACGCCAGCTTCTCGAGGTTGGCCGCATAAGGCATCGGCACATCCTTGCCGGCGATGGTGATGACCGGCGCGTCCAGAAAGTCGAAGGCGCGCTGCGACACCTGGTTGGCGATATGGTCGCCGACCGAGTTCTGCGGATAACCTTCCTCCACCACCACCAGGCGGTTGGTCTTCTTGACCGAGGCGATGATGGTGTCGAGATCGAGCGGCCGGATCGTGCGCAAGTCGATGATCTCGGCATCGATGCCAAGGCCACGCAGTTCCGCTTCAGCCTTGACCGCATAGGTCATGCCGATGCCGAAGGAGACGATGGTGACATCCTTGCCTGATTTATGGATGCGCGCCTTGCCGATCGGCAACACGAAATCGTCCAGCTTCGGCACGTCGAAGGACTGACCGTAAAGGATTTCATTCTCGAGGAAGATGATTGGGTTCGGATCGCGGATCGCTGCCTTCAGCAAGCCCTTGGCGTCAGCGGCGGTGTAGGGCATCACCACTTTCAGGCCCGGAATGTGGCTGTACCAGGCGGCATAGCACTGCGAGTGCTGGGCAGCGACGCGTGCGGCGGCACCGTTCGGTCCACGGAACACGATCGGCGCGCCCATCTGGCCGCCGGACATATAGAGCGTCTTGGCGGCCGAGTTGATGATCTGGTCGATCGCCTGCATGGCGAAGTTGAAGGTCATGAACTCGACGATCGGCTTCAGGCCGGCCATCGCCGCACCCACGCCAACGCCGGCAAAGCCATGCTCGGTGATCGGCGTATCGACGACGCGCCGCGGCCCGAATTCCTGCAGCAGGCCCTGCGTGATCTTGTAGGCGCCCTGGTATTCGGCAACCTCCTCGCCCATGACGAAGACATCGCCGTCGCGGCGCATTTCCTCGGCCATCGCATCGCGCAGCGCTTCGCGCACCGTGGTGGAGACCATCTCCGTGCCGGCCGGAATGTCCGGATCGGCGGCGATCTCCGTCTTCGGGGCGGCAGCCACCGGTGCGGCGGCCGGCTTTGTGGCCTCCGCCTTGTCCTCTGCTGCGGCCGGAGCCTCTGCCTTTGCAGGTGCTTCCGCCTTGGCGGGCGCCGCAGACTTGCCGATATCCCCGGCACTTTCGCCGTCCTGCAGCAGCACGGCGATCGGTGTGTTGACCTTGACGCCTTCGGTACCGGCGGCGATCAGGATCTTGCCCAGCGTGCCTTCGTCAACAGCTTCGACTTCCATCGTCGCCTTGTCGGTCTCGATCTCGGCGATAACGTCGCCGGCGACGACCTTGTCGCCCTCGTTCTTCAACCACTTGGAAAGATTGCCCTCTTCCATGGTCGGCGAGAGAGCGGGCATGAGAATTTCGATCGGCATGTCCTTGCCCTCCCGTTACAATACGATATCGGTCCAGAGCTCGGACGGATCCGGCTCCGCGTCGTTCTGGGCAAATTCGGCGGCGTCGGCGACGATGTCGCGGACCTCCTTGTCGATGGTCTTGAGCTCGTCCTCGGTCGCCCACTTCTTTTCCATCAGCCGTGCCTTGACCTGCTCGATCGGGTCATGGTCCGAGCGCATCTTCTGCACTTCTTCCTTGGAGCGGTATTTTGCCGGATCGGACATCGAGTGACCGCGGTAGCGGTAGGTCTGCATTTCGAGAATGATCGGCCCGTTGCCGGCGCGGCACCATTCGGTCGCCTGGTCGGCGGCAGCCTTGACAGCGCGCACGTCCATGCCGTCGACCTGGATGCCCGGGATCTTGAACGAGGCACCACGATGCGAAAAGTTGGTTTCCGCCGAAGAGCGCGACACCGAGGTGCCCATCGCATAGCGGTTGTTCTCGATGATGTAGATCACCGGCAGCTTCCACAGCGAGGCCATGTTGAAGCTTTCATAGACCTGGCCCTGGTTGGCCGCGCCGTCGCCGAAATAGGTCAGCGAGACATTGTTGTTGTCGCGGTAGCGGTTGGCAAAGGCGAGACCAGTACCAAGAGACACCTGCGCACCGACGATGCCGTGGCCGCCGTAAAAGTGCTTTTCCTTGGAGAACATGTGCATGGAGCCGCCCTTGCCCCGGGACAAGCCGCCCCGACGCCCGGTCAGCTCGGCCATGACGCCGCGCGGCGACAGCTCCATCGCCAGCATGTGGCCGTGGTCGCGATAGGCGGTGATCATCTGATCGCCGTCGATCAGCGCCATCTTCATGCCGGTGACGACCGCTTCCTGGCCGATATAGAGGTGACAGAAGCCGCCGATGAAACCCATGCCGTAAAGCTGGCCGGCCTTTTCCTCGAAACGACGGATGAGCAGCATGTGCCGGTAGGCGGCAAGCTCTTCATCCTTGGTGAACTCGGCGGGCTTGGGGGCGGAAAGCCCCGATTTGCCGTCGGATTTGGATTTGGCAGGCGCTTTTCTGGCTGCGGTGGCCATGCATCACTCCCTGTTGGCGTCTCTTCGTGGACATTAGAGCAGGATGAAATCTGCTCTGGGGAGATCAGCTCCTCCCCACCGATTTTAGGGAGGCTAACACGCGTCAAAGCGTTGCGCCATGCCGAATTTGCATAGCTGGCATGCGCCTAAGCAATTAAAATCGTTGAAAATATTGGCGATTAACTGGAAATCAGTTATTTCACCGAGGTCGGCAACATAATGGTGATTTCATCGGCTTGGGACAGATTGAGCGCCTTGCGTGCCTGCTCATCGAGCATGTCCTTCTCGAGCGTGCCTTCATGCATCAGCCGAACGCGGCGCTCGAGTTCCATGCGGCGCGCCTTGATCGCATCGAGCTGGCCTTGCAGCGCAACCGTCTGGGCTTCCAGCTGATATTTCGAATAGATGCCGAATTCGCCGTGATAGGCATGAAAGCCGAAATAGGCCAGGAACACCACGCAAAGCGAGGGAATGATCAGCCGGCCGGTGTTTCTCTGCTTGTGCTGACGCGTCCACATCGCCCGGTTCCTCTAGAGCGTGATGCCGAAATGTGTGAAGCGGTTTTCGGACGACAACATGCTCTATCTCTTTGATTTAGAGTCGGATTCAGACTTCAGGTCGAACAGACCTGAAATCATCCGGCTCTAGCCCGCGAACTCAGGCGGCTCACGATCTTTTTCGCCCGATTGTGCTTAACGGACGGTTACAGGTGACCGGTTTGGCGAACCGAAATGAAAAAAGGCGGGAATGCTCCCGCCCTTTCATCCGATATCCGAGTGTTTTCCGGATCAGCCCTTGATCACCGACTTGCCGGCATAGCTTGCCTGCTTGCCGAGTTCTTCCTCGATGCGGATCAGCTGGTTGTACTTGGCCATGCGGTCGGAGCGCGACAGCGAGCCGGTCTTGATCTGTCCGCAATTGGTGGCAACCGCGAGATCGGCGATGGTCGAATCCTCGGTTTCGCCCGAGCGGTGCGACATGACGGCGGTGTAGCCGGCCTTGTGCGCGGTCTCGACGGCGTCGAGCGTTTCCGTCAACGAGCCGATCTGGTTGACCTTGACCAGGATCGAATTGGCAACGCCCATGCGGATGCCGTCGCGTAGCCGCGCCGTGTTGGTGACGAACAAATCGTCGCCGACCAGCTGCGTCTTCTTGCCGATCAGGTCGGTCAGGTACTTCCAGCCTTCCCAATCGTCCTCGGCCAAGCCGTCCTCGATCGAGATGATCGGATAGTCGGCGGCAAGCTTGGCCAGGTATTTGGCCTGGGCCTTGGGATCGCGCGTCTTCTTCTCGCCCTCATAGACGTAGTTGCCGTCCTTGAAGAACTCGGTCGCGGCGCAATCGAGGCCGAGCGCGATCTCGTCGCCCGGCTTGAAGCCGGCCTGCTCGATCGATTCCATGATGAAATCGAGCGCCACCGGGGCGCTTTTCAGGTTCGGGGCAAAGCCGCCCTCGTCGCCGACATTGGTGTTGTGGCCGGCATCCTTCAGCTTCTTGCGCAGCGTATGGAAGATTTCCGAACCCCAGCGTACACCTTCGCGCAGCGTCGGCGCGCCGATCGGCAGGATCATGAATTCCTGGAAATCGATCGGGTTGTCGGCATGCGCGCCACCATTGATGATGTTCATCATCGGTACCGGCAGGAGATGCGCCTTGGTGCCACCGACATAACGGTACAGCGGCAGGCCGGCGGCATCAGCGGCCGCCTTGGCCACCGCCAGCGACACACCGAGAATGGCGTTGGCGCCAAGCCGGCTCTTATTGGGCGTGCCGTCAAGCTCGATCATGGTCTGGTCGATATGGATCTGGTTTTCGGCTTCCATGCCGCCGATCGCCTCGAACAGTTCGCCGTTCACCGCTTCGACGGCCCTGAGCACACCCTTGCCGAGATAGCGGGCACCGCCGTCGCGCAGTTCGACGGCCTCGTGGGCGCCGGTCGAAGCACCCGATGGCACCGCCGCGCGGCCCATCGAGCCATCTTCGAGAATGACATCGACCTCGACGGTCGGATTTCCACGGCTGTCCAGGATTTCACGCCCGACAATGTCGATGATGGCGGTCATTTGCGATGTCCTCGATTGATCTGAAGAATGCCGCACGTCTTAGCCAAAGTGCTGCAAAAGGCAATCGGCCGGCTGGCAATTATTGCCGCGGCTTCAGCCTCCGAACGATTCACGAAGCGCAAATCGCTGTCATCATAAGTCATGTACGGCAGGCCGGCTTGTGGCTATGGTGCGGGGGCGCGGGGCGAAACAGGAGGAGTTTCGCCATGTCCCAGTTGAGTGGTATCGTGAGTCTGTTCCTGATCGCGGCGGCATTCCTGACGTCGTGCGACAATCAGCAGTCGCCGCCCAAGGCGATGGCCCCCTTACACGTCAGCGAATAAGCCGGAATCCAAAGCGGCCCCGTCTCTCGACGGGGCCGCTTTATCGTTGCTGTTAATGCCAGTAAGGCGTGACCTTGTAATAATTGTAGGATTCGTCGCGGGCCGCCTCGCCATCCGCCCCGGTCAATTCGTTGATCGAATAAGCAGGTGCCGCCCTGAGTTGTTCCTTGGAAAACGGCACGACATACCCGCCTTTGTCCTCATCGTAGTCGAGGCTTGCCCACGGAATGGCGTGATATTTCTCGCCGATACCGAGGAAGCCGCCAAAACCGATGACCGCGAACATGATGCCGTTCGTCATCTTGTCAAGCATCACATCCTCGATGCTGCCGATGCTCGTGCCTTCGGTATTGTAGACCGATGTGCCGATGACCCGCGAAGCGGCGATGGCTTGGGTGTGACCTGTCTGGGTTGCCATGATTGTGCTCCTCATTGTGGTTTCGAACCATACTTGGACAATGAGGGGCGCGGGCGAAGGTTCCCGACTTTTTCGGCGTCGACCGTTCACTCCGCGAGGATGAAGGTAACCTTCATATTGACGCGATAAGCAACAATCTTGCCGTCTTGGACGACGATCTTCTGGTCCTGGATCCAGGCGCCCTCGACGTTCTTCAGGGTTTTGGATGCGCGCGCAATTCCCTGTTCGATGGCGTCCTGAAAGCTCTTGTTCGACGAGGATGTGATTTCGGTGACGCGGGCGACGGACATGGCTTCCTCCTGCCAAAACGCTTATTTGCTAGCCAAGCGTATAGCCGGCTCGTGCCTTCCACAAGCGCCGGCAGTCGGCGGAGTATGCGTCCGCCCTTAGAGGCCCTTGGCGATGCGGTCGAATGCCATCAGCCGCTCGAGCAGGGCCGGCATGTCCTTCAACGGGAGCATGTTCGGGCCGTCGGAAGAGGTCGAGTTGTCGGGATCCTGATGGGTCTCGATGAACACGCCGGCAACGCCGACAGCGACTGCAGCGCGCGCCAGCGTCTCGACAAAGCGGCGCTCGCCGCCCGAGGAACCACCCTGCCCGCCCGGTTGCTGCACCGAATGCGTGGCATCGAAGATCACCGGCGCGCCGATCTCGGCCATGATGGGCAGAGCGCGCATGTCGGACACCAGCGTGTTGTAGCCGAAGGACGCGCCGCGCTCGGTGGTCAGCACATTGGCATTGCCGGATCCGGTGATCTTGGCGACGACGTTCTTCATGTCCCAGGGGGCGAGGAACTGCCCCTTCTTCACATTGATAACCTTGCCGGTCCTGGCGGCGGCGACCAGCATGTCCGTCTGGCGCGACAGGAAAGCCGGAATCTGCAGGACATCGACATGCGGCGCGACGATCGCGCACTGCTCCTCGGTATGGACATCGGTCAGCACGGGGAGCGAAAATTCCTTGCGCAACTCGTCGAAGACGGGAAGGGCTGCGTCCATACCGGCACCGCGCGTCGCCGACAGCGAGGTGCGGTTGGCCTTGTCGTAGCTGGTCTTGTAGACGAGCCCTATGCCGAGCCTGCCGGTCAGTTCCTTCAGCGCGCCGGCCATATCGAAGGCGTGCTGGCGTGATTCAAACTGACAAGGGCCGGCGATCAGCGACAGAGCCGCCTTGTTGTCGAAGACGACATTGCCGACGGTTACCGACGAATTGGGCGCCATTGAATTGGACGCTTGCGGCTTGCTCATGGGATCTCCCGGAAGATGAAGGCCGCGCCCTGTCCGGGTGCAGGCCGCACGACGATATCATTGCCCGCTATATCGTGTTGGACGGAATTGGCTGCAAGCAGCCTCGATGTCACATCGGCGTTCCCAACCGAAAAGACCACCGCTGCGAAGCGTAGATCTGTCGGCGCGCCGGCAGGCAGGCCGAAGCGCGCGGTGAAAGCCGGGCCGTCACGCACGCTCAAATCTGCATTCGGCAAGGGAAACCTGCCGCCCTGCCTGTCGGCGGCCGGATCGTCCACCGCCACGGAAATAAGCCCATGCTGCTTTCCGGGCGCATCGCTGATCGCCAAGATCTCGACAATTCCGGTCGCGCCGTTGGCGTGGGCCTGCAAAGCCGTACGGTCAACATCAGGCGCGTTGACGCGCTCGCAGGCAAACAGGAAGGCGTCCGTGGCTTCGGCTCCGGCCGCGAAGGCGAGCTTGAACGATGCGATGTCGCTTTTGCCGGCCGGGTCGGTGAAGGCGCGCGAAAAACCCAGCATGTCTCCCGCCGAGATGCCGGCACCGACATAGCGTGCATGGTCGGCGTCGGCATTGCCCGTGCCTAGAACAATGGCGGAAAATCCCTCGTCGCCGTTGCTGTCGCGATAGGCGCGATCACGCGTGACGAAGACATTGCCGTCTGCGATAGCCTTTGTCGCCACCTGTTCGTCGCCGACCGCGAGCGGTTCGAGATACGTGCCGTCGGCCAGGAAAACACAGCAGTTTTCCGTTCCGAAGGGATGGATGCCGGTCGGGGCCACGACGAAGCCAAGCGCGGTGAGCCGGGCTCGCGCAACCTCAAGGCTCTGCGTCGGCAGCACCAGGTGATCGAGCGGATGAGTGCCTGCGGCTGCGGTTTGGGTCATGCAGGCGCGATGTGCATCATTCCGCAAATCGGTTCAAGACTTGATCGCAATCCCGGCCAGTTCGCCCACGTCAGTTCACCGGACTTCGAAAAAGGCACCACCTGGACAAGGCATCAGCTTCCGGCAACGACATCGGCGGAATAGCGCAGTTCGCGCATCGGTTTGACCTTGCTGGTGGTCTGCGCATAGAGCGGGTGCGCCTTGTAGGCGGCCAGCGCGGCGTCGTCGGCGAACTCCGCATAGACGACCACGTCGACCTCATCGGACAGTGGATCGACCTTGGTGTTCAAGGTGACCTCGAAAAGGCTGGAATGAGGAATGTCGCCGAGCGCCAGCAAGCCGGTGCGCACAGCCTCGACATCCTCTTTTCGCCGCGCGCTGAAGAAAACGATATGCCGGATCAACCCCGCCTCCTCGATCAAAGTGCTGGGGTCTTTTGTGACGGCAGGACGTTGGCGTCAATCGACAAGGATGTCGCGGCTGCAGCCGCCGGAGCTAAACCTTGCCGGTAGCATATCGCACAATGCGGCTAAGTTCTCTCACCGTGGTGTCGAGATACCGGCCCTGATTGTACATGCCGTCCCAGATCAGGAAAAACGCGATGGCGGCAATGACGATTACATAACGCATGGCTAAATCTATCGCACAAGGAATTCTGCGGCCATAGGCGTTTTTTAACGCGCTGCGCCTTGGCTGTGCAAAGGCACAGATGCCCGCCGGCGCGAGCAATCTGCTTGGCACAGCCCCGGTTGCAGCCTGCCCCTTGAAGTTTCCCCGCATGACGTGGAAGATTGTCGCACGGATTCACCGGGAAGCGCTGAAGCTCTGGTAGGGTGCGCGCACTTCATTCGAGCCCGCTCGCCGACGAACCGGTCGCGGCGGCGTTCGAAGCTGGCGAATGATCCAAGAGAACCGTGGCCCGGCAATTTGCGCCGACACCGCGGAAATCCAGGGGCATGAGATGGCGCAAAAGGAACATTTTGGCGTAGCATTGAGCGACGCGGTCAGGCTCGATGAATTCAATTTCGCGGAGATCGTGAAAGGTCTTCCAGCGAAAGCGCGCATGGTGCTGTCGGCGGCGATGAACCTGCCGCGCGGTTCGCTCAAGGTCAGGCTGCCGGACGGCCGTGCCGTCCTCGTCGGCGGCAAGGGACCTGGCCCAGATGCCGAACTGGTGTTGAAGAATTGGCGCTTGCCGGGCCGCGCCTTTTCCGGCGGCACGATCGGCGTTGCCGAATCCTATATGGACGGCGATTGGGAAAGCCCTGATGTGACCAGCTTCCTGGAGCTGTTCGTGGTCAATTCGGTCATCGGCGAGCGTATCGCGGGCGGCACCAGTTGGCTGATCAACACCGTCCAGCGCATCCGCCACTGGTTCAACCAGAACACGCGCACCGGTTCGAAACGCAATATCTCCGCGCATTACGACCTCGGCAACGCCTTCTACAAGGAATGGCTCGATCCGAGCATGACCTATTCTTCGGCGCTCTACACGACCGGTGCCAACGACCTGGAAGGCGCCCAGGCCGCCAAATATCGCGCTCTGGCGAAGGATACAGGGATCGGTCCGAAGGACCATGTGCTGGAAATCGGCTGCGGCTGGGGTGGCTTCGCCGAATTCGCGGCGCGCGAGATCGGCTGCCGCGTGACCGGGCTGACGATCAGCCGCGAGCAGCACGATTTTGCCACGGCTCGCATCGCCAAGGCTGGCCTTGCCGACAAGGTCGACATCAAGCTGCAGGATTATCGCGACGAAACCGGCACCTATGACCGCATCGCCTCGATCGAGATGTTCGAGGCGGTCGGCGAGAAATACTGGCCGGTGTTTTTCGGCAAGATGAAGGCCTGCCTGAGGCCTGGGGGCACTGCCGGCCTGCAGATCATCACCATCAACGAAGCCGCCTACGACACCTATCGCGCAAGGCCGGATTTCATCCAGCGCTACGTCTTCCCGGGCGGCATGCTGCCGACACCGTCGATCCTGAAGGCACTGGGCAAGGATCATGGCCTCGCCCACCTGCGCGAGCGCGTCTTTCCCGACGACTACGCGCGCACGCTCGCCGAATGGCGCCACCGGTTCCGGGCGTCATGGGAGAAGATCGTTCCGCTCGGCTTCGACGACCGCTTCAAGAAGCTCTGGGAGTTCTACCTGCACTATTGCGAAGCCGGCTTCCGCGCCAGCTACATCGACGTGCGCCAGGTGGTCTACAAGGCGTAAATCGACACGCTCTTCGATTTTCATTGCCGCTGACCAAGCGATGTCGAGCACGATCTCGACATGGCCGCGCGGTCGCCGTCACCCTTCAAAGCAGGATGCGGTATTTCGCGAATCCTGCCTCGCCCTCGCCCGCCGGCTCGATCTTCAGCGATTTCACCTGCGCAATGAAATCCTTGGCCTTGGGGCCGGTTTCGAACACGGCGCTGGCTCCAGGCAGCGGTGCGAACGACCAGTTGTCGTCCGCCGACGGATTGATCGTGCCCTCGCTGACGATATAGCGGACGATGACGTCGCGATTGGTGTCCGGTGCTTCGTAGATGATCTTCGAGGCATTGATGTCGGGGAAATTGCCGCCGCCACCAGCCCGGTAATTGTTGGTCGCGATGACGAATTTCTGTTTGGGATCAATTGGTTTTCCATCGAAACTCAGGTCGACGATGCGATTGGCGCCAGCGTTGGCCAGCCCGCCCTTGGCATCGTATTTCGACGGCTGCGACAGATCGATCTTGTAGGTGACGCCGTCGATGACGTCGAAATTGTAGGACGGAAAATCGGTGTTGATGAGGGTCTGGTCGGCCTTATCAGGCTCGATCCGGTTGAAGATGCCGGCCGACATTTCAAGCCATTCCTTGACCTGCGCACCGGTGATTTCGACCGCACGCACGGTGTTGGGATAGAGGTAGAGGTCGGCAACATTCTTGATGGCGATGTCGCCTGCCGGCACGTCGGTATAGTAGTCGGCGCCGTTGCGCCCGCCGGCCTTGAAGGGAGCGGCGGCCGACAGCAGCGGCACGTCCTTCCATTGCGTGTTCTTGAGAATATCCTTGAGGTACCAGGTCTGCGCCTGGCTGACGACCTGCACCGACGGATCGTCGGCGACCAGCGCGAAATAGGAATAGAGCGGCGCGGAGGTCTTGCCGACAGGGCGGCGCACATAGGCCAGTGTCGCCTGGTGGTCCTGTTCGAGGGCCGCGATGATGCGCTTGTCGTCCGGGACAGTCGGCTTGTTCTTGTTGTCGACGCGTTCGAAGATCGGCCGCGCCTCGGAAGTGGCTGAAACGACCTTCCATTTCGACCCGTCACGTTCCAGCATCAGGTCGACCAGCCCCATATGCGAGCCCCAGAAGCCGCCCATGACGGCGGGCTTGCCCTGCAGCGTGCCTTTCTGCGTGTCGACACCATCGAGCGACTGGAAATCCTTCTTGCCGGGGAACACCAGATGCTGGTGACCGGTGAACACCGCATCGATGCCGTCGACACCGGCGACGAAGAACGAGGCGTTCTCCATCATCTCGCCCTGCTTCACATCGATGCCGGAATGCGAGAGCGCAATGACGATGTCGGCGCCCTCCTCCTTCATCTGCGGCACCCAGGCCTTGGCCGCCTCGACGATGTCGCGCGTCTTGACGTTGCCTTCCAGGTTCTTGAGATCCCAAACCATGATCTGCGGCGGCACGAAGCCGATAATGCCGATCCTGATCGGCTGCTCGGCGCCCGCGCCGTCCTTTATCTTCTTGTCGAGGATGACATAGGGCTTGAGATAGAGCTTGTCGTCGCGCGGGTTAGCGGCAAGCTCGGTCCCGCGGATCAAATTGGCGCAGACGAAGGGAAAATTGGCACCGGCCAGCACCTTGTCCAGGAACGACAGGCCGTAGTTGAACTCGTGGTTGCCCAGTGTCGAGCACTCGTAGCCGAGCAGGTTCATGCCTTTCATGACCGGATGCAGGTCGCCGTCCTTCAGCCCCTTCTCATAGGCGATGTAGTCGCCCATCGGATTGCCCTGCAGCAGGTCGCCATTGTCGATCAGCATCGAATTCACGGCTTCCTTGCGCACAGCATCGATGAGAGACGCCGTGCGCGACAGACCCAGCGTGTCGTTCGCTTTGTCGGCGTAGTAATCGTAAGGCAGCACGTTCACATGGATGTCCGTGGTCTCCATGATCCGGAGATGCGCCTGGTTGCCTTGAGCGCGGGCGGAGAACGGATGCAGCATGATCAGTGCCCCTGCGGCGGCGCCCGCAAGGAGATCGCGGCGGGAGACGGGACGGAGCAGTTGCGACATGTTTTCTCCTCGACAACCTGACAAGCCCTGCCCCGAAGCGAACTTCGCTCTGAAACCTGCTTAAGTCCATTCAACAAGTCGCGCGCATGAAGCCGCCAGTCCATCAGCAACAGATGACGTGCGGATGGACGGTCGGGCGAAGAAATCAGCCCTTGTCGTCGTCGCCCTGGGTGATCAGCCGCGCGCTGCGCTGGCCTGTCGCGTAGATCCATAGCCAGCTCAGCGAAACCGCAAGCCGGTTGCGAAAACCGATCAGGAAATAGATGTGGGCCACTCCCCACAGCCACCAGGCGAGCCAGCCGGTGAGCTTGATCCAGCCGAAATCGATGGCGGCGGCGCGTTTGCCGATCGTCGCCAGATCGCCGGCATGCCTGTAGTGGAAAGGACGCGCGGTCGTGTCGCCGCCGAGCCTGGCCTTGATGGTAGCCGCAACATGTCGGCCCTCCTGCTTGGCGGAAGGCGCCACACCGGGAACCGGCCGCCCGTCCGGCCGCAGCACATGAGCGGCGTCGCCGATGACAAAGATCTCCGGGCTGCCGGGCACGCTGAGGTCAGGCTCGACCAGCACCCTGCCCGCGCGGTCCGCCTTCGCTCCCAGCCATTCAGCGGCTGGCGAAGCGGCAACGCCGGCTGCCCACAGGATCGTTCGGGCTGCCAGTTGCTTATCGCCAAACCCAACACCTTCGGCGTCGCAGCGCGTGACGGCCCGGCCGAGCTCGACCGTCACGC